>JAVTWO010000022.1:0-18394 GCA_032229765.1 Phycisphaerales bacterium | reverse complement strand
CGGGTGGGATGCAGGTGATGGGGGGAGTCAGCCCGGCGACGTACGTCAACTCGTTGACGGTCCCGGCGTCGACCCCGGATCTCTCGGGGGCCGGCGCGGGTGCGAACCAGAGCCGGTTCGGGCACTTCTCTGACCTGTGGTACCAGGCTTCGTCGGATACGTACTACGCGCTGAGCGATCGCGGGCCGGGCGGCGGGCTGATCAGCTATGAGCCGCGGTTCAGCACGTTCAAGGTTGATGTGGCGCCGAACGGGGCGATCTCGAACTTCCGCCTGGTATCGACGGTGATCCTGAAGCAGGCGGACGGGGTGAGCACGTTCAACGGCCTGACCCCCGCGCTTGATGCGACGCGTCCGGGTGGGGCGAGCACGGTGGAACTGGGGCGGAGTCTTGATCCGGAGGGGATCACGGTCGATGCGCAGGGCAACGTGTACATCGCGGATGAGTATGGGCCCAGCGTGCTGAAGTTCAACCCGCAGGGTGTGCTGGTGCAGGCGTTCGAGGTGCCGGCGAATCTGACGCCGAAGGATGCGTCGGGGAACCCGAGCTACTCGGGCACGCGTGACAGCGGCACGCCCGCGTCGGTGGTGACGGGGCGGCAGGACAACCGCGGATACGAGGGGCTGACGCTGAGCCTTGACGGGACGAAGCTCTTCGGCGTGCTTCAGGACCCACTGGCGCAGGAAGGCCCGCAGGCGCAGGGGCGTCGCGGGCAGCATGTGCGGATCGTTGAGTTCTCGGTGGCGACCGGTCAGTGCACGGCTCAGTATGTCTATACGCTCGAGTCGCTCGCGGAGATCAACAGCCGCATCCCGGGCACCGCGCAGGATTACACCGCGACGGCTCAGGGGCGGAACATCGGGCTGAGCGGGATCACGGCCATCGGGCCGACGAGCTTCCTGGTGATCGAGCGCGACAACCGCGGGCAGAGCGTCGACGAGACGATCGTGGGCTTGCCTGTTTCGAGCAAGCGGATCTATCGCATTGACCTTGCCGGCGCGACGGACGTGAAGTCGATCGCGCTCTCGAACTCGAGCAACACGCTGCCGACGGGCGTGGTGGCGGTGAGCAAGACGCTGCTCGTGGACGTCGCGGCGGACCTGACCACGGCGGGCGTTGTCCTGCCTGAGAAGCTCGAAGGGCTGTGCGTCGGTCCGCGGCTGATCGATGGTCGGCGGTTGATGCTGCTGGGTACGGACAACGACTACTCCGTGACGCAGACGGGCGCGGGGGAGCAGTTTGATGTGTACCTCAACGCGGCGTCGCAGTACCGCTACACCGCGCTCGACACGCCTTCGCAGTGCTACTTGACCATCGCCGACGCGAGCGCGGGGACGAACCCGCAGGGCCCGGTCCCTGCTGGTTTCGCGCAGGTCCCCGGCTACCTCTACTCGTACGCGGTCTCGATCAGCCTCCCCGGTGATGGCTGCAACCCCGCGGACATCGCCTGCGACGACGGCACACCCCTGACGCGTGCGCTCAGCGGCTGCACGAACAGCACGCTCGGCCCGAACGAGGGCGATTACAACGCGTTCTTTGCCGCGGACGGGTTCTTCTTCCAGGCGGGGCAAGGCACCGCGGCGGTCAACGCGTTCTGCGATATCGCCTGCGACAACGGCACGCCCCGCAACGAGGAACCATCCTGCACGAACAACGGCGTGAATGAGGGCGATTACAACGCCTTCTTCAACGCGTTGTTCCTGGGCTGCATCTGAACACTACCGCTTCGCAGGCTGTGTTGGCTCCGCGGGCGGAGCGGGTTCGGCGAGCAGTTCGTTGAGGTTCTTTTCGATCTCTTTCGAGGTCGATTCGCCGAAACCGCTGTGCACCGCGCGGACTTTGCCTGCGCGGTCGATGATCACCAGGTGCGGGATCGAATCTGCGCGGTACGCCTTGCCGATGGCACCGTTGTCGATGACCTGTTTGAGCTGAATGCCTTTGTCGGCGATCAACTTCTTGGCCTTCTCAAGCCCCGCGGCATTCCGTTCATTGTTCACGCCCAGAAAGACCACCCCGCGCGGTTCGTAGTTCTGGCGCAGCGTCTCAACGTGCGGCAGCGCCAGCACGCACGGGCCGCACCAACTGGCCCAGAAATCCATCACCATCACTTTACCTTCGTGGTCGGCGGAGGCCACCGGAGCGCCAGCAAAGTCGGTGGACTTCCATGCCGGCGCGGTCTGCCCGATCAGTCCGGACGCGGGCGGCAGTTCCTCCTCCATGTCGGAGTAACGGTCGAGCCTCTCGAATCGCTTTGCGCCCGGCTCGGGCTGAAAACCGAGTTGGTCGGCGGGGATCTTCTCGTTGACTTTGATCTGCGTCATCTTGATGGTGTACTTCACAACCGAGAAGACGCGGTCCCCGTCGTAGTGATCGTTGTAGACTTTCGTATCATCGACCTCCGCCTCGATCAGCAAGCCGGTATCGTCCGCGAAGAACATCGTCAGAGGCGTGGTCTTGTCGGGTTGTTCGAGGCTTCGGGATGTGCCGAGGACCTCCTGACCTTTCACACCATCGCGTACAGCGGGACGCACGGTCTCAAGCGTGACGTACCCCATCAACGGTCCATCTTTGATGCCGGTGAGCACCGAGAGCAGCGGATGCTCGCTGTAGAAGATTCGAATCGCCTTGGTTCGTTCGGGGAGCGTGGCGCGAGCTTCGTAGGGCACCTGGACATAGCCCTGGCCTTTGCTCGGCGTTCGGAACCACGTCGTGGCGGTCTTTCCGTCGCCGCCCGCACCGAACCCCGACGGCGCCGCGATGCGGAATCCGGGATTCTCTGAGCTGCCTTGCCAACTGAGTGCCAGAATGTACGGTTTGTAGTCTTCTTTCAGCGGCGTTCCGTCGGCCTTGACGCCTTGGACGATCTTCTGCCCCACGCGAACATCGCTGTAGCTGTTCATAGCACGATACGCGGCGATCGCTCGATCAACCACGGCCTTTGCTTGCGGGTTGATCGCCACTTTATCGGCAGTCTCCGATTGCGGTGCGCTCGGAGTGCCGGTTGCTGGTTGCTTAGGTTCGATCGCTTCGGTGTTGATCGCACACACGCTCAGAATCAGCGACGCCGCAGACAAGAAACGGACCATGCGCGGGCTCCTTCATGTACCTGCGGCCCGCAGCGTAACAGGGAACTGGGTCTTCAATGGACGAAAACGTCGTGGCTTCTGGAAATGGAATGCAAACTAACCCTTAGACATGCAGGGTCATTGCTCAAAGAGCCCGCGGACCGCACCTCCGCCAAAAAGGGCGAATCATCTCCGTGCGGGTGTTGAAAGCGTGGCTTGCGGCCGTGGACGTTCGCGGGTCCTTTGATCAGCTTCCCGGACGGTCTGTGTGGACCTCGCACACGGTGGTGCTCTCGGTGAAGAAGTTCAGCGCCTCCTGCCCGCCCTCTCGGCCGACGCCGCTGTGCTTTGTGCCGCCGAAGGGTGTGCGGAGGTCGCGGACGAGCCAGCCATTGATCCAGACGATGCCGCAGTTGAGTTTGGTTGAGAAGAGTCGCGAGCGATCGAGGTTGGGCGTAACGACGCTGGCGCACAGGCCGTAGGCGGTACCGTTGGCGAGCGACAGCGCGTGCTGATCATCGTCGAAGGGTTGGAGCGTAACGACGGGGCCGAAGATCTCTTCTTGCTCGATGGAGCAGGTTGGATCGAGGCCTTCGATCACAGTCGGGGCGTAGAAGAAGCCGCCTTTGCAGCGGTCGGGGAGAGAAGACGGGTTGACCATCGAACCGCCCACGAGCACGCGACCGTTGAGCGTGCGGGCACGCTCAACCGCGTTAGCGACCTTTCGCAAGTGCTCAGCGCTGACCAGTGCGCCGTGCTGCGTTCGTTCATCGCGCGGGTCGCCGATGATTCGGGCGCTGACGCGTTGTACGAACCGCTCGACGAACTTCGCGTAGATCGAACGGTGGACCAGCACGCGCGAGTTGCAGAGGCAGATCTGCCCTTGATTGGTGAAGCCCGAACGCTCGGCAAGTTCCGCGGCGAACTCGATATCCGCGTCCTCGCAGACGATCAGCGGGTTCTTGCCGCCGAGTTCGAGTGAGATGCGTTTGAGCATGCCGCCGGCGTTCTCACCGATCCACTTGCCCACGGCCGTGGAACCGGTGAACGAGATGGCGGGGACGCTGGGGTGCGTGACCAGCGACGCACCGGCGGCGGAGCCCAGCCCATGGACGATGTTGATGACGCCCGCCGGGAAACCGGCCTTGACGACGAGCTCGCCCAGCATCGAGGCGGTGGCGGGCGTGACCTCGCTGGGCTTGCAGACGCAGGTATTCCCCGTGGCGATCGCGGGGGCGATCTTCCACGTCAGCAGATACAGAGGAAGGTTCCATGGCGAGATCAGGCCCGCCACGCCGCGGGGTGAGCGCAGGACCGTGTTGGTCGCCGCTCGACTCCCCGGCACGGCACTCTTCTGGGTGAAATAGACCGTTGAAGACGACTGGCGGATCGCCTCGGCAAAGAAGCGAAGATTGGCCGCACTGCGCGGGATATCGAGCGTACGAGCGAGCGTGATGGGCTTGCCGGTGTCGTCGCTCTCGGCCTTCGCCAGTTCGCTGACGCTCGCGTCGATCAGATCCGCGAGCCGCTCAAGCAGTTTCGCACGCTCGGCGGCGCTCGTGCCTGACCACGCGGGGAAGGCCCGCTCGCCCGCACGCACGGCGGCTTCGATATCCGCCGAGTCTGACGCGGGGGCGGTGGCGTAGACCGCTCCGGTGGCGGGCTCGATCACGTCGAGCGTTCGGCCGGAGAGTGCGGGTACGAGTTTTCCGTCGATGAGGTTTGAGAACGCGGTGGGGGGTGTGCCGGGGGGCATGGCGCAGGATAGGGCCGGTGAACAGGCATCTTTCTGCGACGCAATAATGCGTTCATGCGTCGGCCACTTGAGCAGAAATCCGAGCCCTCAAAGTTCTCCGATCCGGGTTTCCGTATTACGGGGTATCTCCACGAGGTGCTTGTCGAGTGTCCCAACTGCGGCGAATGCGCTGTGGTGCGGTGCTCAGCCGGGTACACGGACGAATCACGAAGGCGGTGGGAGTGGCGGATGGTCTGTCACGGTTGCGGGCAGTTTGCAGACTGGACCGACGGGTTGAAAGACACTCAAGGACCATTCCAACCACAGTTGGTCACAGGACGCGAGCTTGTCCTCTGGCTCAGAACGCGTGTGCGTGGTCGGCCGCTGTGGGCCTTCAATGCGCAGCATCTTCGCGATGTCCGGGGCTACATCTACGCGAAACATCGAGGTCGTGGCCGCGACGGACTCGGTGGGCAATCAAGCAGATCGATGATCGCCACGCTTCCGCGATGGATCGTCAGTGCGAAGAACCGCGAGGATGTGTTGCGCGGCCTTTCTCGTCTTTCAAATCGCGTCCCGGAAATCTTGCGAGAACCACCGACTACTCCGGCTGCCTCGATGTGATTGCGAACCGAGATTCTTGGACAGTGCTCTCGCCACCGGGTCGAGCCCATTGAACTCGATCACTTTGTCTGCGCTGAAGGCACATCCGATCCCACCGTGGTTGTCACCACCACCGGCGGCTTCGACTGTGCCAGCGATGTCAGAAAGTCCGCCGCCCAGCGGTAGATGTTGAACTCCTCAATACGAAGTCGCATGCGTGTCATGCGTTGGCGGCGTTCCTTTGCGTCCATCACGATCGCGTCGTGGATCGCGTCGGCGAACTCTTCAGTGTCATAAGGGTTGATGATCAGCGCTTCGGGTAGATCGCGGGCCGCACCGGCGAACTCGGAAAGTACCAGCACGCCTTCGTCAGAATCGTTCGCGCTCGGTGCTGCCGCGGCATCGCCTGATGCGGCCTCGGCCTTTGCCGCGACGTACTCCTTCGCGACAAGATTCATGCCGTCGTGCAGCGAACTGACGACGCAGACCGAGGCCATCTTCAGAAACGCGTAGACGGCCGGTCCTTCGTGGTGATCGACAAGGAAGTGGATCGGCTTCCAACCCGAGGTCGCGTCCTGGAGTTTCCAGTTGATCTCGTCGGCGATGGCTTCCAGCTCGGTCACGAGGTCGCGATATCGGGGAATATGCACGCGGCTCGGTGCACCGAGCTGCACAAAGCTGAACCGACCCTTGTGTTCGGGGTGCTTTTCGAACAGCCGCTCGATCGCCTTGAATCGCTCGGCGATGCCCTTGGTGTAATCGATGCGGTCGACACCGACGCCGACGGTGAGGTTCTCGAGCCTGTATTGGCGTCGCAGCGAAGCGATCTGCTCGGCGAGTTGCTGCCCGTTGGCGACGCCGCGCTCTGCCCAGCTTTGCACGCTGATGGGGAACGGGCGGACGAGCGAGGTGTGCCCTTTGATCTCGGCAGAGAAGCGATCCCAGTCGAGCTTCGCTTCGACCATGCGGTCGACGGTTTCAAGAAAGTTGTTGCAGTGCTGCTGAAGGTGAAACCCCAGAAGATCCGCGCCGAGCATCCCCTGCAGCAGTTCCGCGCGATAGGGGCAGATGCGGAAAACCTCGGCGTTCGGCCAGGGGATGTGCCAGAACAGACCGACGCGGATGTCCGGGCGAGCGGCCTTGATCATCCCGGGGAGCAACGCAAGCTGATAGTCCTGCACCATGACGACGGCTTTCTCGTCGCCGATCTCTTCGAGCACCGCGTTGGCGAATCGTTGGTTCGCGCGAACGTACTGCGCCCAATCGTCGGCACGGAAAACGGGTCTTTCGTGGGTCAGGTGGCAGAGGGGCCAGAGTCCCTCGTTCGAGAAGCCGTAGTAGTAGCCTTGCTCTTCTTCCTTGGTGATCCACACACGCTTGAGCGCGTAGCGGGAATCGTCCGGCGGCACGGGGATGCACCCGGCGGAGTCGGCGGTCTGCCGATCGGCATCGCCCGCGCCGTGCGCGACCCACAAACCGCCGGTTGCGCGAAGGACGGGGTCCAGGCCGGTCACCAGGCCGCTCGCGGGGCGAACGAGCGTGGGCTTGCCTTCGCGGAGCTGGTGCATGTACGGCTCGCGGTTGCTGACGACCACCAACGGCAAGCCGCTGAGGGCGTCGATCGCGTGCGCCCGCAGACGTTCTCGCGTCCAAGCCTTGTCGGAGCGGACGATCTCCTGAGCCTCGGCGCGTTCCTTGCTCCGTGCGGCACGGAACGACGCCGCCAGGTGAACGCTCTCGTCCGCGAGTTTGCCGACCGGCAGGTTCTTGGGCGGAAGCTCGGGCGTATTTGCAAACCGCAACCGCCTCATCCATTCTGCCAGTTTGAGCAGCGGACGCTCAAAGATCGTCCAAGCCAATCCGGTGGAGATGAGGAACATCGTGACCGCGACGCCGAGCGACCAGAGCAGCCCGCGGAGCACGCCGCGGGTGGAACGTTCGTCGAGGTAGAGCGCATCGTGCAGCACGGCGACCGCGCCGAGGGCCTGCCCGTTCTCGGCGCGAACGGGCTGAACGAGCATGTGCGTGCTGCCCTCACGGGTGCGGATCAGCGCGCTCTGTTCGGTCGAGGTTGAGAGTGACTCGTCAACGGTGGTTTGAACCGACGTAACGAGATCAGCGATGCCCTCGCCGCTACCGACCAATGAGCCGTCGGCGCGGAAGACCGCCATGCCCAATAGACGCGAGTGCCCGTCGAGGCGATCACCCACGACGGCTGCGATCTCGTTCGAGGGCGCTTGAAGAGCCTTGAGCGCGGTGGGGGAGACGCGGTGCCCCAGCAACTGCGCGCGACGGTTCAGGTCGTCGAGGCTCTGCCGCTGCTCGCTTCGAAGCTGCAACCAGAAGACCGTGCCCGTGGCACCGCCAGCAAGAACGGCGATGACCAGCCCAAGGCGAAGGGACTTCGAAAGGAACGCGCACTGACGGTTTGACATGATCTTCTCCCGGAGCGTGTGGTTTCAGTGTTGAACGCCGTGCATCGCGACGACCGCGTCGATGAACGCCAGATGTGAGTACGCCTGCGCGAGGTTTCCCAGGGGCATGCGATGCCGCGGGTCGTACTGCTCGCTGAGTATTCCCGATTCTCCGAACTTCTCGGCAAACGCCCCGAGCAGTTCGGAAGCATCTTTGTGTCGACCGACGGTGATCAGCGACTCGATGAGCCACCCCGTGCAGATGTGCATGCCGCCCTCAGAGCCCGGCAGCCCGTCATCGATGGTGTACCGGCGCACCGTCGGTCCGCTGCGGAGCGAGTGTTCGATGCTCTCAACCGTCGCTCTCCAGCGCTCGTCGTTGTGGTCGATGAGGTTCGTCAGACCGATCTTCAGCACCGCGGCATCGAGGTAGCTGTGCCCGTACGCCCCGGTAAATGCGCCGACATCCGCGTTCCAGCCGTGCATGAGTACATCATCGCGGATCGTTTCGGCGAGTCGGATCCACTCGGCGTTCTGCGTGCCGCAGACCGCGCGTTCAACCACGAGCGCCCGATCAACGGTGTGCCAGCACATGACCTTTGAATGCACGTGGTGGCGGCGTTCCAGGCGCATCTCCCAGATGCCATGGTCGGGCTCGTTCCATCTCGACTCGACCGCGCGAACCATCGCCCGGACAAGCCGCCAGTGATCGGGCGCTATCGGCGCGCCGCGCTCTGCGAGCATCGCAACAAGGTTGACGATCGGCCCGAAGACATCGAGCTGAACCTGGTTCGCCGCCGCGTTGCCGATGCGCACGGGTCTGCTCTGCGCGAACCCGCTGAGATGCCCAAGCTCGGCCTCCGGCGGCAGCAGCCCCCCGGAGAGCGAGTAGATCGGGCGCAGCCGGTCGGGCGTCTCGCATCGATCCACGACTTCGAGCATCCAGTCGAGCAGCTTCATCGCGTGACCGGTGTTGCCCAGACGCACCAGCGAAGCGGCCGCCTTCGCGGCATCGCGCGGCCAGCAGTATCGATAATCCCAGTTCCGCACACCGCCGAGCAACTCGGGCACGCTCGTCGTCACCGCCGCGGCGATGGCGCTGGAAGGCCCGTAGCACAAAGCCTTCAGCACCAGTGCGCTGCGTCGAACAAGAGGCGCATGCCGATCAGGAACCCGAAGCGAGTTCGCCCACCCTGACCAGAATCGTCGGTTCTGATCACGCCGAGTCGGTTCAGGATCAAACGCCGGCGCGAGATTTGCCGTGCCAAACCGTAGTTCGAGCACCACCGATGAGTCACCGGGCGCGAACTCGGCAATCGCCGTGTGATGCACGCCCTCGCTGATGATCTTCCAATCAACCCCGGGTGATCTGAGGACCATCGCGTCGGTCGATCCCTGCACCTCAAGCCCTTCGGCGCGTGCGACGAGCTGCGTTGGGATTCGCCCGTAATCCAGACGGGGCGCGAAGCGAACGATCGCGGGTCTTCGAGCCTCGATGACGCGGAGCAGATCGGACCGACCGGCTTTCTGAAACGCCCGCCCGCCGGCACAATCCAGGTAATCCGTCACGCGAAGCCCGTCCCACTCGGTCACGCAGATAAACGAGTCACCGTCGTACGAGATCCGCGGCTTCTCTCCGTTGGGCGTCGTCGGCGAAGCCTCAAAGACGCCATCGTTCTCCTCGCCAATCAGCGACGCGAAGACGGCGGCAGAATCCAGCCGCGGCAGGCACAGCCACGAGATTCGCGCCCCCGGAGAAATCACCGCGGCCGTGCGCTGATCGCTGACGATCGCGCAGCGAGAAAGTTCCACGACGGTTCGCGATTGGATCCATGCACGCCGGCGCTGCACGATGAAACGCAGAACGCGCCCGACATCCGCAACGTCGCGAACCCGGTGGAGCGCAGCGGTCGGCGACGGTCCCACTTTGATCGCGACGTCATCAGCCGGCATCGATCGAAAGACGTCCTCGTCCGTCACGTCATCGCCGATGAACACCGCCGCGGTAGCGCCGCAGGCGAAGCGGGCGCGGTTGTACGCCTCACCCTTGCTCGCGGGAAGAACCATGAACTCAACGACCCGGTTGCCCTTGCGTGCGAACACACCTTCGATCTTCGCGCACGCTTCCACCGCCGCGACGCACGCGGCCGCGCTGGCGTCTTCACCCAATCCACGAACATGCAAAGCAACGCCCGCGGGCTTTGATTCAACCCGCGTGCCGACGAAACGATCCGCGATGCCGTCAACCGCGTCGCGTACGCGCTGCAGCAGCACGCGTTGATGCGTACTGAAGACCACGCCGTCGGCTTGCCATTCCGCACCGTGCGATCCGACGGTGTACGTGCGGTTCACGCCGTGCATGAGTCTTCGCAGTTCGGCAAAGCTTCTGCCGGAGATCACCGCCGATTCGGTCCACGCGAGCTCCCCGATCGCATTGAACGCGTCGACCGCCGCCTCATCTCCACGCGCCAGATTCGGATCGTCAACCAAAGGTGAGAGCGTCCCATCAAAGTCGCACGCCACCAGCAGAATCGGCGCTCTGGCGATGGTCTCCAGATGCTGACGGAGCAACGACGGCAGCGAGTTCTCATCTCCGTTCGCTGAATCAGCACCTACCGAAGCCTTCGCCCGCGGCTGAACCACACCGAAAAACGCCCCGGCAGTTTGTTTGAGATCAGCGGAATCCATGCTGTTCTCCGGTGAGCTGATGTGTCCTGTCATCGCGGCATCCGTGCGGATCAACGGTCGACAACACACGAATCGCCACGCTCGCCCGCGACACGTCCGAGCGAGTCATAGATCACATATCGCGTTCGGGCCAGCGGGTTGCGGCTGAAGTCGGAGAACTGGGGATTCCATCGGAGTGCGACCAAACACACGCTCGCTCGGCACTGTCGCGCGAAAAGAACGCGATCACACCGTCACGCTCACACCACACCATGGCCGTGGTGAACCACCACTGCTCCACATTCGCCTCAGCACTTGCCCCGATATCATCCGCGAGCCGATGAACACCACCTCGATTTCACCCCGTCGTTCCGCCGTCAAAGCGCAGCCCGCCGCCGCACTGCCCAACCGCGCCGGCATCGCCACCGAGCAGCGCAACCCGCGCTCGCGTCGCTTGCATGAAGCCACCGTTGCCCAGTGCGTCTCGCTGATCAACCGAGAAGACGCCGCGGTGATATCCGCCCTGAAGAAGGCCGGCCCCGCACTCACGCAGTTCATCGAAGCCGTCGAACCGCGGTTCTGCGACAGCGACGCGCCCGGGCGGCTGATCTACCTCGGCGCGGGCACGTCGGGCCGCCTGGGCGTGCTCGACGCCAGCGAGGCCCCGCCAACGTTTCAAGTCTCACCCGATCGCATCATCGGCATCATCGCCGGCGGCGACTCGGCCCTCCGCAAAAGCAGCGAAGGCAAGGAGGACGATCCCGACGGCGCACGCGAAGAGCTCGCCCGCCTGAAGCTCACAAACAAAGACACCGTCGTCGGCATCGCCGCCGGCGGCACAACACCCTACGTCCTCGGTGCGCTCCGCATCGCCAAGCGCACCAGCCCGCGCTGCCTCACCGCGATGATCTCGTGCTCGCCGATCCCCGTGCCGCCGCAATGCGACCACCTGATCGTGCTGAACTGCGGGCCCGAGGTGCTGACCGGCTCGACGCGCATGAAGGCCGGGACCGCCACCAAGCTCGCGCTGAACACCATCAGCACGACGCTCATGGTCCGCTCGGGACGCGTCTACGAGAACCTCATGGTCGATCTGCGGGCCAGCAACGCGAAGCTCCGTGACCGGGCCGCCCGCATCATCTCGACGCTGACGAATCTTGATCGTGATGCGAGCTTGTCGCTGCTCGACGCCGCCGAGGGGCACGTGAAGGCCGCGGTGGTGATGCACAAAGCCCGGTGCGATCTCGCACGTGCACGAGCGTTGCTGAGCGATCCACGCAGTGGCGGGCGACTCGACCGCGCCGTGTTGCTGGCGTCGTCAAGCCGAGACGCAGCATCACGCACGAGTGTCAGCACGAAGGCAAAGGCGAAATCACGCGGTGCGAAACGAGCCGGCGCCAGGACTCTCCGCACGAAAGGCCGCGCGTGAGCGGATCTTCGTCTTCTCCCACTCCGCCTTCGTCATCGAGGCCGTCCGTTTCGCCGACGCCGGGTCATCGTTCCGTTCGCGACAAACTCAAGCGTTGGGAGTTCTACGCCATCGCGGCCGTCGGCATCGCGATGCTCGCCTTCGGCTGGCTCGTCGTCAAGCGTTCCGCGCTCCAGAACGAACGCAAAACCGATCTCGACGTCTTCCTCCGCGCCGCCTGGGCCGTGCGGGCGAACGAGGACATCTACGCCACCTTCAGCGAACGCGGCTGGAACTACGTCTACCCCTCCACCTTCGCCATCCTGCTCACACCACTCGCCGAGCCGCCCACCGAGCAAACGTTTCTAAAACTCGCCGCCGATCGCCAGAAGTTCGGCGACTCCCGCGGCCTCTCACCAGAAGAAACCTCGCAAGAAGTCGCCCGCTTCAAGGGCGAGGCCGCCCGCCTGAACGCCAAGCTCAACAGCGACCGCTCGTTCTACGTCCCCTTCTGGATCAGTTGCGTGATCTGGTACCTCGCCTCGCTGGCGATGATCCTGTGGAGCGCCCACCTGCTCGCCCGCGCTGTCGAGATCGTCGATCAGCGCCTCAGCGACCTGCACTGGCGCGATCGCGGCTGGTGGATGCTCCGCCTCTGGCCCGTCATCTTCTGCGCGCCGGGCCTCTTCAACGGCCTCTCACGCGGGCAGTCCGACGCGCTCGTGCTCCTCTGCGTCAGCGGCTTCATCTACCTCACCGTCGCCCGAAAAGGTCGATTCGCCATGTGGGGCGGCTTCTGCCTCGCGGGGGCCGTCGCGGTGAAGATCATCCCCGCCCTGCTCATCGTCTACCCGCTCTGGCGGCGCGATCTCCGCTCGCTCGTGGGCTTCGCCTGCGGCTTGCTCCTGCTGCTCGTCGTCATCCCCGCCATCGCCTTCGGCCCCGCCCAAGCCCTCGAGTACAACCTCCAGTGGCTCCGCGTCATGGGCGCGCCGGGCCTCGGCAACGTCGTCAGCGCCCTGGGTCAAGGCGACACCTCACGCAAGTTCGAGCTCTACGGCCTCTCAGGCACCGAGAGCCAGTCCCTGGTGGCCGTGGCGCACAACCTCGCCCACCTGACCACCCCGCGCGGCTTCCGTCCTGAAGACGCCGACTGGTGGTCTCGCCCGTTGCTGATCGTCGTTGGCGGTTCGATGCTGCTCATCACCCTTTTGGCCTCAGGCTGGCGCAGCGTCCCCGCCATCACCAGCGGCCTGCGCGAACGCGCCGCCGCGTTCCTGCGCTGGCCCACCAGCTCCGATCCCGCCGCACCCGCGACCATCGGTCTTTTGCTCTGCGTGATGCTCGTCGTCACGCCCGTCTGCCACACGCACTACTTCGCCTTCGCGTTGCCGATCATCGTCTGGCTCGTCAGCCGGGGCGTACGCGAACACCCGCATCAGGCCCTCAGCGGGTTGGGCTGGCTGCTGGGCTTTGCGTACCTCGCCGCCCACGCCCTGCCACGCCTGCCGGGCCTGCAGATCCTGCAAGACACGGGCGTGATGATGTTCACCGGCATCGCGGTCTTCCTGCTGGCGGCGAAGCTGCTGCGGCAAGCGCGAAACGAGACGTCCACGCTCGCCTGAATCCACAAACAAAAACCCCGGCACAGACGCGCCGGGGTTCGTTCATCTCTTCGCTTTCAACTCGCGACCCGAGTCTCTCGCGACTCGCGACTTCCGCCAATCACCCGTTCGGGAAGGCCTTCTTGTAGTCCTCAACGAACTTCTTCAGCCCCGAGTCCGTCAGCGGGTGGTTCAGCGTCGCCTTGATCACGCTCAGCGGTACCGTCGCCACGTCCGCGCCCGCCAGGGCACAATCGACCATGTGCTTGCTGTGCCGAACGCTCGCGGCCAGGATCTTCGTCCGGAAGCCGTAGTTGTCGTAGATCTGCCGCATCCGCTGGATCAGGTCCATGCCGTCCTCGGCCACGTCGTCCAGCCGCCCAATGAACGGCGAAACCAGGAACGCCCCCGCCTTCGCCACCATCAGGGCCTGCAAAGGCTGGAAGACCAGCGTCATGTTCGTCTTGATCCCCTGGTCGCTCAGGGCCTTGCAGGCCTTGAGGCCGTCGACGGTCGTGGGGAGTTTGACCACGATATTGCTGGCAATTTTCACCAATTCGCTGGCTTCTTTCATCATCCCGTTGAACTCGGTGGAGATGACCTCCCCCGAGACCGGGCCCTTGACCACCTCGCAGATCTCCTTCAGGCGGGCGTGATAGGAAACGCCCTTCTCCTTGGCGATCAGCGAGGGGTTGGTGGTGACGCCGTCGAGGACCCCCAGGGCGGCGGCTTCCTTGATTTCGTCCAGATTCGCGGTGTCGATGTACAGTTCCATAGTGGTTCGATGCTAGCAGCATCGCGCACGGTTCGCACCTGTTCACCAGAGCATCGGAAACGGGGAAAGCCCCATCCGGGTGTTTGGGGACAGGGTGACCGGCGGGCGGGCACCTGTTCGTGGGTTGCACCTTTTGGGCGGGAAATCGGTAAACTGGGTGTGCGGGCGATGGCCGGGTCTTTCGAAAGACCGCTGCTCGTGCCGTTCGCGTCGTTCTTGCGCCATTGATCGTGTTTGAATCACCGGTTCGATCCGCGACGAAATCGATGGCATCAAAGTGTGGTTGAGTCTTCACGAACCAACCGACGTAGACGTGGGAAATCAGTGGGGGGTTGGGGGACGGGGGGTGGGGGCGTGATGGATCGATCGTTTGAGTGTGCGTTTTCGTCCCTCTATGAAGGAGCGTCTATGAAGGAATCGCGTTTGATGGTGTCGAAGCTGGTCCTGTCCGCGGGTTTGTGCTTTGGCGGGCTGGCGCTGTTCAGTGCACCGGCGATGGCGCAGGAGACTCCCGGTAAGCCACCGGCCCCGGCCGCGGCAGCCACGGAGCCTTTGACGGTCGATCAGGCGATCGAGGCGTTCAAGGCGAAGCAGGAGGAGCTCAAGGGCAGCAACGACCGGCGCGCGATGGTCAAGGCCGCCGGCGACATCGTTAAGCGTGTCTCCATGGACAACCTCGCTCTGGCGGACCTGCGGAAGCTCGACGAGTCGAACCTCGTTCGTGCGGCGGGTCTGAGCGCGTCGGGCCCGTACACCGCCCGTCTGGGCGAGCTCGCGGCCGGCACGGACAAGAACGGCGGCATCGCGGCGCTGATGGCGCTGAAGTATGCCCCGCTGGTTGTGCCTCCCAAGCAGGGGGAGATCCTCCGCGTGGCGATCGGTCACCCGGCTCTCAAGGACGCGGCGAGCGACCCGGTCTTTGCCGAGGCCTTCTCGCGGATTCCCTCGCTGAACGAGGACGCGACGAAGGGGATGCAGGAGAAGATCCTGGGCCTTCACTCGGTCTTCCCCGACAAGGCCTCACCGCTGCAGGCGCTGCAGATCGCCAGCACGGTGATGCAGATGGCGGACGGAACGACGCCGGAACAGCGTGAGGCGATGCGTGCGAAGGCGGTGAAGCTGCTGCAGGCGGCCGACGCGGGCGCGAGCGCCGAGGATCAGTACAAGGCACGCATCCCGGACCTGGTCAAGGCCCTCGACGGCGCGTACATGAAGAACGGGCTGGTGGGCTTCGCGGCTCCTGAGATCGAGTTCGATTGGGTCACCCCCGGGCTGAAGGACGCGAAGGTCACCAAGCTCTCCGACCTGAAGGGCAAGGTGGTGGTCATCGACTTCTGGGCGACGTGGTGCGGCCCGTGCATCGCCAGCTTCCCGAAGGTCCGCGAGCTGCAGGCGCACTACAAGGACTCGCCCGTGGTGATCCTGGGCGTGACTTCGCTGCAGGGCAGCCACTCCGACCCGAAGGCGACCGATCCGAAGCTCCGGCGCATCGATACCAAGGACAACCCGGGGAAGGAATACGAGCTCATGGGCAAGTTCATCGCCGACATGGAGATGACCTGGCCGGTGGCGTTCGGCAAGACGAACGTCTTCAACCCCGAGTTCGGCGTCCGCGGCATCCCGCACGTGGCGATCATCGACGCCAAGGGCGTGGTGCGTCACCGCGGCCTGCACCCCGGCGCGACGACGCTGGAGCAGAAGACGGAGATGATCGACGCGCTGCTGAAGGAAGCGGGCCTGCCGGTCCCGGCGAAGCCCGAGCCGAAGAAGGAAGCCAAGCCCTCGGCAAAGGAAGAAAAGAAGTAAGCCGAACGCTGATCGAAGTCTGAACCACACGACCCCGGCAGGGCTTCCTTGCCGGGGTTTTTTCATTCACAAAGAGACGCAGAGGGCGCAGAGAAGAGGAGCAAGACCGAGCAAAGCAGAGAAATGCAGGGATTCAGCACGAAGGCGCGAAGACTCGAAGGAATACCAGAGAGACAGGAGAGACGCGGGATGCAATCTCTGTCCAAGTCGCAACGCATTTTGTCTCCTCAGAAGAACCCGGTTCTCTGTCTTCCTTCGCGACTTCGCGTCTTCGTGCTGCCCTTGCTCGGTCTTCTCGGCGTTCTCTGCGTCTCTTTGTGAACCTGTCTTTCTGCGAGCCAGACAGAAGCCCGCTATGCTGGGCTTGGCATGACTGACGCGGGGAACACACATACCAGCGGGATTCGCTCGTCGGCGCGATGGGCGCTTGTTCTGCTGCTGATGATCAACCTCTTCAACTACATCGACCGCTACGTCCTCGCGGCGGTTCTGCCCGCGATTCAGAAAGAGTTTTTCCCGCCGGTCAATGGCGTGGTGCCCGAGGGCGCGAACACGAAGATGGGGCTGCTCGCCACGGCGTTTCTCGTGACGTACATGGTCGCGGCGCCGGTCTTTGGGTTTCTGGCCGACCGCTGGCCCCGCTGGACGATTGTCGGGCTGGGCGTGATTGTCTGGTCGGTCGCCAGCGGCCTGAGCGGCATTGCCACCGCCTTTGGTGTGCTGCTGATGATGCGGATCTTCGTGGGCATCGGCGAGGCCGCGTATGGCCCGACGGCCCCGACGATCATCAGCGATCTCTTCCCGGTTGAAAAACGCGGCGGCGTGCTGGCGTGGTTTTATGTCGCGATCCCCGTGGGCAGCGCGCTCGGCTACATCCTCGGCGGGTTGATGCTGCAGGTGCACAGTTGGCACTGGGCGTTTATTGTGACGCTCCCGCCGGGGATTGTGCTCGGCGTGCTGTGCTTCATGATGAAGGAGCCGCGGCGCGGCGGTGTGGGAAGTGTGGGGGGTGCGGGGGGTGTGGGGGGGCGGGGGGACAATCCGCGTGCGCCGGGGGCGACCGTGCCCGAACTGCACGCCGCGACGGTCTCGCCGCCGGCGGGTGTGGGGGGCAGGATTGGTGGCGTGAGGGCGGAGGATCTGAACGCGCCGGATGCGGCGTCGCGCGGTACGCGACCACGGGTGCAGGATTACCTGTCGCTCTTGAGAATCCCCTCGTACGTCTACTGCACCATCGGCATGACGGCCCTGACCTTCGCCATCGGCGGGATCTCGTACTGGATGCCGACGTATATCCTCGACCGCGTCGCCACGCCGGCGGTTCTGGCGGACGAGAAGCAAAAGGCCGAGCTGCTCAGCTCGCTGAACACGACCTTCGGCGCGATTGTGGTGGTGACGGGGCTCAGCGGCACGCTCATCGGTGGGTACCTCGCCGACCGCCTGCGCACGAGGATCCGCGGGGCGTACTTTGTCATGTCGGGCATGGCGATGCTGCTGAGCTTCCCGCTCTTTGTCGCGGCGCTCTACACGCCCTTCCCCGCGGCGTGGGTGCTGCTGGGCGCGTCGATGTTCTTCCTCTTCCTGAACACCGGCCCGGGGAACACGATCCTCGCGAACGTCACCCGCCCGAACATCCGCGCCACGGCCTTCGCGATGAACATCTTCATCATCCACGCCCTGGGCGACGCGATCAGCCCGGCGATCATCGGGTACATGCGCGACCAGACCAAGACGTGGACGACGCCGCTGGTGTGGGTGGGCGTGGTGATGGTGCTGGCGGGCGTGGCCTGGCTGATGGGCGCGAAGCACCTGGAAGAAGACACGGCCCGGGCGGAGGGGCGGATGTAGTCTGCGGGAGGGCAGGTTCACAAAGAGACGCAGAGGAAGACCGAGCAAGGCTGAGAAGGCGGAGCGGCGAGGGTCTGCACGAAGACGCGAAGGCGCGAAGGAAGACAGGTGAGGGGGGTGAGGGGGGTGAGGAGGGAGGAGGGGGTGGGCGGGGATTGGGTGGGGGGACGGCGGTTGGGTTGACGAGTTCCGTCAAGTCGTGCGCGACGTGAAAGGGTCCCCGCGCGGGGCGGAGGTGTACCTTTTCAAAGCGAAAAGGTACCTGCGCGGAGTAAAAAGGTACCTCTGAGGAGTAAAAAGGTACCTGTGCAGAGAGAAAAGGTACCTCTGCGAAGGAAAAAGGTACCTCTGGGGAGCGAAAAGGTACCCTTTGAGAGCGAAACGGTACCTCTGCGGAGTAAAAAGGTACCCGCGCAGAGCGCACTGGCTTGAAATTCGTTCAAAAACGGGGGTTGGGGGTTGGGGATAC
>JAVTWO010000021.1:0-18687 GCA_032229765.1 Phycisphaerales bacterium | reverse complement strand
GGGTCGGTGGAGCCGAGCGTGCTGGCGGCGGAGGTGCCTGAGACGGCGGGGGTGGAGGCGATGGAGCTGGGGATTCGGCGATCGATGATGGGGCCGAAGATGTTGTTGGCGGCGATATCCCAGTCGGTGGTGTTTCCTGCGCAGGAGTTTCGGATGATGAGGTTTCCGGAGGAGTCGACGTCGATGCCTCTGTCGGCGGCGGTGCAGGTGTTGCCTTCGATGCGGTTGTCGGTGCCTGTGATGTGGATTCCGGCGCCGTCGCCGAAGGCGGCGGCGTTTGCGGTGCAGTTGTTGTTCAGGATGAGGCAAGAGAATGAAGCGACGATGCCGTTGGCGGTGTTGTTGCTGGCTCGGCAGTTGATGACGGAGGAGTTGGTGCCGACGATGATTCCTGAGCCGGAGTTGGAGGTGGCGGCGGTGTTGATCACGAAACAGTTCGAGGAGGCGGTGATGCCGTTGAAGGTGTTGTTGGAGGCGGAGCAGTTGATGACGGAAGAGCCAGCGCCGACGTTGATGCCGGAACTGGTGTTGAGGAGGGCGGTGGATTCGGAGACGGTACCGGTGCTGGAAAGAGTGATTCCGTTGCTGCCGTTCTGTCGTGCGGTGCAGTGTGAGATGTTCGAGCCGGTTCCGCCGGAGATGCCGGTGCCGGAGTTGGAAGAGGCGCTGCAGGACTCGATGACGGAGGAGTTGAAGCCGATGATGCCGGTGGAGCCGTTGCTCTGGGCGGTGCAGAAGCGGATGACGCTGTTCCCGCTGCTGCGGATGCCGAAGGCGCTGTTGTTGGAAGAGGCGACGGACTCGATGAGCGTGCTTTCGCTGCTGGCGAGGTCGATGCCTGAGCCACCCCATGAGGAGATCGTGCCGTTGCGGACGATGATGTTGAGGGTGGCGGCGTTGCTGTCGATACCTGTGAGTGAACCTGGGACTCCGGTGAGGGAGAAGCCGTTGAGGTCGATGGTGACGCCTGAGGCGTCGATGGTGATGCCGGCTTTCGCAGCGACGCCGGTGATGTTTCCGTTGAGGTAGTAGGAGCCGGGCTGGGTGATGCGGAAGAGTGAGGCGGCGTCGCCTGGGGTGTTGGTTTGGTTGATGGCGATTCGGGATTCTGGGCCTGGGGTGGAGGCGACTGGGCCTGGGGGTGGGGAGAGAGGGCCGGCGAGGAGGGTGGAGAATGAGAGGAGGGAGAGTGCGAGCGCGGCGAAGAGGGAGCGTGCGGGGTGGCACATGGGGCGGGGCTCCGAGATGATGAATGAGCGATGAATGCGGTGCGGGGGCGTGAGTGGGCTTGGGACAGCGTACCTCGCGTGGGAGGAATGGGTAGGTGAAAAGCCGGAAGTACCCGGGTCTTTACGGGTTCGATCGGGTTTTGACGGGTGACGAGGGAATCGCGGGAGCTGTTTTGGTTACAACCAGCCCAGGGCGTGGAGCATCGGGCGCATGGTGGGGGCGGCGTGGTTGTGTTTTTCGGCGCGGGTCAGGAAGCTCTCGGCGTCGGTGCGGGCGAGCCAGGCGGTTTCGGTGACTTCCCAGTCGGTTGCACAGTCGGCGCAGGGGCTTCGGCGTGGGTCGATGGGATCGGGGAGGCGGAGTGGGTAGCAGAAGTCGAGGGAGTGGGCGATGGGGTCGGTGAGGACGAAGGTGGGTTGGCGGGTGGGGAGGGACGCGGCGAGGGCGGCGAGGGTGTGATCGGGGAAGCCGAGCTCGGAGGCGATTTCGTCGAGGAGGGTTTGGAAGAGCGTGAGGTGGGTGATGGAGATGGAAGAAGACGGTGAGGGCGGTTCGAGGCTGCCGGCGGGGCCGAACTCCCATTGGTTTGGGTAGATTCGGGTTTGGTGGTGGCGGCGTTGGATGAGGATGTGATCGAGGTTGTTCTGGTCGCGGGCGGTGATACAGGCTTTGACGCCGAGGAGTTGGATGCTGAGGTTGGGGCCTTGTGGGTGCTGTTGAACGACGAGGCGGTCGAAGGTGTCGCGGGTGAGGGTGAGGGTGCCTGTGAGGTGGTCGAAGGATTGGACGGAGAGGATGGGGCCCGGGAAGAGGCGGGGGTTGGCGGCGGTGAGGGACTGCCAGAGGTGTTGGGCGGAGGAGGGGAGCGGGGGCGCGGGATGGGTGAGGAGGGAGATGTGTGTGAGCCCGAGTGGGAGGGGGAGTGTGTGCATGGGGTTGGAACGGTGGAGCGCGGTTGAAGCGGGGCGGGATGGAAAATCGGGATGGCGGTGGGGCGAGCGTATCGCGCGGCGCATGGTGGTGGGGGGAATGCAAAAAAAACAAGCCGCCCCGAAGGCGGGGCGGCTTGAGGAGGGACGGAAGATGAGGAGGGGGATTAGCGGCCGATGTAGTTGACCTGCTCGTCGTTGCGGTTGGCCTTCTTGGTTTCGGCGGCGGTGGTTTCGCTGGTGATGACGAGGTTGCCTTCCTTCAGGCCCTTGGTGGTGACGGTGAAGGCGAGCTTGTCGCCCGGCTTGAGGGTGCCGAGGGCGAACTCGACGTTCTTGCCGGCGACCTTGGCGGGGGCGGCGGAGGTGCTGGAGACGAACTCCATGCCTTCGTCGAGCTTGAAGACGACCTTGAGGTTGGTCAGGTCGATCTGGCCCTGGTTCTTGACCTCGTAGCGGAAGGTGTGGGGGTCGTTGATGAGGACGACGCCGTCGTCGTCGGTGAGGAGGGTGCCGATGTCGGGGACGCCCATGACGTTGGTGGAGCAGTTGGCGGCGACCTGCGGGGCGCAGGCGCCGCTGGTGGTGGCGGAGACGGCGACGCTGCCGGCGCCGGAGTTGCGGAGGGTCATGGAGACGGACTTGCTTTCGCCGGCCTTCAGTTCGCCGAGGTTCCAGCTGACGGCGCCGGGGGCTGCTGCGCCGTTCATATCGGCGGAGACGAAGGTGGTGCCCGCGGGGACGGGGGCGTTGACGACGGTGTTGAGAGAGGAGAAGTCACCGGAGTTTTTGACGGTGAACTTGTAGGTCATGGTGCGGCCGATGAGGGTGGAGCCCGGGCAGTCGGCGGCGATCTCGAGCTTGGGCTGGACGATCTTGGTGGCGGCGACGTTGCTTTGGGCGGAGAGGTTGCCCTCGGCGGAGGCGGAGGCCTGGCTGTTGAAGGAGCCGGTCTTGGAGGGGGTGAGGCAGACCTCGGCCTTCATGGATTGGCCTGCGGGGAGGTCACCGGCGGTGAACTTGGTGGGGCCCTTGGCGGTCCAACCGGCGGGGACGGTGTAGTTGACCATCGTGTTCTTGGCGACGCCGGTGCCGGGGTTGCTGACGACGATGGTGACGCAGACGTCTTCGCAGGAGGTCTTCATCTCGGGAGCGGAGACGGCGACCTTCAGTGCGGGCTGAACGACGTTGGTGGTGATGCAGAGGAGGCTGTTGTAGCTGACCATGGCGCAGCTGGTGAGGGCGCCGCCGGTGACGTTGGCTTTACCGACGAGCTTGACGGTTTTGCTCTGGCCCGGGGCGAAGGAACCGAGAGCCCAGGAGGGGTCGGTGGCGGTGCCCATGGCCTTGGGCTCGCTGCTGACGATGGTGAAGCCCGAGGCGCAGTCATCCTTGAGCATGACGTCCTTGAGTTCCATGTTGGTGAGGTTGGTGATGCGGTACTCGTAGGTGAACTCTTGGCCGGCGACGACTTCGGAGGGGGCCATGCGTTCGAGGGCGAGTGCGGAGGTTTCGCGGTTGCCGGTGGGGTAGAACATGACGGAGCCGCCGGAGGCGATGGCGGGCTTGGCGGGGGCCTTGGGCTCGGCCTTGACGGGTTCGTTTTTGGCGTTGGTGTCGGGGTCGTTGAGTCGGCAGCCGGCGAGGCCTGCACACGCCGTCAGCATCGCGATGGTCGAAATGGTTGTCATCCGCTTCATATGCACTGCTCCTCTGCTTCGTTGATCGGGATCGGACAAAGAAACCCGCCCTGTCGGTCGGTCATCGGACAAACCGCCTGATTTCCATCCACGATGATAGCACCTATTCGCGCGGTTCTCATCTGGCGCGATCAAAGTGCGAACAGGCGGGATGTTCGGGGGATGTTTTTGTATTTTGTTTGTGTTTTTGGGGATGGAGAGGCTTGCCTTCATTCGGTTTTTTACTATTCTGTCCCCCGCACTTCGCCGGCGATTTTTCCTGGATTCACATGTGTGTGTGTGTGTGGGCACGGCGAGTGCGGGCGGTTTGAAGCTGGGGTGATGGGGGTTGGTTGCGAGAAGGGTTGTGCGTTATGAAGAAGCGAATGGGCGTATGTGGAGGGGTGATGGGGTTGTGGGCCGCGGGATTGGTGGGGCTTGCGGGGACGGTGGTGCGGGGGGATGAGGTGAGGGCGGCGTCGGGGGAGATTTTGTCGGGGAAAGTGCTGAGTGCGGACGGGAAGACGGTGCGGTTTTTGCATCCGGTGCTTGGGGAGTTGTCGCTGTCGGCGGGGCAGGTGACGGTTTTGCCGAAGGACGCGGCGGCGCGAGCGGCGGCGTTGAAGAACGCGCCGGCGGTGATGACGCCTGAGGAGATCGCGGCGGCGAATCCTGCGTCGGCGCAGGTGAACCCGAACCCGGCGCCTGCGGCGGCGGCGGCACCGGCGGCTTCGGCGAAGCCAAAGGACCCGGAGTCGTTTTGGGAAGGGTGGAAGGGGACGGTTGATCTGGGGTTGAACGGGTCGGCGGGGAACTCTGAGACGCTTTCGCTGCGGGGCGCGGTGGGGCTGAAGCGGGTGACGGAGCCGATGGAGACGGCGGTGAACTTCTCGTACATCTACGCGACGGATGATGGGAAGGCAACGAAGTCTCGTGCGGAGGCGTCGATCCGGAATGACTGGCTGTTCAAGGATTCGCCCTGGGGCTTCTTTGCGCTGGGGAAGTTTGAGTTTGACGACTTCCAGTCGTGGCTGTACCGGGTGTCGGCGTTTGCGGGTCCGAGCTATACGTTCATCAAGGATGATTCGACGCTGCTGCGGGGTCGGATCGGTTTCGGTCTTTCGCGGGAGATCATGCGGAATGCTGACAACGCCATCACCCCCGAGGCTCTGGCGGGTCTGGACTTTGAGCACAAGCTGAACGATCGGACGAAGATTTTCGCGAACGTGGATTACTTGCCTTCGTTGAAGCGGTTTACGACGTTCCGCATCGACTCGAAGGCGGGGCTGGAGATTCTGCTGGACAAGGACTCGGGGATGAACTTCAAGCTTGGGGCGGCGGACCGGTATCAGTCGAACCCGGGGCCGGGGGCGAAGCGGAACGACATCGATTACTTTGCGACGCTGGGCTGGAGCTTCTAACCAGCATTCCTCTTTGGCGCGGCTTTCTGGTGGCACGGCTTTCCAGAGCCGTGCGCCTTTCCCCTCCTGTCTCCCCGTCACAACCCCGCGGCCAACTCTTTCCCCGGCCGCCCATAGAAAGGACCTCGTATGGGTTTCGTCTCCGAGTTTCGTGAGTTTGCGTTGAAGGGCAATGTGCTTGACCTTGCCGTCGGCGTGATCATTGGTGCTGCGTTCGGCAAGATTGTGAACTCGATCATCGAAGACTTGATCATGCCCGTGGTCGGCCTGGCGGGGAACGTGGACTTTACCAATGCGTACTACCCGCTGAGCGACAAAGTCGTCGAGGCAATCAAGGCCGCTCCCCCCAACACGGCCATCGGCCTGGCCGACGCGCGGAAGATCGGCCCGGTCTTGGCGTATGGCAACTTCATCACGATCACGATCAACTTCATCATCCTGGCCTTCTGCATCTTCCTTGTCGTCAAACTCTTCAACAACGCCCGCCGTCGCTTCGAGGCTGAAAAGGCCCCTGCGGCGCCGGCCGGTCCTTCGAGCACGGACAAGCTGCTGATGGAGATCCGCGACGCGTTGAAGAGCCGGTGAGGCGCGTATCGAGCTTCAGAAGGACTTCAAAGCCCAAAGCACCCCGCGAAACCCGCGGGGTGTTTTTGTTTTCATGGTCCCGCGTGTCCTTCGCTCAACTTCGTTGCCCGGTTCGCCCGATTCAATCATGATCAGCGCATGATGCCGCCGCCGATCACCAACCCGGGCTCGACCAAGCCGTCGCCGCTGCCGCCGATCAATCATCTGCTGGGGGTTGCGTCTTCGAGCCCGTGGTCGTTTATTCGGCTGGTGTGGCCTGCGGTTGCCGAGCAACCCACCCCTGATGCTCAGCTTCTTCTGCTGACGTGCGGCGTGCTGGGGAAGTTGTCGCTGAAGCATCCGTGCGAGCTTTTGCTGGAGCGTCTGCCGCCGGCGTATCGCGATCAACCGGGGCCGCGGGCGATTGAGGGGGCGCTTCGAGGTCTGGCGGACGATCGGTTGTCGACAACTCGTCTGATCGCGCAGGCGCGGGAGAATTTGTTGACGCTGTTGGCTCGGCGGCGGAGTGAGAACCCCGGGGTCGTGCGTGCGACGACCGACGAGGCGTTGCTGACGCGGTTTGAGTTGTGGCAGCGCTCGATCTCGACGCTGAGTCATCACGCCGGTCCGGGGGGTGCGTTGTTCACGCTGACGCCCGAGGGGCGGCTGCACGGGCTGATCGAGCCGCTGCCGCCCAACGCGTTTGCGCCGTCGCAGACCACCAAGGCGCACGAGAGCATTTTTCTTGCCGGGTGTAACAACGCCGAGGCGATGCTGGCTGCTCACGCGCTCTCCGCCCCGCGGGCGCTGGGGATGCGGACGCGGCTGGTGCTGATCGAGACGAACCTCGATGTGTTTTTCACCACGCTGGGGCGTTGCGACTTGCAGGGTGTGCTTGCCGACGGGTTGGTGGATGTGCTTGTCGGCGAATCGGCCCTTGCCGAGCTGCAAGCGCTGCTGCGTGAGCGGCTGCATCTGGATCTATCCGGAGTTGTTGTCGGGCCTGAGCCGCTGAACCGCCAGGTTGATGCGATCCTGCAGAGCGTGTTGCGTGATCAGCACGAAAGGACGCAGCAGCTGGCCGGGGAGCTGACCGTCCGTCATGATGGGCGGGACGATGGGTGGTACCGTGAACGTTGGGGCAACGCCTTGGGGAGGGCCAGCAGCGAACCGCTCCGCATCCTTCTGACCACGACGCGCTACTCGACCTTCGTGAAGCACTCGATCAACGACATGGCCCGCGCGCTGACCAACCTCGGGCACGTGGCGCATGTGCTGATCGAGCCCGATGATGCGTCGCGCATGACGACGCTGGCGCTTGTTCAAACAGCACTCCGTTTCGACCCCGATCTCATTCTCTGCATCAACCACCTCCGCTCCGGCGTCTGTGGCCCGCTGCTGCGCAACGTTCCCTTCGCGTGCTTCATCCAGGACCGCATGCCTGCGCTGTTCACGACCCATGCCGGGCTTTCGCAAGACCGCCGCGATTTCGTCCTCGGTCATCTCCACCCCGAGCTCTTCTCCACATTCCGCTATCCGCGTGTGAACAGCCTGATGGCCCCCGTGCCTGTCTGCGAAGAGAAGTTTGCCGCGGCGGCGGCACCGTTGCCCACCGATTGCGCCACGCTCGACCGTCTCACCTGCGAGATCGCGTACGTCAGCCATCAATCTGCGACGCCCGAGTCGCTCCGCGATGATCTTCGCGTGCACAAGCCCAGGTTCATCGATGCGCTCTATGAGCGTCTCCAGGTCGAGATCCACGAAGGGCTCTTTACCCTCACGGTGCACTCGATCTCGGATCTGACGCGGGAACTGCTCCGCACGGCTGTTCCGTCGGCGCAGCCGCCGACGAGCGAACAGCTTGCTGAGGTGGTGAGTCAGGCGTCCCTTCCGATGGCCGAGCGTTTTCTTCGGCAGCAGATGCTCACGTGGGCGAGCGAGCTGTGCCGCGAGCGTTCGTGGCGACTGCATCTTTTCGGGCGGGGTTGGGAGAGTCACCCCACGCTCTCTGAGCACGCGAAAGGGCCTCTCCACCATGCCGACGAGCTGCCGCTGTCGTACCGGTTGGCGCGGGTGCATCTGCACGCGGGGATGGGGGGCATTCACCACCAGCGGCCGATGGAGTGTGCGTTGGCGGGGGGTGTGTGCGCGGTGCGGATCAAGCGGCATGATGTGGATCTGATTGATTGGTGCGTGCGGAACGAGATTGCGCGGGACTTGAACATCCGCGACCACCCGATCGATCAGCCGCTTCACCTCACCGATCACGCGCTGGCGCTGCAGCTCCGGGCCCTTCAGCAGCGCCTGAACATCCGGAACGAAGCGGATATCGACGACACGTTGCAGATCCCGCGGGCTTTTCGTGAGGCACCATTCGCGGAGGGTCGGTGCGTCGTGCCGTCGGCGCGGGGCGCGTGGCTGCTGGGTGATCCTGCGCGGCATGCGTTCTGGTCGCGTGAGACGTTCCGCAACCTGGTCATTCCCTTGGTTGAGAACGATGAGTGCCGCAAAGGTCTGAGCGCCTGGCAACGCGCCGTCACTGAAGATGTGGGCACGCATCGCGCCATCATGCACCAACTCTTGCAGCTTATCCGCACCAACATCACAAGAACCACAGAGCCCGCGACTTCAGTCGTGGACGCCACGTGACGCACCCCAAGTCCTTTCACCCGTCCCTCTCGCGACTCACAACTCGCGACTCGCGAATCCGCTTCCCCCCTCCTACAGTCACGACCACTCGCGCCGGTTGACGGCCGGGCCCGGTGCACGGATCGTCCGTGAACCTGGTCAGGGCTTGACCGCAGCAGCCATAAGCGGCGCGGTCCGGGTCGCCGGTCACCTGGCCGTCAACCGGCGTGAGTGCTCCCACCATCATTACCAACCCCGTGCCACCGATCGTCGTCAGACGATCGGTGTTTCTTCTTCGCGCCTCCGTCGAAGAACACGGTATCGTGATCTCAGCTCAACCCCATGCCGCCACAAGCACCTGCATCACCCCGCCCCATCGTTCCACTGCTCGTGCGTGCCTTGCTTCGCATCGTTCTTTCGATGATCATCCTCACCGTCGTCACGGCCCTCGCCACCTGGCTCTCGATCACTCAACTCCTCACCACCAATCAACCGTTCACCCTTCCGTGGTGGAGCGTTGTGCTTCTGGCAAGCACCTTTCCCGCGATGATCCACGCCGCGGGCACAGCGCACCCAAAGCACGACGCCCTGCTCATCTTCGCTGCCGCGTGCCCGTTGATCGCCATCGCATTGTGCTTGTACACACTCCTCAGCCCCGGCAACGCCCTGACGTTGTTCGAAGCGGTTTTCCTCCCCATCCTTGCCATCGCCCTCCCGATCGCTCTCCACCGCCGGTGGAAACACCACGAATCGCTTTCCGTCTACGCCCCGTCACCCGGGTTCATCGCGAGCAACCAACACCCGCTCCCATGATCCCCAGTTTTCTTGATCCCTCGATCCCTCGGTCCCTCTCCCCTTCCCCAAAAAAATCTCCGCCGATAACGGCAGCTGCGCCGATTCTCTGCGCGCATGACCCCTTCGCACATCCTGGCTGCGACCACCATTCTCCTCTTTGCGATGGCGCTGGGGTTGCTTGTGCTTTGTGTGCTGCTGCTGTTTCGTGCGGCGATCCCACGCCCACACCGATGCTCTGTTTGCAATCACTCGCGCAAGCACCTTTCACCCTCCACACCTTGTCCTGAGTGTTCGGCTGCCTTCAGCCCTTTCCCTCATCCGCCCAGCCTTCGTCGCTTGGCGTTGGTGCTGACGTTCAGTTTCTTGTTCCTTCTTCCTTTCCCGATCTGGACGCTCTTCCACAAACCGATCCGCGCCACCTTCTGGTCGCTGGTTTACCCGGCGTGGCAGGTCGAAACCGTGTATACCCGCGACGCCTGGACCATTCGACTTCATCGCGGCGGGCGCCCCAACACCACGTGGGACGCGCTTGTCACGGTGGTTTACGAAGGACAGACGGTGCTGACCATCCGGGGCGATGCCGCGAGCGATCTGAAGAGCCGTCTGCAGAGCACGGCGACCGACCAATCGGTCGTTCTTGCCGACATCGATAGCGACATGACGCCCGAGCTGCTCATCCGTACCCGCGTGGACTACACGAACAACACCGACTCGATCGTGCATGTCCTGTCGCAGACCGCCAAACAACCTTTGCTGGCGAAGCTCCGGATTACCTGGCCGCTGGAGAAGGCCGACTGGCTGACGGACCCTGACGAAAACCGTGTTTTTCAGCTGAACACCCTGACAAACAAGGCGAACCCGACGGCGCTGACGTGGACGAAAGACCGTTTTACGCCGGTGGTGACTGCGACCAAGTAAACTCGTGAAGGCCGCCCCCGTGTTCCGATTTGACCCTTTGACTCTTTGACCGTTTGGAACTCCTCCTAAACTCCAGCATGAGCTACACCGTCCTTGCCCGCCGATACCGCTCGAAAGACTTCGACCAGCTTGTGGGGCAGAACGCCATTGCGCAGACGCTTCAGGCGGCGGTGAAGGCGAACAAGGTTGCGCACGCGTATTTGTTTACGGGGACTCGCGGGGTTGGGAAGACGTCGACGGCGCGGATCTTTGCCAACGCGTTGAACAATCCGAACAACGCGGCGGACATTCACGCGGCGATCATGCGCGGGCAGGATACGGACACGATCGAGATCGACGCGGCGTCGAACAACTCGGTGGACAACGCGCGGGATCTGATCGCGAACGCGGGGTACCGCCCGCTGCGTGGGCACAAGAAGGTGTACATCATCGACGAGTGCCACATGCTGTCGCAGGCGGCGTTCAACGCGTTGCTGAAGACGATGGAGGAGCCGCCCGAGCATGTGGTGTTTATCTTGTGCACGACGGAGACGCACAAGGTGCCGGCGACGATCCAGTCGCGGTGCCAGCGGTTTGATTTCCGGAACATCCCGGCGTCGCAGATCGCAAAGCACCTTTCGGAGGTGGTGAAGGGCGAATCGATTGACGCCGACGATGAGCTGCTGCACATGGTTGCGCGGCTGGCGAGCGGGTCGATGCGTGATGCGCTCTCGCTGATGGATCGGCTGATCGCGGCGGGGCAGAAGCGGCTGACGCCTGATCTGCTGGAGGATCTGCTGGGGCTGCCGGATCGGGCGGTGATCTCGGAACTCATCGACGCGATTGGTGATAGCAACCCCGCGGCGGCGCTGGAGCGGGCGAACGCGTTGCTCTCTCGCGGCACGGGCTCGGAGACGCTGCTGACCACGCTGGCGGAGCGGCTGCGGGACCTGATGATTCTGCGGATCTGCGGGACGAACACGGAGCTTGTGGATCTGCACCCCGAGGCGCGTGAACAGGCGGCGGAGCAGGCGGCGCGGTTCGATCCGGCGTCGCTGGTGCACATGATCGCGCTGTGCGAGAGCGTGTCGCGGAACGCGAAGGGGTGTTCGTTCCCGCGTGCGTTGGTCGATGCGTTGATTGCGCGGCTGGCGATGACGGAGAAGATCGCGGAGGTGTCGAGCATCCTCGCGAGCATTCAGCACAACCCCGCGGCGGCGGCGGCGGTGACGTATCCGGCGCAGGGTGCTGCGGCAAAAAAAGCCTGACCGGAACGCCGCCGGCTTTGCCTGTTTCTGAGCCGCCGCCTGTTGGGGCGGATGGTGCGAAGAGGCCTCAGGTTTCTGAGGTGCAGGCAGAGGCGAGAGCGAGCGTTCCGGTCCGGGATGAATCTGAAGCGGTTGAAGCGGGGGAGTCTGCGTCTGCGGCGGTGGCTGTTCCTGCGGCTGCGGCTGCGCGCGGTGAGGAAGCGAGCGAGGTGTCCGGGTCGAAGCGGGGCAGCGTGCCTCAGGGGCCTGCGTGCAACGGTGCGGATCTGGCGGCGATTCAGGCGGGGATCATGGAGCGTGCGCGAGCGAAGCCGGCGGCGGCGCCGATCATTTCGCGGTTGCGGTTGGTTGAAGTGACGCAGACGCACGGGGTGTTTCATGCGCCGCCGCAGGCGTTGGCGTTTGCGCAGACGGTTCAGAAGGCGCTGGACGAGATCCTGTCGGCGGTTGTCGGGCGGGGGATGCAGGCGCGGATCGTCCCGGGTGAGGCTCCGGTGCAGGCTGCTGGACCGGTTGGGGGAGCTGGCGCAGCGGGGAGATCGGGATCGGTGTCGCAGGCGCAATCGGTCGGCGGCGTGCCGGCTCCTGCGCCGACGGCGGCGGAAGTTCCGGTGCGGGCGGCATCGCAGCAGGCGGGGGCGGTTGCGCCGGCGCAGGCGGTGGACCCGGAGCTATCGGAGCATCCGCTGGTGCGGAAGGCGATCGATTTGTTTGGAGCGCGGGTGGTGAAGGTTCGTCCGAAGCAGGCGCCGGTACAGGCACCGGTCAATCAGCCGCCGGCGGACTAAGCTGTTTTCGGTTTGTTTGCGAGTGGTGGAAGAGCGTGAGGAAGTTTGGAGGTTCTTTGTGTTTGACTCGTTGAAATCGATGGGCGCGATCGCGTCGCTGCTGAAGAACAAAGAGAAGATCGCGGAGGCGATGGCGCGTGTGCACGCGAATCTTGATCAGCGGACGATCACGGTGACGGCGCCGGACAACTCTGTGCAGGTGGTGATGACGGGGAAGGCGAAGCTGCAGACGCTGACGCTTTCGGACGAGGTTCTTGCGAAGGCCGCGGGGGATGCGGAAGCGAAGGCGAAGTTGCAGAAGACGATCTTGGGGGCGATCACGGCGGCGCAGAACCGGGTGGCGGAGGTGGTGAAGGTCGAAGTGCTGCGCGAGGCGAACGAGCTTGGGATTCCGGAGTTGGCGGATCCGGAGGCGCTGAGCAAGCTGATGGGGCGGTGATGGGCTTGGAGGTGTGCAGGCGGGCGGGGACGGCGGCGTCAGGGGGCTTGGACGAACTTGTTGAGGCGTTCGAGGCCGTCGACGTCGACGAGGGTGCAGCGGATGCGTTTGCCCGAGAGTTTGGTGGCGGCGTTTTTGATGACGAATCGGCGGACGGCGGATTCGCCCGGGCCGAGGTTGGAAACGGGGAGTTTCTGGCGAGATTCGCCGGCGGCGATGAGTTCGACCTGGAGGGTTCTGGGGGACTTGCCCGAGTTGATGACGGTGGCGGTGACGATGATGTCGGGCCCGTCGGCGCGGGGCGCGAGGTTGACGTTGACCTGCATGTCGAGGTCGTTGAGGCCGATGGTGATCGGCGCGGAGAGTTTCATGGGCGGGTAGGGGCGGTCGGCGGTGATTTTGACGTTGGCGATGAGTTGGCGCGGGCCGGCCTCTTCACCTGCGGAGAAGCTGAAGGCGAAGGGGAGGCGGGTTTGTTGACCCGGGGCGATGGAGAACTGCATGGGGGAGGTTGGGGTGAAGCGCCAGGGCTGGTTGGTGACGCCGATTTGTTGAGAGGGGAGGTGGATCTCGCCTGTGATGCGGACGGGCCAGGGGTTGGTGAGGATGATTTCGTGCTCGTGGACGGCGGCGACGGCGGGGACGAAGCTGGGCGAGACTTCGAAGCCGGCGGAGAAGCGGGCGAGCTCGGTGTCGATGCCTTCGAGGATGATGGGGGTTGCGGTGACGGGGATTTCGTAGCGGCCGTTGGAATCGGCGGGGGCGATGGTGGAGGTGTTGCCGAAGGGGTCAAAGGCGGTGAGAGTGGTTTCGGGGGCGGTGAAGTAACCACGGAGGACGGCGGAGGGGACGGAGGAATCTGCCCAGGCGATGAGCAGGCCTGTGGGGCGTGCGCCGGCGATGACGGGGGTTGGCGAGGTGAGCAGGAGGCAGCGGAGGCCCGAGGGGTTGTCGAGGACGGCGGTGACTTTTCGACCGACGAGGTGGGCGTTGAGGTTTGCCCAGACGCCCAGCAGAGGAGAGGGGTCGTCGGAGAGCGGGCGGGTTGGGTCTTCGCGGTAGAAGGGATCGGCGATGGAGAGGCGGGGTTGGGCGCGCTGACCTGTGTTGTCGTTGCCCATTTCGAGGGCGTGCCAGATGAGCGCGGTGCGTTGCATGAGGTCGGTGATCTGGTCGGCGACGGCGACGGAGTCGTCGAGGGGTTGGAGGATGGCGTGGATCTCTGTGCCCAGCGGGGCCTGACGGAGCCAGGTTCGGGCGGCGCTGGCGGCGGCGTCTGGTGAGAAGGAGTTGGGGACGACGAGGGAGAGCGTGTCGGCGGCGAGGGCGGCGTTTTTGGGTGCGGCGGGGTTCGGCCAGGCGACTTGGGTGTTCCAGGGGAGGGCGATGCGCGGATCGGGGATGGATCGTTCGAGGGCGTCGCGGAGTTTGGAGAGTCGGCGAGAGAGCTCGGGGCCGCCCCAGGTGGGGATGGCGGGGGCGATGCCGATTTGCCAGCGGGTGATGCGCTGGCCGTAGACATCGAGGAGGGGCTGGAGGAATGGGAGCCAGGCGGAGTCTGGATGATCAGCGAGGACCATGGCGTCGGTGGGATCGACGCGGAGGTCTGTGGCGAGGGAGGCGGGGAGGGAGGGGAGCCAGATGGTGGTGAGGATGTTGTCTGAGAGGAGGCGGTCGAGGACGGGCTTGAGGAAGGAGTTGGGGAGCGGGCGCTGATCGGAGACGATGGGGAAAGTGAGTGCGTGGAGGTGGAGTTTGCTGAGCAGGTCGGGAGCGCGGTCGATCTGATCTTCGGAGGCTTTGGAGAGGACGACGCCCATGGAGACGTCGGAGCGGCGGGCGGCGGGTGTTGAGAAGACGACGCCGGCGGGGGCGTTTGAGGCGGGGTGATTGCGGAAGGATGGAGCGGCGAGGACGGCGCAGGTGGAGGAGCCGACGATGTGTGGTCCGGTGGTGATGTGCATGGAGGCCTCGTACCAGCCGAGGGCTTGGGTACGGGGAGTCCAGTCGAGTTCACCGCCGCCGGGGCCGAGGTGGATGGTGTGGGTGTCGACGACGTTGCCGTGGATATCGCGGAGTGCGAGCTGGGCGGTGAGGTCTTCGCCTGTGAGGTCGCGGACGATGCCTGTGAAGGAGATTTGATCGGGAGCGGAGACGATGCCGGCGGTTGCGGTTGAGGAGAGCTCGACGCGGGGGAGTTGGAAGACGCCGACGTCGTCGAAGAAGACGGCGCCCTTGGTGTCTTCGTCCCAGACGGTGTGACGACCGAGGAGTGTTGAGGAGATGAACTGGGCGGGTTGGAGGAGTTCGAGATCGATCTGGAGGTAAGCGGCGTCGGCCCATCGACCCGGGACCTTGAGGGAGACGGGTGTCCAGTCGAGGGGAGAGTCGACGGTTTCGGAGCGGACCTCGCTGGCGGGGATGGGGTTCTTCTCGGCGTCGAGGAGGCGGGCGGCGATGCTGCCACGTGCGGCGCGGAGGTCTTTGGTGCGGATGGCGGCGGTGACGACGTAATCAGCGCTGGGGAAGATGGGGATGACGCCTGCGCCGAGGCGGAGGCTGGTGCTGCCGCCTTCGGTTGGGAGCATGACGCTGGTGACGCCTGAACGTGCGAAGGTGTTGGAGAACTGGGCTTCGTTCCAGATGGGGAAGCCCGGGCGTGCGCGGGCGCGGGGGTCGTCCTGAGCGCGGAACCAGTATTGCGGGACGGGGTCGGGGTTGAAGGAATCTTCTTCGAAGTCGAAGAAGCGGACGACGCGCCCGGTGACGATGGACTTGGGGGCGTTGGGCTCGGCGGCGGATTGGATGAGGAAGGAGGAGGAGGCGGAGGTGGATGAGGACGAGATGGAGGGGATGAGGAGGGTGGAAGCGAGTGCGCAGGCAGCGAGGAGTACTCGAGGTGAGGGCGCGCGGAGCGTGCGTGCAACGCGGGGAGAGGGCGTTGAGGGCGGGCGGTCCATGAGATGGATATCGGTCGGTGGGGGCCTTGGCCCGAGGGGGAGGTGATGGAAAGCGGCGGATCGAGGGTGTGGAGGTTCTCGGACGCGGGTGGGGGGGTGGCGGTGGGGGGATTGGGGTTAGGCGGCGCGGAGGGCGTATCGGTTAAAGTTGGTGCGGGCGAGGAAGATGAAGAAGAGCCCGGCGAGGACTTGGGTGAGGGTGCAAAGGAGGCTGACGGCGACGGCGGCGGAGAGGCCGCGGCCGAGGAGTGGGAAGTCCATGCTGCGCATGCCGTCGCGTGAGAAGGCGATGGTTTCGGAGATCGCGGTGAATGGGCCGCAGAGGAGGACGTAGATGAAGGCGAGGGGCTCGCGGAGTCCTCTGGGGCTGATGCTGAGAGCTTCGAGGAGGAAGATGGTGGCGATGGGGGCGAGGATCCAGAGGATGGCGAAGGTGATGAGGTTGTAGCTGGAGGCGGTGCTGCTCTTTTTGCTCACGAGGCTCATGAAGACGCCCGAGCAGGTGATGAAGAAGATGAGGCCCAGGACGGGGAGGGTGACGAAGAGGATGCTGGCGGGGTGGAAGCGGCCGAAGAGGGTGACGATGAGGAGGTGAAGGACGAGGAGGGCGGGGTAGAGCCATTGCCTGCGGAGGGCGCCGAGGGCTTTGGCGAAGAGGATGGTGGTCGGAGAGATGGGGGTGGTGAGGAGTGTGGAGAAGGTTCGGGCCTCGATCTCGCCGACGATGGCGTTGGTGCCTGCGCCGAGGGCGGTGATGGTGGCGACGAGGATGAGGATGATTGCGACGGAGGGGCCCAGGCCTTCGTCGGCGGGGCCGATCCAGACGTAGAGGAAGAGGAGGAAGCAGAAGCCCAGGGCGGTGAAGATGCGGGTGATCTTGCTGGCGCTGAAGAGTGACTGTCGCATCTCGCGCCAGAGGACGGGGTTGTCGCTGACGGTTCGCGAGAGGCTGGAGGTGTTCAGGCGGCTGCTGGCGGCGAGGGTGTCGGCGCGGCGGTGGTCGGTTGCGCCGGCGCTGGGGGCGGGGATCGCGAAGGGGTCGGCTTGTGTCGAGGCTGGAGATGCGGCGGCGGCGGGGGCGGTTGTGGAGGTGGGGGATGCCTTGCGGGCTTTGCGCGAGGGTTTGTCTGAATGTTCGTTGACGGCGTCGCGGCGGAAGAAGGAGGGGAGGCAGAGCGTGGCGAGTGCGATGAAGACGACGGAGACGCAGAGGTTGAAGATGGAGTTGCTGAACCAGAGGGAGGAGAAGAAACCGATGCCGCGGGGTGTGCCGCCGAGGTAGGTGCTGATGGTGGCGGAAAGGGCCATGACGGGAGAGGGGACGAAGGCCCAGGCGATGGGTTGGCGGGCGATGTTGAAGGTGCCGAAGAGTTGGGCTTGGAGGGCGATGTAGAGGAAGGGGAAGGCGGAGAGGAAGGCGAAGATGGAGATGGTTGTGCCGACGGCGGAAGCGGGCTTTGCGAAGCGCGTGGAGAAGAAGAGGGCGATGGAGCCGCCCATGATGGCGGAGGAGAAGATGACGGAAGAGGCTTGGAGGAGGGGAGCGGTTTCGATGCCGCCGAAGATTCGGAAGCCGAGGAGGATGGGCGTGGGGAGGACGGCGATGATGATGAGAAGGAGGATTCGGCTGGAGAGTTTGGAGGCGACGATGTGCAGCGGGGGCAGGGGTGTCATCGCGAGGGTGGAGGCGGTGCGTTTGAGGCGTTCGTCGACGATGGCGGGTGCGGTGAGGATGGGCGCGGTGAGGTTGAGCAGGATGAACTGAGCGACGAGGATCGCGATGGCGAGGGTTGGGGCGAGGTTCTGAAGGCGTTCGAGGCGGTCGATGGAGGAATGGAAGGAGTCGAAGAGGACGGTGCTTAGGAGCGCAATGGTGGCGACGGCGAGGAGGAGGATGGCGATGGTGAAGCGGGCCCAGTAGGTGCCGGGCTTTCGGGAGGTGATGCGGATGTCGCGTTGGAAGACGGGGCCGAAGCAGGCGTCGAGGAGGTTGAAGGCGAAGTGTTTGCGGAGAGCGGGTTGAGTGGGTTGTGCGGCGGTGGCGGTGGGTGTGGTGGGTGTGGGTGAGGATTGGTTGGGGCTGTGCATCAGTTCAGAGCCCCTTTCGTCAGGCGGAGGAAGGCGTCTTCGAGGCGGACGCCGCGGGGAGTGAAGGCGCCGATGCGGGCGCCGCAGGCGACGAGTTTTTCGATGAGGAAGTGGTGGCTGAGGCGGCCTCCCGCGGGTGCGGGGACGAGATCGACGAGGAGGTTCTGCTCTTCGACGGTGACGCGGGCGATGCGGGGGTCACCTTCGAGGGCGAGGGCGGCCTGCTGAGGTGAGGTTGCGGGGGCTTCGTCGGTTGAGGTTTCGAGGGTGATGGCGACGCGTTCGCCCGCGCCGGACTTGATGAGTGCTTGTTCGAGCGAGCCGGCGTAGATGAGCTTGCCGCGTTCGATGATGCCGATGGATGTGCACATCTCGCCGAGTTCGGAGAGGATGTGGGAGCTGACCATGAGGGTTTTGCCCATCTGGCGGAGTGTGACGAGGATTTCGCGGAGCTCGATGCGTGCGCGGGGGTCGAGGCCGCTGGCGGGTTCGTCGAGGAGGAGGACTTTGGGTTCGTGGAGGAGGACGCGTGCGACGCCCAGGCGTTGTTGCATGCCTCGGCTGAGGGAGTCGACCATGGCGTGGCGTTTTTCGGTCAGATCGGTGAGCTGGAGGACGGAGTCGATGACGCTGCGGCGTTTGGCGTTGCGGGAGGGGATGCCGAAGGCGGCGGCGAAGAACTGGAGGTACTCGTCGACGGTGAGGTCGTCGTAGACGCCCAGGAAGTCGGGCATGTAGCCGAGGCATCGTTTGACGGCGTTTGGATCGGAGCGTGGGTCGAAGCCGCAGACGGAGACGGTGCCGAGGTCTTGGCGCATGAGACCGCAGAGGATCTTCATGGTGGTGCTTTTGCCTGCGCCGTTGGGGCCGATGAACCCGAAGAGCTCACCGGGCCCGAGGTTGAGGGAGATGCCGTCGAGCGCGACGAGGGTGCCGAAGCGTGTGTGGAGGTTGTCGATGGCGATCACGAGGGGCGCTCCGAGGGGGAGGAGTTGGGATCG
>JAVTWO010000020.1:0-3212 GCA_032229765.1 Phycisphaerales bacterium | reverse complement strand
ACATCGGAATCGGCAAGAAGGGCGGGATGGACCCGGCGAAGAAACAGAAGCTCATGCTGGGCTTCTCGATCACTGCGATTCTGATCTCGCTGGTGGTGGTGACGATGACGATCCTGCAGTCGCGTCCGGTGCAGGTGGCGAAGGCCGACCCGCTGACGGATTTCTACGGGCGGCTGAACATGATGGAGAACATGGTCTTCATGTTCGTCGAACCGAAGCCGGTGGATGGCAAGATGGTGATGGAAGGGGTCGTGGAGACGGCGGCGGACCTGGAGGCACTGAAGGCCAAGGTGGCGGGTGTTCAGCAGCAGATGCCTGAGATTGCGGTGGAGTGGAAGGTGAAAGTGGGGAAAACCCCGATGCCCGTGCCGCGAGAGAAGCCGTCGACGGGTGGAGCTTCAGCGCCGAAGTGAGCTGAGGAGGCTTGTTTTGTGGGTTTTAGGTGGGCTTTCTGGGTGTATTCGGGGAAGTTCGCGGGTTTTTCTGGATTTTGCCCCGTTTGAGGGGGGCACGGTCGGCAAATCCCCCAGACTTTGGTATATTTACGATCTCTGTGGTGTGGTGGCCGCTCGCATGATCTTGGCGACGGCGGGCGTTGGTTGGCCGTTCTGGTCGATCGGCGTTGAAGTGGATCGATTTTCGGGGATTGCAACTCGCAGGAGCACAGGCATGCAGAAGAACGGGAAGAACGTTGCGCGTTCGGGGTTTACGTTGATTGAGCTGCTGGTGGTGATCGCGATCATCGCGTTGTTGATCTCGATTTTGCTGCCGGCGTTGGGACGTGCGAAGGCGCTTGCGAAGCTCACGCGTGATTCGCTGATGGGTCGTCAGCACAGTGTTGCGTCGTCGAACTACTCGTCGAGCAACAAGGAAGTGGTGATCCCCGGGTACTCGCACTGGAACTGGGCGCACGGGCCGAACCGGTTCATCCAGCTCTTCACGCACGATGAGCACAAGACGTATATGGAGGGAACGGGGATGAAGCCGTATGGGTGGCGGCTGGCGGTGTACACCGAGTACAACGTGCAGATGATGACGAACGACGCGGCGTTGAACGAGGAGATATCGGCGTTGCCGCGGTATCGCAATCCGGGTGGACTGGCGTGGGGTGATCCTGCGAACGACCCGAACTCGAGCCATCAGCAGTACGTCCGCAACTGGAACACGAGCTTCGGGATCAACGGCACGTTCGTGGGTGGGGACTTTGAACGAGGCGCGTTCGCGGAGTGGTACGGTCCGCGTGAATCGCGGTTTTGGAACAGCAGCGCCGGCATGCCGCTGTTGAAGAAGAAGTTCTATCTGAACCGTACGAGTGATCGGCACGATCCGGCGAAGCTGATGCAGTTTGCGTCGGCGCGTGGCACGATCGCCAACGGCTCGAAGGTCGTTCCGGGCATGCACAGACTTGAAGCGCCGAGCGGGCCGCGAAATCGCACGAGCCTTGCGCCGACGGGAACGGTTTGGAACGGGAGTGTGCAGACCCGTCGGCAGTGGGACCCGACTCAAGCGCCTGGCGTGTACGGCAACATCGACTTGCGGTACATCGGCAACGTGGGCATCGCGGTGATGATGGACGGGCACACCGAGGCTTGGGGGCTCGAAGAGTTCCAGGACATGCGTCACTGGTCAAAGGATGCGACCCGTGCGGATTGGACATTCAATCCCACGGAGTTCACGTCTGGGCGGACCTCGACAGCCCCGTGATGGCGGTGGCTTAAACGTGGAAACTGACTCAACCAGGCGGGCCTCAACGGGCCCGCTTGTTTTTTTTCGCGAGCGGTCTTTGATTGAAGGTCACTCTCGCAGGAGGCAGATGATGAAGACGACGGCAAGCAATAACGGAGCGAAGAGGAAGCTCGTCCTGTTCACTTCGGTGGGTGTGGTCGTGTTGTGCGTGGTGTGGCTGGTGGTCTACTTCTTTGTGCTCACACGGCCGGTGGAGCACAAGATCGATTCGGGGTATGCCGCGTTTGTGGAGCAGGCGAAGAAGTTCCTGAACTCCGGGCCTTACTCAGGCGTGGAGATTCAGCAGATCGATGGGGCGAAGACCGTGAAGGTCTTTGGGCCTGTGCTCACGCGTGAGGATGAGGAGGCGGTGAAGAAAGCGCTGAGCGAGATTCAGCCGCGGCCTGAGCTGGTCTTTGAGCTGGTTCCCGACAAGAAGTGAACCTCTTCGCACGAGTTACTCGTGCGCGTCGGTACTGAGTGAAGTTGAGCCGATGCGTCTCACGCCCGGCGGGCGGTGATGTGGACTTTTCCTGTTGGGTCTTCGGTGGCGAGGGTTTGGCATTCGGTGATGAAGAGGCCGTGGTCGATGATGCCGGGGATTTGGCGGATGGTTTGGGCGAGGTTTTTCAGGGCGGCGGGGGATTGGGCGATGTGTGCGGGGATGGGCAGGTCGAGGACGTGCCCGGCGTTGTCGGTGATGGTGGGCTCGGCGAGGGGGTTGGGGGCGGAGCCGAGCGAAGACTGGGTTCGGCGGAGGGGATCGGGGTGGTGGGGTGAGGGGACGAGGCCCAGTTGGGCGAGATCGCGGAGGACGCTGACGCGGGCGAGGGGGATGATCTCGATGGGGAGGAGGCGTTTTTCGCCTAAGCGGGTGGAGAGCTTTGCGTCGTCGATGAGGTAGATGGTTGAGCCGCCGGAGTTGAGGCAGGCGTGGGCGACGATGCGTTCGCGGGTCATGGCGGCGCCGCCGCCTTTGATCATGTGGAGTGCGGGGTCGACCTCGTCGGCGCCGTCGAAGAGGAGGTCGATTTTGGAGACGTCGTTGAGGGGGACGACGCGGAGGTTGAGCGAGCGTGCGAGGAACTCGGTTGCGTTGCTGGTGGAGACGCAGGTGAGGTCGAGGTTTTCGCGTTGATTGCGGAGTGCGAGGGTGCGGACGGCGCGGGCGGCGGCACGGCCGGTGCCGAGGCCGACGATTGAGCGGGGCTTGACGAGTGCGACGGCGGCGCTTGCGAGGGCGTCGCTTGCGGGGTCGGGAGAGGTGGGGGAGGGAGAGGGGGTGGACATGCCGGAGGATAGAGAGGGCGGGTAGACTGCGGCGTGCGCGATGATGACACGGTTGATCTTGAGATGGAGGAGGTGGACCGGCCGGGGGGTGGCGGTGGTGCGCGAGAAGTGGGGGGGGTGGGGGCGGTGGAGCGGCGGTTGATGGGTGCGGCACGGGCGGCGGTGATCGTGGAGCGGGTGAAGGGGTGGCTGAGGCG
>JAVTWO010000019.1:0-18951 GCA_032229765.1 Phycisphaerales bacterium | reverse complement strand
GAGGAAGAGGTTGTTGAAGAAGCAGTTGTAGTCGCCTTCGTTGACGCCGTTGTTGGTGCAGCCGGGGTTGGTGGCGAGCGGGTCGCCGCTGTCGCAGGCGATGTCGCAGGTGCCGCCGATGGCCGCGGGGCCTTCGCCGGCTTGGAAGAAGAACCCGTCAGCGGCGAAGAAGGCGTTGAAGTCACCTTCGTTCGGGCCGAGGTTGCTGTTGGTGCAGCCGGTGCCGAGCGAGAGCGGGGTGCCGTCATCGCAGGCGATGTCGGCGGGGTTGCAGCCGCCGACCTGCGGGGGCGCGTAGAGCGTGACGTACTGGTTGCCAGCGACGGTGGAGAAGTCGATGGCGCGGGGGTCACCGAGGTTGCCGTTGCCGCTGGGCAGGCCGCCGAGGACCTGGTTGGAGACGAAGGTGAAGTCGGTGTTGTTGACGAAGCCCGCCACGCGGATGCGCGGGAGGTTGTTCAGATCGGTAACGCCCAGTTCGCTCAGGGCGATAGCGAACTCGATACCGGTGCTGACGGCCTCAGCGGCGGTCTGGTCAGCGGCCGCGTCGGTGACGCCCAGCACGTTGGAGTTGTCGATGGAGCAGAGGACCTTGCCGCCGGCGACGGAGGCGAGGTTGTTGTTCAGCCAGGGGAAGAAGGTCCCGCCGGTTGCGCTCTGGTCGATGTTGTCCGCCAGCGAGCGCGGGGCGAAGTTGGTGTAGATGTTGTCCAGCCCGCCCGCCGGGGGGTTGGTCTGCTGATCGGCGCGGTTGCCGTCATAGCTGATGACCGGGAAGCGGCTCTTGCGCCCGCCGTCGAAGGCGCCGTAGTCCAGGGCCTTGCCACCGGTGTTGCCGCTGACGGCGGTCTGACGACGACCGGAGGCGCGGATGACCGCACCGTCGAGGAAGACGCGGGCGGGGTTGGACTGGTTGTTGATGGAGAGGAAGTACGAAGCCTCGAAGCCGTCATCGAACTTCAGGCCATTGGTCGCCGTGGCGGGGTCGGTCCCGGCGGGGGTGGAGCCCATCTTCTGGAGGGAGTTGAAGGCGATGTCGGGGTTGGGGCGGAAGGAGGGGTTGTTGGAGTCACCCGCGGCGCGGAGACGGTTCTGACCCGCCACGCCGTCGACCGAGAAGAAGAGGTTGAACTTGTTGGAGTTGGTCTCAAGGTTGCCGGTCACGAGGACGTAGATCTTGTCGCCCTCGATCTTGGAGTACACGGCGTTCACTTCGGAGCCCGCGGCGCGGTCCGGGTGCGGACGGACGACGAAGTTGCCGGTGTTGCCACCGACAACGCCCGCGGTGTTGGAGTTGTCGATCGACGCGAGGATGACGGGACAGAAGGCGTCGCCACCGGTCAGCGAGCCGGTCAGGTTGCCGAAGTCGGCGTTGCCGCAGTAGAAGAACGAACCGAAGCCACCAGCGGGCAGCGTGCAGTAATCGACAAAGAGCTTGGCGGGGTTGCCGCCGCCGTTGATGTTCACCCAGAAGTCGGGCTCGAACCCGGCGTCGAAGGTCAGACCCGCGCCGGAGGCGTCGTTGTCGGAGAGACGCGACGGGCCGTTGGGGTTGCCGGTGAGCTTGTTCTGGCCGTCGCCGCTGACGGTGTCGAGGAAGATCTGGAGCTTGTTGAAGTTCGCCTCGAGGTTGCCCGCGACGAAGATGTGCAGGTTGGTCCCGCTGACGACGGCGTAGACGGCGTCGATCTCGGACCCGCCGCCACCGACCGCGGTGGCGGTGCCGTTGTCACCGAAGGCCGTGCCGCAGGTCTGGAGTGAACCGGGGATAAACGCGCCGTAGGAGGAATCGAGCTGGCCGTCGATGGTGGGGGCGGTGGCGATGACGGCGGGGGTGAACTCGATGTACTGATTGCCGGGGAATGCGGCGGTGTTGAGGTTCACTTCGCGCGGGTCGCCGGGGTTCTCGGAGTTCTCAGGCAGCGGACCGGCGAACTGGTTGGAGAGGAAGTCGTTTCCGCTGTTGATGATGAAGGCGCAGAGCTTCATCGGGGTGCCGGGGGTGTAGCCACCGATGTCCGCGAGGGGGATGGCGATTTCGATGCCGCGGTTGACGGCGGCGGGGTTGCCCAGCGGCGCGCCGCTGAGTGTCAGGGCGGTGCTGTCACCGAACTGCGTGGGGTTGGTGGTGTTGACCCACTTCGCGGGGCCGTAGTTGTCCGTGCCCTTCTTCCCGTCGATGACGGGGACTTGGGCGAAAGCAAGGCTGCCGGCCAGCGTGCAGAGCAGGGCGGCGGAGTACAGAGCTTGACGGGTCTTCATGACAACAACTCCCTGAGTGAGTGAAATGTGAAACGGAACGAACCGAACCACTCGCAGTCCAGACACCGCACCACGCACCTCCCCCACGCGATGCGGAGGAACGGCGAGCGGACAAACCGTGCTGGGGTTCTGCGAACCAATCAAAGTCTACATGATCGTCCTGAAAAACCAGAGGAATTCTTCGGAATACGCAGGTTGGTGCTGTACCCATCGATCAAAGTGATTATGGCTCGAATGGGCGGGTTTGCGGTTGTCGCCCGGGCTCTGAGTTCGGCGGCTCGGAGAAGCCAGGCCGCACGGTGAACCCAATCGGACCTCGGCCCTCACTCGAACGTGGGGGAGAGCGGTTGAAAATGGGCGGTCTGGGGAACTGGTGAACTCTTATGCCGGTGTGCGAGAGCCGATGGGAGTGATAGTTCTAGAAGACTTGACTTTCTGCAGCTCGACGACCGCGGTTGTGTTCAGGTGGCATCGAACATGCGTTTGACGGGGAACTGCGCAAGATTCGACGACCTGTGCACCCGGAGGAGGTTTTTCCACGAAAAGCCTCGGTGACCCTTTGCAGGAATCGTGAGCAGACCCGATAATGGTGGTCCGCTCCGGTTCTTCTTCGGGGTGGTCCGGTGTTGATCGGCGAAGATTTGTTTCCCGCCGACGCACGCCGGGGTGATCGTTGAACCACAAGGACCCGTGCGCATGCAAGCTCGACATCAACGTCAAGGTGTTTCGACGTTTGGTTTCACGCTGATTGAACTGCTCGTCGTGATCGCGATTATCGCGTTGCTGGTGGGCATCCTGCTCCCCGCGCTGGGCAAGGCGCGCAACGCCGCCCGGATCAGCGCCTGCGGCAGCGGCACGAAGCAGATGGGCGTTGCGATGACGCTCTACGCCAACGACTTCAAGAGCGCGTTCCCGATGTTCCCGTTCGATCCGGGCAACGCCAGCGATCCCGGTCGCGTGGATTGGACGAACCCGGTTCAACAGAACCGCGTGCTCTCGAATCAGTTCCGTCACGGCGGGCTGGCGGGGATGTTCAGCCTCTTCCAGAACGGCGACGGCACGGACCGCGGGTTCCGCGGCGGCACGGACGAAGACACCGCGCGGTACTGGCCTCTGTCCAGCAGCGCTTCACCTGCCTCGCAGTCGGGGCTTGATAAGCCGCTGCTGCGTGGGTATCTCGAAGGTCTGCAGGTCCTTGTCTGTCCCGCGGATCGCGAGGATCGCTACTTCGGTTTTCCGTACACCCCCGGCGCGCCGCCCGTGCAGGCGGCGAAGTTCAAGGTCCCCACGCCGCCGACCAAGGAATCCGAGGTTGTGAACTACAACCTCAGCTACATGTACATCGCGGGGTTCAAGACCGACGAGATCTATCTGCCCAAGCCCGCGCCGCTGTGGGGTGACGAGACCAACGGCTGCGACCTCTCCACGCGTTCGTGGTACGGCGCCAGCTCGGGCAACCCCAACACCGCCGAGGCGACGGCCGCCCAGACGCAGGCGGGGTTCTACGGCCCGTTTGATAACCACGGTCGCGACGGCGCGAACTGGGTCTTCACCGACGGTCACACCGAGTTCCTGAAGGGCAACATCCACGATGAGTTCTTCAGCACCAACACCTCGAAGGGTCAGTCGGTGAATAGCGTCGATCCCAACCGCTCGCGGCGGACACAGACGCTGGACTGATTAACCGAAAGTGCGAATGCCGACGTTGACGCTCAGTCACGCCCCGCTTTTCGGCGGAGCTTCGTGAAGGGTGTCCGCGGCACGTCGTCGGACGAGCGATCGGTTGAAACCCCGCGTGCGCCCGTACTGAACGTGCAGTTCCGATTGAAGGTTGGTCGGGCGGGTTGAGCGGGTTGAAGTGTTGGGCAACGTCGGGCAGAGTCTTTCGATATGATGGGCCCCGTCGCTTGAGTCGGAGCGCGGCCGGTCTTGCCCCCGATGCTGTTGGTCGGTGGGCGCTCGCTGGAGGGTTTTGGTTTGTCTGATGAGCGCAAGGAACAGAGCCGATCGGTCGCCGCCTCGAACGCGCCAGTGAAACGGTCGCTGCTGGGGCGGATCGTCCGCGCTCAGGAGTTCGGGCTGGTGGTGGTCATCATCGCCCTGATGGTGGGGCTGACGACGTACACGCACCTGCGGTTCGGACCTGTCCCGCGGTTTGATCAGATCAAACTCGCGGAAGGCTCGGTCGTCGCGCCGCAGGCTGATCAGCGCGAGGGCGAGATCGCCATCAAGGCCCCCGACGGCAAGATCACGCGGTTCAAGGAGGCTGAGGGGTACGAACTGCGCGGGTCGGAAGAGAAGCCGATCGTTCGGTACAACTACGGCGTCAACAAGTTTCTTAACTCGGACAACCTGATTTCGGTGCTGACGTCGACGAGTTTTATTGCGGTGATGGCCGTGGGAATGACGGCGATTATTGCGCTGGGCGGGATCGATTTGAGTATCGGGTCGATCTACGCGCTGGCGGCGGTGGTGGGGGCGATGGTGTTGCAGCTCTTTGTCGGCAGTGATGGCGGGGGCGCGGGGCTGATGGTGGCCTTACCCGTGGCGGTGCTGGCGTGCTGCGGGATCGGGGCGGCGTGCGGGTTTGTCAACGGGGCGGCGAGCGTCGGGCTGAATGTCCATCCGTTCATTATCACGCTGGGCGGGATGGCGATTTACCGCGGCATCGCGTTCGTCTCGACGCAGGGGCAAACGATCTCGGGGGCGGAGTCGCTGCAAGGGGGGATGTTCAAGGCCGAGCTGTGGGGGATCACGCCTGTGCCTTCGATGATCATGGTGGTGATCGCGCTGGCGGGGATGTTCGTCTTCGCGAACATGGTCTTCGGGCGGCGGATCTTTGCTATTGGTGGGAATGAGATCGCGGCGAAGTACGCCGGCATCCCGGTTGGTCGGGTCAAGATCATCTGCTACACGATCATGGGGGCGCTGACGGGCCTGAGCGCGTTGATGTACCTTGGGTATTACGGTGCCGCCAGCAGCGACGCGGGGAAGGGGTACGAACTCAATGTCATCGCGGCGGCGGTCGTCGGCGGGGCGTCGCTTTCGGGCGGACGCGGCTCGGCCTTGGGTGCGGTGCTCGGAGCGATCACCATTCAGTTGATCGATAACAGCATCCTCATGACCGGGATTCGTCAGGAGTACAAGGACATCGTCATCGGTCTGGCGATCATCGTCGCGGTGGTGGTGGATCAGGCGAAGCACCGCTTGGGGAGCAAGAAGCGCTGAGCGTTCGGGCAGTTCGTGCGGTGTTGGGGGGCGACTCAGGCTGAACGGGCAGTCGGCGGCATCCGGAAAGCTCGGTATGCTGCGTCCAACGCTCAACGGTGAGCGAAAGCAGTTTGGGCGGCGCGGGTGGTGGTCTGTGTGTTCGATCGGTTCACGCGTGGGCGGGGGCATTTTTCGACAGGAGTTCTCGCATGGGTATCGGCTGTAAAGCACTGTTCACGGGTCTGGCGGTTCTGGGTATGGCGGCGGCGTCGTGGGCCTTCGCGGCCAGCGCGGCCCCCGCGACCCCGAAGAAGAAGACTTACCGCATCGGTCTGATCGCCAAGAGCACCAGCAACCCGGTCTTCATCGCCGCTCGCACGGGCGCGGAAGATGCCGCGAAGGAACTGGGCGCGAAGATGGGCGTGAAGATCGAGGTCGATTGGCGCACGCCGACGGATGAGGACGCGCAGAAGCAGGCGGACTTCATGGAGCAACTGGTCGCCACCGGGATCGACGCGATCGCGGTGAGCTGCACCGACGCGAAGATCCTCACCGGGTCGATCGACAGCGCCGTCGATAAGGGCATCCCCGTGGTCACCTTCGACTCCGACGCGCCCAAGAGCAAACGCTTTGCGTACTACGGCACCGACGACTTCGCCTGCGGACAGCAGCTCGGGCGCGAGATGGCCCGCGTACTGAACGGCAAGGGCGTGGTGGCGATCCTCGCGGGCAACCAGACCGCCCCGAACCTCCAGGGCCGCGTCCGCGGCGTGCGCGACGCCATCGAGAAGGAGTTCAAGGGCATCACCATCAAGGACGTCTATTACCACAAGGAAACCGCCCAGGACGCGGTTGCCAAGATGGAACAGGTGCAGGCGGCCAACCCGGATATCACCGGCTGGGCCCTGGTCGGTGGCTGGCCTCTGAACACCAAGAACGCGCTGAACAAGATCTCCACCTCCGCGAAGGTCGTCTCGGTGGACGCGCTGCCCCCGATGCTGGACTATGTCAAGAACGGGCAGGTCGACGTGCTGCTGGCTCAGAAGGTCTACGAGTGGGGCTATGAGAGCGTCAAGCTGTCGATGAACAAGCTCGTCAGCAACGAAGCGCCGAAGGATCCGATCGTCAAGGCGGACCTGGTGGTGGTGACGAAGAGCAACGCGGACGAGTATGCGAAGAACTGGGACAAGTGGCTTGGGAAGGACACGGGCAAGGACGCCGGTAAGGGCAAGAAGTAAGCCCGAAGGATTGAACGAAGCCTGAACACACGCGCCCCGGAGGAACTACCTCCGGGGCGTTTTTCTTTTTCGATGAACCGGGGGAGTGCGGTGGAGACTGAACGTGGGCGGGGTGTGCGCGCGCACGGGTAGGCCAAGGGGGTTTGGGGGGGGTGGATGGGGGGGGAAATCGGGTGTGAACCGGGGGGGAATGGGGCGATGGAGGGCCGCGGCGAGGGGCGATTCCTCGTATACTGGTGGACTATGACGACGGCGCGTGTGGTTTTGATGCCGGGGCAAGGGGCCCAGTTTGTGGGGATGGGGAAGGTCTGGGCGGAGAAGTCCGCCGAGGCGAAGCGTGTCTTTGACGAGGCGGACGCGATTTTGTCGGGGAAGTTGCCGGGCGGGGCGAAGCTCAGCGAACTGTGTTGGAACGGGCCGGCGGAGGTTTTGAACCGCACGGACGTTTCGCAGCCGGCGATTTATGTCACGAGCGTTGCGTGCTGGCGCGGGATGCTGGCGCAGATGGGGATCGGCGCGCAGGCGGGCGTGAAGGAGGCGGGGGTGGTGTCGACGGCGGGGCTTTCGCTGGGTGAGTACACCGCGTTGCACATCGCCGGTGCGTTCTCGTTTGAAGACGGGCTGAGGCTCGTGGCGCTGCGTGGGGCGGCGATGCAGGAGGCGGCGGAGAAGAGCGTGGGGGGGATGGTGGCGTTGATCGGGGCGGATGAAGCGCAGGCGAAGCAGGTGTGTGCCGAGGCGCTGGCGGGCGGGGGCGCGGGCGAGGTGCTTGTGTGCGCGAACTTCAACGCGCCGGGGCAGATTGTCATCTCGGGGAGCAAGAGCGCCTGCGATCGGGCGGCGGCGGCGGACGGGCCTGCGTCGAAGCTGGGTCTGCGGGCGACGGCGTTGCAGGTTGCCGGTGCGTTCCACTCGCCTTTGATGGCGCCGGCGGCGGAGAAGCTGCGTGCGGCGCTGCAGACGACGAAGATCAACGCGCTGTCGTGCGAGGTGTACGCGAACGTGACGGCGGAGGCGCACGCGGGGGATGCGGAGAGCATCCGCACGAGGCTGTTCGAGCAGTTGACCGCGCCGGTGCGGTGGGCGGAATCGTGCGCTGCGATGGCGAAGACGTATTCCTCGGCGGAGTTCCACGAACTGGCGCCGGGCAAGACCTTGATGGGATTGATGCGACGGATCGAAAAGTCCGTGAAGGTGATCACTCATGATGAACCAGCGTGAAACAGAGCGTCGGGCGGGTGGGATTTCGATGCGAAGGCTGACCGGCGGTGCATGGCGCACGCTGGCGGGCGCTGCGGTTTTGGCCGTGGCGTTGATCGGCGGTTGCAAGAAGCCCCCGCCGCCGCCCCCGCCGCCCCCGCCGCCGCCGCCCCCGGCGCCGAAGATGGTTGACTTCCAGGCGTTGCTGGCGGAGGTCAAGGCTGACGCGCGGGTCAGTGCGGCGGATTCGCTGGCGATCACCGACGAGAGCTTTGCTCGAGCGGCGTGCGAGCTTGCGGACGCGCTTGCGCGAGGTGATGAGGCGAAGCTTTCGACGCTGCTGAACCGTCGCGCGATGAGCGTGGTGCAGGAGTTGAAGGCCGCGGGGACATGGACGCAGTCGACCAAGGGTCTGGAGGCGGTGCGGATTGTGTACGCCAGTGCGCCGACGTCGCTGACGGAGATCGAGAAGCAGCAGGCGCTGGAGATTTCGCTGAAGGCGAACGTGGCGGCGGCGAACCGGTTGTTCGAGCAGTACGTCGCGCGGGGGATCGATCGTGCCGACGCGCGGGCGAACGCGGACGACCAGTTGAGGAAGATGAACCAGACGGTCATGGCGCAGATGGCCGAGACGGCGTCGAGCCTGACGGAAGTGCCCGAGATGGTGTGTCTGACGGCGGTGCAGGACGGCAGCGGGTCGATCCTGCTGGGCTGGTCGGCGTCGCGTGCGGGTGGGAAGTGGACGTTCTCGAACTCGTCGACGACGCCGATTGTTCGGGCGAAGGCGAGCGACTGGGACGATATCGGGATGCTGGGCTTCTCGCTTGGGACGGGCAAGATCGCCAGTGCCGAGGGCGGCGGCACGCAGGCGCCGGGCGGCAGCGGCGGATCGGGCTCTCAGAAACCCAATACGCCCGGCGGCGGCGCGCCCAGCGGGCCTTCGACCACGCCTCCGGAAGGGCCGACGAAGCGGACCCCCGCGGGCCCGGTGAAGATCCCCGGCGTGGGTTGAGCATGAAGAGTGGTCAGTCGCGAGTCGCGAGACGCGAGTTGCGAGAGTTGAAGCACAGCGCGACATTGAGTTTGAGCCTCTGTGACTTGAGCGTTGGGCTTTGAGATCTGAGCTTTGAGTTTTCTTCGTTTCGTCCCTTCAGGAAGGCGGTTGCATCGTGTCTGACAGTGGCAAGCGGGTTGCGGTTGTGACGGGGGCTTCGCGTGGGATCGGGCGGGCGATTGCGCTGCGTCTGGCGAAGGACGGGCGGCACGTGGTCTTGATCGCCCGCAGCGAGGGGCCCTTGAACGACCTGAAGGCCACGATCGAGATGAGCGGCGGGAGCGCGAGCGTGAAGGCCGCGGATATTTCGGACGCGGCGGCGTTCGGGAAGGTGATCGACGCGGTGGCGGAGGAGCACAAGCGGCTGGACATCCTGGTGAACAACGCGGGGATCACCAAGGACGGGCTGATCCTGCGGATGAGCGACGAGGACTGGACCAGCGTGATCCAGACGAACCTCAGCAGCGCGTTCGTGGCGATCCGCTCGGCGGCGCGGAGCATGATGCGCGGCAAGTTCGGGCGGATCGTGAACATCGCCAGCACCTCGGGCGTGGTGGGGAACGCGGGTCAGGCGAACTACGCCGCGGCGAAGGCGGGGCTCATCGGGCTGACCAAGACGGTGGCGAAGGAGCTGGGCGGTAAGGGGATCACCGCGAACGTCATCGCGCCGGGGTTCATCGAGACGGACATGACCGCGAACCTGCCCACGGAAATCAAGGAAGGGATCACCAAGCTCATGGCCATCAAGCGGCTGGGGCAGGTGGACGACATCGCCTCGGCGGTTGCGTATGTCAGCAGCGACGAGGCGGGATTCCTCACCGGGCAGACGATCTGCGTCGACGGCGGGCTGACGATGTGCTGATGGTGCGAGGGAATGGGGAGGGGTGAGGTTCGGCGTATGGGTGCATCACATCAACGATCGCACGGGGGCGAGGTGGCAAGCCCGCAGGCGGTGCTGCGCGGGGCTTTGCTGCGCGTGACGCCCGTGCGGCTGGCGGTGCTGGCGGTCCTGGCGCAGAGCACCGCGGCACTCGAAGCGGCGGAGATCTTTTCGAGGTTGAGTGAGCAGGCGGGGAAGGCGGGCGGAAAAGAGCGCGACGACTTCGACCGCGTGACGGTCTATCGCACGCTGAACTCGTTCGTGGAGAAGGGGATCGCGCACAAGGTCGATCCCGGGGACCGGGTTTTTCGGTTCTCATTGACGGACCACGCGCACTGCTCTGAGCACAAGCACGACCACGAGCACCCGCACCTGGTGTGCGACTCCTGCGGCAGCGTGCAGTGCATGCCCGAGGCGGAGGTGATCATCCGCACCAAGGGCGGTGAAACAAGCGGCGGGGGGAAGAAGCACGCCGCGAGCGTTCGCCCGCAGGATGTGACGCTGCACGGGACGTGCGGGCGGTGCGAGGGTGAGGGTGAGGCGTCGCCTTCGGCGGGCAAGCGCGGCTCGAAGAGCGAGAGCAGAAGAAAAAAACGCAAAGACACCGACGACTGAAGTCGTCGGCTCTGAATCAGCGGGTGAACTCGGCGGGGATGGGTAGCAGGTCGTTCTGCGTGAGTTTGTCGGGGAGGGCGTCCATCGCGCGGGCGTGGTCGATGGTGAACGGGCCTGTGGTGGTCCGGCGGAGGGCGGTGAGGTGCGCGCCGGTGTGCACGGCAAGGCCCAGGTCGCGGGCGAGGGAGCGGATGTAGGTGCCCTTGCCGCAACGGACGCGGAAGCAGAGCGTGGGCCATTCGTAGCGGGTGAGTGAGAGCTCGTGGATCATCACGGGGCGTGCGGGGAGTTGCACGGCCTCGGCGCCGTCTTTGCGCGCCAGGTCGTAGGCTCGCTGTCCGGCGACTTTGATGGCGCTGAAGGCCGGCGGGCGCTGCTGGATGAGCCCCACGAAGCGAGCCAAGGCGGTGGTGACGGCTTCGAGCGTGGGCGGCGTGGTGATGGGGACGGGGGTGAGTTCGCCCTCGGCGTCGTCGGTGGTGGAGAAAGCGCGGAGGTCGGCGGTGGCTTCGTAGGTCTTTTCGCCCTGCATGATCTGATCGCAGAGGGGTGTGGCTTTGCCGATCAGGACGACGAGGAGCCCGGTGGCGAGCGGGTCGAGCGTGCCGCCGTGGCCGACTTTGATGCGCTTGGGTGCGCCGGCCTGGACGAGTCGCCAGCGGACGCGGCGGCAGACATCCATGGAGGTTGGGCCCAGCGGCTTATCGATGAGCAGCAGGCCTGTGGGTGTTGGCGTGGGTGCGGGGTGAGGGCTGTGGCTGTGCGCGGTGGTCATGGTTGTGCGGAAGGTTGTGGGGCTTTGGAGGGGAAGGGTTCGCCCTTGATGACCACGTGGAGGATGGTGTCGCGTTGGCCCTTGGGCATGGTGGAGTTTTCGCCCGCGGTGGAGAAGATCGAGACGCAGCCGAGGGCCTGGGCCTCGGCGAGTTGGCGTTCGTCGATGATCGCGGCGGCGCGCGGGCGGGCGCGGAGCCAGTCGAGCATGGCGGAGGTGTGCAGGCGTTCGACGCGGCCACGGGACCAGAAGACGACGGAGTCTTCGTGATAGACGCTGGCGAAGGGGAGCGAGTTGTCGTGGAGGGCCATGAGCGGGACGACGGGCGTGAGGGGTTTGAAGAGACGGGCGGTGAGCGAGCCGGGGAGGGTGCGCGGGCCGATGGTGCGGATCGCAACGGAGAGCGCGGGGAGTGAGATGATGATCGCGAAGAAGCCGATCCACAGTGCGCGGCGTGTGCGCAGGACCTTTGCGGCGTGGTAGACCCCGAAGCAGCCGTAGATGGCGAGGCCGATGAGGGTGAAGATGTTGGTGGAGGAGAGTGGGGGTTGGACGGATGAGGAGAACAAGGAATAGGTGACGAAGATGCCGCAGAGAAGGGAGGGGACGCAGGCGATGACGATCCAGATGATGTCGCCCGTGGTGAGGCGGGTGGAGGGCGCGGGCGCGGTTTCGTCGGTTGTTCGAATGGCCCGGCGGAAATCGTGCTCACGCGTGAAGAGCATCGCGGCGCAGAGGATGCACGCGGCGGGGTAGAGCGGCATGGGGTAGTGGGGGAGCTTCGCGGGGCTGAGCTCGAAGACGATCCACGCGGGGACGAGCCAGGCGAGCAGGAAGAGCTCAACATCGCGGATGTGTGTGGGGATCAGCGAGCGGAAGGACCAGCGGCGGCGCGGAGGCTGCGTGGTTGAGGCGGGGTCGGTGGTTGTGGAGGCGGGTGTGGAGAGGCGGGTGCGGAGGCAGCCTTTCCAGGCGCGGCGCAGGGCGTCGATGAAGACGAGCGAGGCGGGCCAGAGCAGGGCGGCGGAGAGGAGCAGGTGGAACCCGGGCGGGGCGAAGTGGCCTTCGCGGCTGCCGGTGGTGCCGCGGAGGACGAACTCGTCGTAGACAATGCGGGCGTAGTTCGAGATGCCCACGGCGTGGTCGATGGCGATGAGCCACGGCGCGAGGGTGAGGGCGATGATCACGATTCCCAGCAGCGGGTTGAGCTGCAAGAGCCAACGCCAGCGGCTTTGGTTGGTGGTCGAGGGCTTACTGAAGATGCAGAGGGAGATGATGCACAAGCCGGCGATCATGGGGGTGATCGGGCCTTTGGTGAGGATGCCGAGGCCCATGCAGAGCCAGAAGGCGATGGCGCGGAGTGTGCGACCCGGCAGCGTGGTGGGTTGATCGCGGCGCGACCAGATGCTCCACAGGGCGGCCATGGTCAGCAGTGTGGTGAAGGTCAGCAGCTCGTCGCTGCGGGCTTGCAGCGCGTCCCAGAGCATCATGGGCGAGACGAGCAGGAGGATCGAGGCGAGCAGGGCGGCGTTATGACGGACCATGCCACGCGCGAGAAGGTAGAGCGCTGCGCACGAGAGGGCGTAGCAGATTGCGGAGGGGACGCGGTACATCCAGATCGCGTCGAGGAGTGGGCGATTGTCGGTCAGGACGCGGGCGCTGAGGCATTGCAGCCAGTAGATCAGCGGCGGCTTGTTCAGGCGGGGCGTCTCGGCGAACATGGGCACGGCCCACGAGCCGGCGTGCAGGCCTTTGGGGACGCCTTTATCGTCGACGCGCAGGTCGAGGGTGTTGGAGGGCAGGGTTGTGCTTTCGAACATCTGCCGCGAGGCCTGGGCGAATCGGCACTCGTCGCGGTCGATGGGGGGCAGGGCGCGGGCGGTGTGCAGCGCGATGAAGAGGGCCAAGAGAAAAACCCCCGGCGCGATGACGAAGGGGGTGTACCATCTGCCGGGTTGCGCGAGGGCTTTGAGCATCCGCACCTGTGGAGTCGTAAGGCGATGACGGAGGATACGGCATCAGGCGTGCGTGCAGAGCACACGGGCGGGGCGGCGCGGGGTGATGGTGCGCGCACGGGGCCGGGCGGGTTGATCGCGGGTGTGCGTGAAGCGCTGACGACACCTCCCATGGGGTTTGCGGGGAAGAGCTGGTTTGGTTGGGCGGTGCTGACGGTGGTGGTGATCGTGGTGATGCTGCCGAGTGACGCGGCGATTTCGGCGTGGCTGACCGGCGAGAAGATGAGACTTCCCGGCGATTTTCGGCGCGAGCTCTCGGCCTTGCAGCAGTTCGGGCAGGGCACGAGCATCGCGCTGCTGGCGCTGGTGGTGTGGATCATGGACCCCACCCGGCGGGCAAGGCTCTTTGATTTCGCGCTGGGGATGGGCGTGGCGCTGCTGACGGCCCTGGCGGCGAAGATGCTCATCGGCAGGCCCAGGCCCAAGTTTGATGATCCGGAGCGGTTCTTGGGGCCGTTTGGCGTGTACCCGGTGATGCCGAAGGACGGCAAGGGCCCGCCGATCCTCGCGCACGCGTGGGATCTCACCAAGGGGATCTCGAGTGATTTGTGGAGCATGCCCAGCAGCCACACCGCGTCGGCGGCGGCGTTCGCGTGCTTCATCGCGGTGATGTACCCGAAGCTGCGATGGATCGCGCTCGTGCTGGCGTGTTTGGTAGGCTTCGGGCGGCTGCTGTTTGATGCGCACTACCCGACGGATGTGCTGGCGGGTGGAATGATCGGGTGGGTCGTGGCTCGGCTATTCATGGGCGATGCGGTGAACGAGGGGCTGGGTGTGAAGCTGGCGCAGAAGATTGAGAGCTTGGTCCGACGGTTGAAGACGAAATGGTTGGGGTCAGCGGCGTGACGCCCGCGGTGGCGGACCAGCGCGGAACTTCGCTGCGCGGTTCAGCTTTCGAAGTTGCGTGGGTCTTCTTCAAGCTGGGGCTGATTTCCTTCGGCGGGCCCATCGCGCACCTGGGGATCTTTCAGCGCGTCTTCGTGCGTCAGCGGCGCTGGCTGAGCGAGGCGCGGTTTGCGGATCTGCTGGCGCTGTGTCAGTTTCTGCCCGGACCTGCGAGCAGCCAGATGGCGTTGTGCATCGGGCGTGCGCGTGCGGGGCTGCTGGGCGGGATCTTGGCTTCGGTGATGTTCCTGATTCCCTCGGCCGTGGTCATGATCGCGCTGGCGTATGGGGCGGTGCGGTTGGGGGCGATCGAGTCGTCGGCGTGGGTGCACGGGCTGAAGCTGGCGGCCGTGGTGATCGTGATGCAGGCGGTGTGGTCGATGGCGCGGAAACTCTGGCGCGGATGGCTTCTGGCGGTCATCGGTGTGCTGGTTTGCTCGGCGGTGGTGCTGTGGGGCAACGCGTGGGTGCAGGTCGGGGCGATCGTGCTGGCGGGGCTTGTGACGTGGCGCGTGGGTGGCGCGGGCGTGCCTCATCAGCGCGAAGCAATGAAGAACGCTGAGGCGCGGCGTGGTGAGGACGGTGCGCCGCTGAGCGAGGAAAAGCCCATGCACTCGCGGCGGTCGGGGATGGTGGCGCTGGCGATCTTCGCGGCGTTGATCGTGACGCTGCCGACGGTTGCGCGGGTGCTGCCCGGCTTGGCAACGCAGATGAGCGACGGGTTTTATCGCGCGGGGGCGATGGTCTTCGGCGGCGGGCACGTCGTGCTGCCCATGCTGCGCGAGGAGGTTGTGCCGAGGGGTTGGATGAGCGATGAAACGTTTTTGGCGGGGTATGCCGGTGCACAGGCGATCCCGGGCCCGCTGTTCACGTTCGCGGGATATGTCGGGGCGGCGGCGCGGCTGGGCGATGCGGGTTCAGCGGCTGCTGGTGAAGGCCACGGCGAAGCCGCCGCGTGGCTCTTCGGCGTGCTGGGCATCGCGGCGGTCTTTTTGCCCGGGTGGCTGCTGATCATCGCGGCGCTGCCGATCTGGGCGGAGTTGCGTGAGCGGGCCTGGGCGCGAGGGGCGCTGGCGGGCGCGAACGCCGCGGTGGTGGGAATCCTGCTGGCGGCGTTGTATGACCCGGTGATGACCACGGGCGTGCGGAGCGTAACGGACGGCGTGATCGCCGCTTCGGCGTTCGTGATCGCGGAACGCTGGAAGCTGCCGGGGTGGGGGGTGATTTTGGTGGTGGTGGTGGTGGTGCGGGTGGTGGTGGGGTGAGGGGGGGTGAGGGGAAAAGGCGCACTCGTCTACGACCCACCGTGAACACCGATGTCGATCTCGGGGGGGCATTGCCAACACGGAGTACGCAATCTCACGGGGTCGCTGGCGAAAGGAAACCCCGATATCTATTTGGCGTGCAGCAGGAAAACAGTTCTTCCGCGATCAGTGTGCTCAATGAACTCAGTCGCGAAGAACTGACGGAGCAACCACATCCCGTGTCTGTGGCGATTCTTGATCAGCGTCCAACGCCAGCACACGCCAACGAAGGCGACGCCGCTCTGTGCTTTCAGTCAGAACTTGCGGACGAGTGCAGCGAACGCGGGCTCGGGTTGACTCTATCATTTGACGATCGCGATTGGTTTCAACGAAGGAAGCAGAGCATGCGATTCGTAACTTCAATAGGCCTGATGTGCATTGCGGGTGTTTCGATTGGTCTGCTTTCACTCGCGACCTCCGCACGCCAGCCGGGGCCGACACCGCCTGCACTGCCACAGGTCACGCCTACACCCGGCCTTGAGCCGCCGGCGAACGTGCAGTATCGGACGCTCAATCTGACCGTACGAGTTCGTACGCCCGAGGGCGAACCGATGGCCGGGATTCCGTTTCAGGCGACGCATCCGCTCGATTCTCGACTCAGTGTCAAGGGGTGGACCGGGATCACTGGTTCCGACGGGAACTTGACGCAAACGATGCAATGGCCTGCGGATATGAAATCAGTTGCGGTGCAGGTGAGCATTGCGCACTTTACGCGAAATCGCGCGAACCCGTTTAGGCCAACTCGTGCGGAATCTGAAGCTGAAATGGAAGCAATACAAGGCTTTCGCAATGTGTTTAAGAACTGGACGTTCAAGCTGGTGTATCGGGTTGCCGTTCCGGAGGTGGGTTCGGATGTCACCATCGATGTCATCGCAGAGCCTGCTATCACGCTGAAAGCCACGGTTGAGCTCCCAAAGGGCCTGTATCAGGACTTGTTCATGACCGTCGATGGATATGGCATGTTGAGCTATCGCCGGATCGAAGCGGGGGGGAAGGTGACTTTTTCAGTTCCCGGCGCGCCGAAGTCGCAGAACTTCCACGCCATCGTGGGGGTCGGTGATGTGGTTCGCTGGCTGCCGCAAACCGCAAGCACAACCGCGGTTGATCTTGGAGCACTCAACTACAACGCTTGGATCAAAGGAGCCCGCGAAGTCAGCCTGCGAGTCGAGTACCCGGCAGACGCCCGCATGATCGACCGTGGTCAGTTCTTCTTCATTCGCTCGGATGGGACGACGATCTACGTCGTGAATCGCGCGGACGCCGTTCATCGAACCACCCTTCCAACATCACTCGCGGCAAATCAACTGGTCGGCGGTGCGCAGTTCGTGTATCGCCCGACCAAGGCGATGTTGCCACCGGGCGAGTACGTTCTGACGACTTCCGAGCGGATTGACAGTGAAGAGATGCACTCACTGCTCACTCGCCTTCGAGCAGGTGAGCCCCCGGCGAACACCGGGCTTTACCGCGTGACCATTCCCGCTGAAGGCGACGTGAACGTGGTGATTCCAGGACGCGAGGTCTACATCAAAGAGAAGTTGAGCAGGCCGAAGACCTCGCCGCTGGAAACGCAGTGAATAAGCCTCGAGACTGCTTGTGATCACCGGTTCGGCCGCGAAAGACGCACTGCGAACAGATGGATGGGCGTGAACGGGCTCAAAAATGAAAAACCCCTAGCGAACTAGGGGTCTTCTTCAAGCGAGGCGGACGGGACTCGAACCCGCAACCACCGGATCGACAGTCCGGTACTCTAACCAATTGAGCTACCGCCCCGGCGGAACTCAAACTCCGATTCGGCTTTCGCCGCTCGGACGCCCCTTCATGTCGACTCGGGGGCGGGAAGAAAGATAGTCCTCATCACGGCGGAGTCAAGGCCCCGGCTGGGTTGTTCGAGCGCCTTTTCAGGCCTCTCGCTTGACTCGTCCGGGCGGCCTTTGTCGTGCCGACCGGGGTGGATGAGGGGGTGACTGGTGGCGAACTGATCGGGGGCTGGCGGGCGACTTTTGTGCCCATCAGCCGGCGACGCCGGGTCAGTTCCCGAACTTGATCTTGTCGGCCTTCATCGCGCCGCCCTCGGTGGGGTGGACGCCCAGGGCGTTGCCCTCGGGGCCGATCTTGGCGCCTTGGACATACAGCGTGACACACGCGGCGGCGAGGGCCACCACGGCGCCGAGCAGCAGCCCGGTGTAGACGTTCAGGCTGGGGCCGCGGCGTTGCATGCCGCCGGGCATTTGCATTCCGAACTGGCTCATGGTCGTCGGTCCTTTTCACCCACGCGGCAAGGCGTGGGCGTGAAGAGGTCGGTTCGTCAGGTCGATCGATCGTTCGCGTGGGTTCAGGGGCGAAACAGGTTTAGTCGAGGCGGGAGAGGACGAGGTCCTCGGCCTGGACGCTGACGTCGCGGCCGAGCTTCTCGATCTTGCCCACGGCTTCGTTCATGTCGACCTCAACGAGGACGAGGGAGGCGACGAACCCGTCGCGGACGATGTTCATCTTCATGTTGGCCTTGAGCCCGGCCTGCGAGCCCAGGTTGATCGCGGCCATGTCGTCGCCCGCGGCGCTCTTGAAGACGCGGGTGATGCGTGCGGTGACGCGCGGGCCGGCGCTCTCGAAGGCCTTGGCGGCGGCGGTGGCGGTGGAGCCGCTCTTGGCCTGCTCCATGGCGATCTTGGCCTCTTCGAGCTGCTCGCGCAGGGCGCGGGCGGTCTGATCGAGGACCTGACGCAGGCGCTCGCTCTCGTTGAGCTTCTCCATCACCTCGGCCATCTGGCGCGAGGTGTCGAGCTGCTGCTTGCGGGAGGCGTCGAGCTCGTCCTTGAGGGACTTGAGCACGGTGGCCTGGGTCTGGTTGGTGACGACCAGCTCGTTGAACTGGTTGCGGAGGGTGTCCACCTGCGTCGTGGCGGCGCGGCGGGTTTCGATCTCCTGGGCGAGCTGCGAACGCAGCGCGTCGGCCGAGGCCTTCATGGTCTGGAGCTCCTGCTCCTTGGCCTGGATCTGCGACTGAGCGGCGGCGGCGTCGGTCCCGGTGCGGGAGCGCTCGGCGCTGAGCTCGTTCTGAGCGGCGATGCGGGCGTCACGCTCGGACTTCACGCTGTCGCGGATGGCGTCGGCGTTGAAGCTGAAGGCGATCACCAGCGCCGAAAGCAGGATGCTGAGGATGGCGCCGAAGACGATGAGAATCTTGGTCACGATGTGCACGATCTGCTCCTGCGGTTTCGTTCACCGAATCACGCCCGGTTGTGTGCGGGCGGGGTTTGAATCAAGGCCGAGTGGTTCGAACGCACGGACACGAAAACGATTCAACGACCGGTCTGCCTGCCGCCCGAACCCGTTCAGCGGGCCGGGGGGCATTTTTCTCGGTTGCTCGGGCCTGCCCTGAATCCCAAAGTGAGGCCGGGGGACGGACCGATGCAACCGGTGGAAGCGTACCAGCCCGGACCGGTTCACACCGGGCCGGGTGGGTGTGATATCCGATCCCGCGGCGTGTGTCAACTCCATACAGGTCATGGGTTT
>JAVTWO010000018.1:0-18964 GCA_032229765.1 Phycisphaerales bacterium | reverse complement strand
TCCCGGGACGTACAACCACTCGCTGAACGTCGCGGCCCTGGCGGAAGCGGCGGCGGCGGCGGTGCAGGCCGACTCGCTCTTGGCGTACGTCGGCTCGCTCTACCACGACGTGGGCAAGATGAACAAGCCCGAGTACTTTGTCGAGAATCAGACGCCGGGGTTCAATCGGCACGAGCGGCTGACCCCCGCGATGAGCCTGCTGGTGATCGTCGGGCACGTGAAAGACGGCGTCGAACTCGCTCGCGAGCACAAACTTCCCGCGAGCCTGCTGCACTTTATCGAAGCGCACCACGGCACCACGCTGGTTGAGTACTTCTTCCACCGCGCAAGACGGCAGGCGGAGCTCTCACGCGCCAAGGCGAACGCGCTCAGTGGCGAGGGCGAGGTGGGTCTGGAGATCGCGCCGCCACAGGAGATTGAATATCGATATCCGGGCCCGAAGCCGCGAACGCGCGAGGCGGCGATCCTGATGGTCTGCGACGCGGCGGAGAGCGCGGCGCGGGCGATGAGTGACCCGTCGCCGATCAAGATCGATTCGATGGTGCGGGCGATTGCGCACAAGCGGCTGATGGACGGGCAGTTCGATCAGAGCGACCTGACGCTGCGCGACCTGACGGTGGTCATCGACACGGTGTCGCGCTCGCTGGCGTCGATCTATCACCAGCGGATCCAGTACCCGGAAGGCCCGTCGTCGGGCAACGCGGGCGGGCAGGGATCGCCGGGCGGGGCGACGGCTTCGCCGGTGGTTGCGGCGCGGGCGTGAAGCTTCAGCCCGCCGAGTAGCAATCGTCCATGACACTCAGCCAGTCGCGCTGCGATTCGACCGCGATCATGCGTGCGCGGACTTTCTCGGGCTCCGGGTGGTGCTGGGCGAACTTGATCCCGAACTTGCGCATCATGCGGCCGGCGGCTTTTTCGCCGTTGATCGCGTGGGAGATGGCGAAGTGCTCAAGCAGCACGGCGCGTTGCTCGCTGAGGGTTGGCGCGGGGGCGCTCACGCCCTGGATCATCAGGCGGGCCTGGCGGAAGATCCACGGGTTGCCGATGCACCCGCGGGCGACGCTCACACCCGTGACGCCCGCGTACGCCATCATGCGGAAGATGTCGAGGGCGGACCAGACGTCGCCCGAGCCGAAGACGATCTTGTCGCGGTGGCGGTCGCAAAGGTCTTTCAGGAACGTCCAGCGGGACGGGCCGATGTACTTCTGCTCGACGGTGCGGGCGTGGACGGTGGTCCAGGCGTAACCCAGCTCGTAGCAGGCGTTGAAGATCACTTCAAAGTTGCGGGCCATCTCGGGGGTGTCGTCATAGGCCCGGCGCAGCTTCACGGTGCAAGGAACGTCCTTCGGCACGGCGGCCCTGACGGCGCGGAGAATATCAATCGCGCCCTGGGGCTGGCTGAGCCAGTGCCCGCCGCGGCTTTTGCGGTCGATCTTTTTTACCGGGCAGGCGAGGTTGACGTCGATGGTGGCGAAGGAGAGTGACGCGGCGCTGGTGGCTTGCGTGCTGGCGGCCTGTGTGCCGGTGCCGATCGATGAGATGGGCAGACTTGAGGGTTGTGTGCTCTCGGGCCTGGCGACACTTTGAAAGACCGTCCGTGGGTCGTACGTTTCCGGCGGCTGCTCGTTGACCAGCGCCAGCAAGGCTTCGGGGGTGCAGTCGTCCTCGCACGCCGCGTCGTCGGGGTGTGGTTCGCTGGCGCGAGCAGGATCGACTTTCCAGCGCGTGTCGGTGTAGGTGGGCAGGGCGCTTTCGCCGTAGGCCATATCGCGGTATTGGCGATCGGGGCGTGAGGCCTGTTCGATCATCTTCAGCGCGGCGGCGGCCAGTTCGTCGGGGTCGCTGCCGATGATCTGACCGGCGAGGGGCTGGTCTTCGACGCCCTGCGGCAGCGCGTCGAGCATGAGTTGGAGGTCGGCTTTGTCGAAGCCGTGCCCGCCACCGAGGAGCATGCGGTCGAGCAGGGCCTCGGTGACGCAGAACGGCGCACCGAGCCGACGGGCGATGATGCGCATGGCGGCGTCGGAATACCCCGCAAGGCCGGCTTGGAAGAACGGGGCATCGAACCCCGGGACAATCGCGGTAACGCGGGGGTCGATCCCACCTCTGAACCGCGTGCCCAGCTCCTGAGCGAAGCGGAGGGGGTCGATTTCATCCACACCGGGGGCAATCGCGGGGGCCGGGGGGGTTGCGTTGTTGCCATGGAGGCTCATCGAGGCGATGATAGGGGATGCACACGACGCACCCGGGTCAACCAGCCGACCGCTCGAACACCCTTCCTCGCTCGACTTCGGGCGAGGGCGAGTGGCGATCCCGCCTGTCCTTCACCGGCTCACGTACTGTTCTGGCGTGCGCGGGCGTGGGCCTTGCGGCGCTGCTGACCGGCTGCACCGAGCCGCAGCGGCTCGACGGCGAGCGCTACCCGATGAAGGTCGCTCAGGGCAAGACGGTCGATGTGCAGGTCCTTCGCGACGAGACGGAGATCACCATCGCCAACGCGACGGCGAAGGCTTTGCCCAAAGGTCGGCTGTGGCTCAACGCGTGGTACAGCCGATCGTTCGACGGGCTCGCGCCGGGGCAGAGCGTGACGCTCGACCTCAACGACTTCAAGGATCGGTTCAACGACGCCTTCAAGGCGGGCGGTTTCTTCGCCATCGAGCGCCCGCAGGCGCTGAAGCAGGCGCAGCTCATGACCGAGTCGGGCGAACTCATCGGGCTGGTGGTCATCGGGCACTAATCGCCCGCTCGCACCGCGGCACGCTCAGGCCTTCTCGACCACGATCCGCATGCCCTCCAGACGGAGCACGCGGACGCGCACGCCGGCCGCGATGAACCCGTTGTCCGCAACCACGTCCACCACCTCATCATCGATCCGAACGCGCCCGGAGGGACGCAGCGGCGTCATCGCCTCGCCCTCCTGACCGGGCTTCACCGGGGCGTTCGGGTCGACCGTCGCGGCGGCGGCGAGGATCTCTTCGCCCTCGCTGTTCGAGCCCGAATCCTGCAGCACGAAGCGGTTGAGGATCGGCAGTGAGCCGAAGTTTTTGCCAATGAAGTACATCCCGGCGATGGCGGTGACGGTCGAGATCGCCAGCGTCGCCACCGCGGTGAGCATCTGGCTCTGGCCTTCGGGTGAATCCGGGAAGAGCCCGCCGGCGCCCGCGGGAACGAGCAGCCCGATCAACCCGCCGAAGAGCATGAGCAGGCCCAGGATGCCGAAGACGCCGAAGCCTGGGAGGACGAAGATCTCCATCGCCAGCAGTCCGATGCCCACGACGACCGCGACGATGGCCCACCAGTTGGCGAAGCCCGCGAAGAACATCGGGGCGGCGAGCAGGAAGAGCGCAACCGCCGCCACCGCACCGGGGAGGATCACACCCGGGTGGGTGATTTCGACGAACATCGCGATGAGGAAGACCACCAGCAGTACGCCCTGCAGCACCGGGTTGCTGAGCGTCTGCGCGGTGCGTTCTGCCCAGTTCATGTCGAGCCTCGCGAGGTTCTTCGCGCCGAAGAAGGCCTTGAGCTCCTCGTCGTTGGTGATCGTGCCGTTGGCGGTGCCGGCCTGCTGGGCAAGGCCGTAGCGGAAGAGCGTGTCGTTCTTGAGCGTCAGCACGCCGCGCCCGTCGGAGACGAACTCGACGACCTTCCACTTGCCCTGATCAGCGGCGGTAAAGACCGGGCGTGCACTCCGCTGGGTCATCTGGCTGTCGGTGGAACGCAGCAACCCCGCGCCCATCGCGGGCGAGGCGGGCTGAAAGGGCGAAGCGCTCGCATCCCGAGGGAGCAACGCACCGCCGCCGCCCCCACTCCCCGAGTTTGAACGCCGGCGCGACTTCGGCGCACCCAACGCCCCGGCGCCGTCGCGCGCATCTTGAGCAGCCTGATCTTCGATCTGCTGTTGAGCGGCCTTGGCCTCCGGCGGCAGCGGCGCGGCGCCGGTGTTGGTGGCGGAGTTCGCCACCGGCTCGGTCCCGAAGAGCAGCTTGTACTCGTTGCGATCGATGAAGACGAAGGTGCCGGGCTTATCGACGGATTCGACCATCCACAGCTCAACCCCCAGCGTCACGAAGCCCTGCACGAGCTTCTCGTCGTAGCCGCGGAGTCGTGCGGAGTTGACCACCTCCGCAAGCAGCGGGCTGAGGGCCTTCTGACGCTCCGACTCGGGCAGGATGTTGAGCTGGCCCAGCGAGCCGATGGTGATGATGAGCGAGTCGCCCATCGTCGAGTTCTCGCTGAGCACAATCTCCCGGCAGGCCAGCGCCAGGATCGACCCGCCGCTGTACGCCTCGGGGTGGATCCACGCCACCGTGTTCTTGATCGGCGAGTTCTTCAGCGTCGAGCACATCCCCAGCACCGCACCCAGCTCGCCGCCCGGGGTGTTCAGCTCCAGCACCACCGCCTGGGCCCCGCCCTTCTCGGCTTCTTTCAGGCGGCGTTCAAAGCTCGCCTGCACGTGCCGATCGATCACACCTTCGATGGTGATGACCACGACGCGCTCCGCAAATCGAGCGGCGGGAACGGTGGTCAGGCTCTGCGTCGTCGCGCCCTGGATCGAAGCCGCACCGCTTGAGGCGGGCTCAACCGCGATGGCCGACAGCGGGTTCATCATCGCCAGCGCGAGGACCAGCACCGACGCGATCCACGAAACCGACAGCGTCCGCAACGCCGACCGCCAACCCGCGCCGGAACCGTCGAGCGATCGCGACGACTGAAGCAATCCGCAACTCCGTCCTGAAGATCGACGCATAAACGTGCATCCTGGGTGTGCCAAGGCGGGAAAAGCTCTCGCCCGGCGGATCAATCGTAGAGCCAGCGGATCAACCCGCATGTGGGGAACACGCACAGTTCTGGGACCGTTCGCGACCACCCGGGGTATACCGATCAGGTCCCGATCGGTGGCATTTTCATGGCGATGGGCTATGCTTTGCCTCCTATGAACCGCACCGGCACCACGACCACGACGACCACGACGACGAACCGTTTCAGCGGCTAAGCCGGCGGCCGCCTGTTGACCGATCTTCCCCAGCCCGGCCCACCGACGCCGGGCTGTTGTGTTTCTGAAGCGACCGCCCGTTCTTTTCAACCGCCTTTCTTTGACCTGACCCAACCCGGATTCAACCCCATGCCCAGCGTCACCATCACCCTGCCCGACGGCAAGACCCTCCCCTTCGACAACCCGCCCTCGGGGTTCGATGTCGCTTCCAAGATCGGCCCGCGCCTGGCGAAGGACGCGCTGGCGGTGAAGGTCGATGGCGAGGTGCGCGATCTGCACGCGCCGATCACCCAGGACGCGAAGGTCAGCATCATCACCTACAAGATGCGCGACGGCACCGTCGACCCCGACGCGCTGCTGCTGCTGCGTCACTCCGCCGCCCACATCATGGCCGAGGCGATCGGGAACATCGTCAAGGGCGCCCAGCTCGTCTACGGCCCGCCCTTGCCCACCGGGTTCTACTACGACATCAAGTTCCCCGACGACCGCCCCCTGAGCACCAATGACTTCGCGAACATCGAAGCGGAGATGAAACGCATCGTCGCGGAGGATCGGAAGTTCACGCGGTATGAGTGCGACGCCGCGGCTGGCATGGGCAAGCTCAAGTCCGAGGGAAACAAGTACAAGGTGGACAACGCCGAGCGGGCGATCGCCGCGTCATCCCCCTCGGCCCTCGGCACTCAAACCTCGCCCCTTTCCTTCTACGCCACCGGCGAGCCCGGCAAGAACTGGGAAGACCTCTGCCGCGGTCCCCACGTCCCCAGCACCGGGCGCGTCGGCGCGATCAAGGTCCTCTCACTCGCCAGCAGCTTCTGGCACGGCGATGAAAACTCCGACCGCCTCACCCGCGTCTACGGCACCGCCTTCGCGACGCAGCAAGAGCTCGACGAATACCTCAAGCAGCGCGAAGAGGCCAGCGCCCGCGACCACCGCGTCATCGGCGCGAAGCTCAAACTCTTCCACATCGACGAAGCCGTGGGACAGGGGCTGATCCTCTGGACCCCCGCCGGCGGCGTGGTGCGCGATCAGCTTCAGAAGTTCATCAGCGAAGAGCTCGTCAAGCAGGGGTACCACCAGGTCTTCACGCCGCATATCGGGCGTTTGGAGCTGTACAAGACCTCGGGGCACTTCCCGTATTACAAGGAGAGCCAGTTCGCGCCGATCATCGAGCGCGACGCGCTGGCTGAGCTGAGCGCGCAGGGCTGCGGGTGCGCCGAGATGATGCACCGCGTTGAGGGCGTCAGCGCCCGCCTCGCGTCGACCATCAACGAGCGCACCAAGAAGCAGACCATCACCCCCGACCGCGTGCTGAGCGATGACAAACTCATCGAGGGGTTCATGCTCAAGCCCATGAACTGCCCGCACCACATCAAGATCTTCGCCAGCCAGCAGCACAGCTACCGCGATCTGCCCGTCCGCCTCGCGGAGTTCGGCACCGTCTACCGCTGGGAACAGTCGGGCGAGCTCAACGGCATGACCCGCGTCCGCGGCTTCACGCAGGACGACGCGCACCTCTTCTGCACTCCGGAGCAAGTGGCGCAGGAAGTCCAGGGATGCTTGAGCCTCGTGAAGATCGTGCTGAATACTTTGAACATGAACAACTACCGCGTGCGCGTGGGGCTGCGCGATCCGGACGCGAAGAAGTTCACCGGCGACCCGGCGCAGTGGGACCTTGCCGAGGCCGCGTGCCGAAACGCCGCGAAGACCCTGGGCGTGCAGTTCAGCGAAGAGCCCGGCGAAGCGGCGTTCTACGGGCCCAAGATCGACTTCGTCGTCAAGGACGTCATCGGTCGCGAGTGGCAGCTCGGCACCGTGCAGGTTGACTACCAGCTCCCGCTGCGCTTCGGGCTCAGCTACATCGGCGCCGACAACAAGCCCCACACCCCGGTGATGATCCACCGCGCACCGTTCGGCAGCATGGAGCGTTTCTGCGGCGTGCTCATCGAGCACTTCGCCGGCGCGTTCCCCACCTGGCTCAGCCCCGAGCAGGTCCGCGTTCTGCCCATCAGCGAGAAGACCAACGAGTACGCACACTCGGTCCTCACCGCGCTGAAGAACGCCGGCGTGCGTGCGACGGTGGACGACGGCAACGACCGCGTGCAGGGCAAGATCAAGGCCGCCGCCGAAATGAAGATCCCCTACATGCTCATCGTCGGCCCGCGCGATGCCGAGCAGGGCAACGTCTCGCTGCGCGTCCGCGGCGTGGAAAAAGACGCCGGCGCGATGAAGCTCGAAGCCTTCGTCGAGTCGATCAAGCGCGAGATCGCCGAGCGCAAGGCCGAACTGGGCGTGAAGCCTTGATCATCACCGGACTTGTTCAGCCTTAATGAACTGGTGTTTCATACCTGACTGATCCCGAAGCACAACCCCGGCATGTCCGGGGTTTTTTCATGATCGCTCGGCTGATTGTCGCCCGATCGGTATACTGCGCGACATGAGCGACTTCCAGAACACGCGATTCCAGCACACACCCACGCGCTCGACCCGCGGCGGCGGAGGAGGTGGTTCGTTTTCCATCAGCCCGTTCGCCGTGCTGTTGATCGTTGTCCTTGCGGGCTTGTGCGCGTTCATCGCGTACTACCGCATCAGCAACACCGGGCCCGGCACGGGGTTAATCAGCACACATTCCACCGGCAAGATCATCACGATGTATGTGACGATCTTCCTCGTCGCGGCCGCGGTCTCGGGCGGGATTGGCGCGCTGTGCTACTTCGTCAGTGGACGCCGCGCGGCCGTCGCCAACGCGGGCATCATCGCTACGCTCATGCTCGCCATCGGCGCGCTGGGCTACGGCCTCTACAACAACATCCAGAACATCCAATCACTGAAGGATCAGCTCGCCGCACGGCGCGGGAACGCGTCGAGTAGCACGCCGAACTCGTCGGGCTCGACGAACTCTTCCAGCCCGTCGTCCAACGGGATTCCCCGTCCGGGCCCGTCCACATCAACACCCGCGCCCCGTTCACCAGCGGTTACGCCATCGGGGCCGACGAGTCCCCCACTGCCCATCACCAGCCGACCGAACGTCACGCCCCCGACGATGGACAAGCCCGACCCGGTCAAGTCACCTTCGCAGTTTCCCCCCAACCCCGCGGTCGACGCGCAGCACGCGCAGGTGCTCGACGCACTGCGCGACGAAGTTGAAAAGGACTTCTCCGATCTCGCAACCAAGGCCCAGAGCGTGCTGACCGAGCTGAAGCAGCGACCGACGCGCGATCGCAAGTCGCTCGATGAACGCCTTCAGAGCTCAACACAACTCAACACCGACATCGAGACGCTCCGCAAACGCGTGATGAACATCGGCGACGAAGCGCGCGAGCGGCTCGTCAAGGCTGGCGTTGACGAATCCAACGCACGGTCGCTCGGCATCAACCTCAGCGCCACCTCGGGCTGGAGTTTTCGACTGGGCACTCTCGCCCGCCTGGGCTTCGCCGCTGATGCCGGGGCTGATGAAGCAAAGCTCCTGATCGAACGATTCGCCGACTGGCGAATCGCCGGCGGTGAGTATGACAGCAAGGACTTCGCGCTCAAGTCCCGGCTGCGAGGGGCCCGCTCACGCACAGAATCAACCTTGCGCGATGCGGACACGCTCGTCGGCGAACTGACCAAGCCCGCTCGACCGTAATTGATTGTTTTCTCACCGTTCAATCGGCAACGAAAGCGACCGGCTGACATGCGGCTCATCCAGCGGCGTGACCTCGTCAAGGACCAGCGGACCAAGCCGCGTGCGGAAGGCCGAGAGCGATTTGTCGCTGGGCTGTTTCACACCCAGCGCCATTCCCGAGGCGTCGATGAAGACCACCACGGGCTTGCCCTTCACCCGCGCCAGCAATGCGCCGGTGCCAGGGGTGTGCAGTTGAAGGTTGTAGTTCCACCCCACAAGCTCGACGGCGGTGGTGGATTGTGAGAACGTCAGCGCCACGCCGTAGTGCGTCTGGGTGTACTTCGCAAACTCCGTGTCGTTGGTGCAGACTTCCATCGGCGTGAAACCCGCGCGAACGATCTGGCTGTAGATCGCCCCCGGATCGACCTTCGCAGGCGACATCTGCACGTACGCCGCCCATGCGCACGCGATGACAAGAATCGCCGCGGCGAGAGCACGCAGGGGCCTCGCACGGAGCGCGCCAAGCACGCCGCCGCCGGGTCGAACTTCGATCGTGATCGGTTCGGGATGTGTGCCCGCGCCGCCTTCGCTGATGGAACGCAGGAACGCCTCGTCCGCCAACGGCGGTTCGAACCGTGCCTTGAGGCCATGATTCAATGTTTCATACTCGCGCAGGGCCTGTTCACCACCAACCGCCACGACCCGCCGCGTCGCCAGAGACTCAGCTTCACGATCGCCGACGCGTCGTGCCTCGTCGAGCGCGTCGAACGCGGCCATCAGCGATCGCTCGTGATCGCTGAAACTCTCGCCCTGATTCACCATGCTCGAAGGATCGTGGTTCATCGTTGAGCTCCGTGGTCCGCACTGCTCCGCCGCCGCCGCGCTTGCCTGTCAGAACCCCGCACCCGATCACCCAGATTCGTCGCTTTGCCAAACCCACGCCCGACTGTCCAATGAGCTTCTCTTGAATCTGTTTGCGAGCCCGGTGTACGTGGCTCATCGCGGTGTTCTCCGGGATGCCCAAGCACCCGGCGATCTCCTTGTACGTCATCTCCAGAACAACCCGCATGATCAGGCACGTGCGGGCATCTTCACCGATCTGCATCAGCGCCCGCGCGAGCTCGTCGTCGAGCCCCGCTCGGTCCGCATCCACCGTCAGCCCTCGCCCGCTGCTCGTCACCGCTCGCACGCCTTCGACCGATCTCTCCTTCGCCGCGACTGAGTCGATCACCGACCCGCGCTCACCACCGCCCCGAGTACGCTCGCCTTCGCCCGGTGCCACCGTTCCATGATCAACGCCGCGCTTGTGCTTGCGGGCGTGGTTGAGAGCCGTGAAGCGAACGATCTGGCTCATCCAGTGAACAAAGCTCGTGCCCTGGGTGAACTCGTTGAGTTTGCCGAGCGCCACCATGGAGGCCTCCTGCAGCGCGTCGGTTGCACGGTCGCGCGAGCCGAGCACGCTCGCGGCAACCGCCCACAGAACCGACCAGTGAGCGCGCAACAGCCCCGCGAACTCATCGCGCGTGATCGAACGACCACCGGTTGACGACCCGCCGTCCATGCTTCACTCTTTAACCACGAGACAACCGACGACAGCCACCGAGCGACCAACCCGTTTGGTCATGAGACCCTCACCCTAACCCCCCAAAGCTCGCCGCTCAATCTCTTCAATCGTCGACTCATCCATTCAGAACTGAACCAAATCTTCGAACCTCGGTACTTCTCCTCTCAATCACGTACCGGTCCAATGTTCCTCGCCACGATCGATCTTGCGGCAATTCCCGGCCTTGATACCCGTTCAGCATTCTGAAACCGCCCCGCTTCCCAAACCAACCGAATCGGAAGCGGTAAGATGCCGATATCTTCCTTCACTCGCCCCCACTCGGCGGGCGAACAACCTCACATAGCCCAAACCGGATACGCCATGAGTCAGGCCACCCTCGATTTCACCGCCTCACACGAACTGCCTCGGGCGTTCATGAGCCCGTCGAAGATCGTTGGGCTCACGCTCGGGCTCGTGCTCGTCGCGTCGGTCGGGGTGCTCGATGCCGTCACCGGCGGCAAGAACTCCGTCCTGGCGCTCTACCTGCTGCCCATCATCGCCTCAACGTGGCTTGCAGGGCGAGCGATCGGTCTGCTCATCACGGTGCTCTGCGCTATCTGCTGGTTTGTCGCGCAGACCGTCGTTGAAGACCCGATCAGCGAGAGCAACTGGGAGATCCTGCAGAACGCCGTCATGCGTCTGGCCGTCTTCTTCGTGGTGCACATGCTCGTGGTGCGTCTGCTCGATATGCGTGCCTCTTCCGTTGACATGACACGCTACGACCAGGCGACGCGCCTGCCCAACCGCGCCGCGTTCTTCTACCGCTCGACCATCACGCTCGGCCAGCCGCAGACCCACAACCGCCCGCTGGCGCTCATCCTCGTGGACATCATCGACCTGCACGCGATCAATCGGCGCTTCGGTCAGCAGCGCGGCGACCTCGCCCTCGAGCTCACCGCACACGCCGTTCGCGCCGCGAAGCGTCCGGACGACATCGTCGCCCGCACGGGCGGCGACGAGTTCGCCCTTCTTATGCCCGTCACCGGTCCGACCGAGGCCGCCATCACCGTCGATACGCTCAAACGTCACCTGGCGCAGGTCGAACTCCTGACCGGGTGCGAGGTCCGTCACAACATCGTTGTGGCGCAGTGCGACCGCCCGCCGCTGGCTTTGGAAGACCTGCTGACCATCGCGGAGGGCGCGATCTCTACCAGCCCGGGTGTGAGCAACGTGCACTTCACCGAGGCCGCAGTCTCCGCCTGAACACGCGCCCATCGATCACGCCCATCATTCACGCCCGCGGCGGCGTAGTCCGCACAAGCTCCGTGATATACACCTGAAAATCGTCGTGCATGATCTTCATACTCGACGAGGTGAACATCCGCCGGAAGCTCGCCTCAGAGGCGATCTCACGCACGCGCTTCTCCCACGAGCGGAAATAGTCATCGGAAACCTGCCCGCTCTGATGCCCGTGCCAGACGATCTCGAAGACCGAGAGCTGCATGAGGTTGAAGAAGTACTCGCGCACGTCGCGCTCGTCCTTCGCGTCCTGCACGTCGTGGGCATAAACCCGCGCCAGCGACGGATCGCTCACACGCATCTCGCGCAGGTGCATCTGCAGCTCGACAAGCTTGGTGAAGTTCGCGTGCTTCTGCGCACGCCTTGAGTGCCAGAACTGGTACCCGGTATAGAACAACCCGCTGGCAATCGCCAGCGAACTGAGGGCCTGGAAGAACACCTGAACTTCTTGAAGGGTCATGGCTCGACGATGGTATGCAAAGGCGTATGTCATTCGTACACTCGACCCTGAATGCCCGAGCCCTCATCAATCCTGATCGACGACCGCGGCACGCCGATCGCGGGCGGGATGCTCGCCAGCGCCCGCCGGGACGCATCAACGCCCGACCGTCGCGAACCGCTCTTCCGCAGCGTTGACGCCATCCTGAGCACCGGCGTCTACGGAAATCCGCGTTCGCCCAGCCTCTCCGCCGCTCGACCTTTTCAGTTCGTGGTGCTCTTCATCTTCGCCGTCGCCTCTCCGATCACGTTGGCGATTGGCTCCCTCCCCGCGATCATCACCGTTGGCGCGCTGCTCGTCGTGCCGGCACTCTTCATCCTCTTCTTCTTCAGCGTGCGTCCCACCGACAGCGTCGTCCACACCCGCACATACGTCTACGCCGGCCTCTGCGGACAGTGCGGCTTCAGCCTCAAAGGCCTTGTCACCCAGCCCGACGGCTGCGTCGTGTGCCCAGAGTGCGCCGCCGCCTGGCACGAGGAATCCATCGCCCCCATTGAGTTCATCGATCGCATCGGCGCGATCCCACCCCGTTCGTTCTTGCGGGTTGCAAGATCATCGATCATTGACGCGCGCGGGCGGGCAGTGCCGCTGGCCATGCCCGATCTGCGCGAGCTACCGGTCAAGGAGCGCGCCGCCATGCACCCCAGTCACCTCCGCTTCATCCGACACGCCAGCGGCGGCCTCTTCAATAGGATTTTCCCCCTCCTCCTCGCGGGCATCATGCTGTTCGCCGCCGCGCTTCAGATCGTCGGCCGAACCGCCGGTGCCAAGTCGAGCGTGCTCTCCACCTTCGGCACAACGAGCCTGATCATCTGCTCGCTCATGCTGCTCGCACACTTCCTGCCCCGCGCGATCGATCAGCTCCAGATCACCGACGTCCGCCGATACGCCGCCGCGTTGCTGACAGCCAACCGCTGCCCGAGCTGCGCACGCACGCTCACCCAAGCGCCCGATCCATCCCTCGGCACCCGCCGCTGCACCCACTGCCGAAGCGAATGGTCGATCAATCTGGTCACCCTCGACGCACAGACCGCACAGGACCGCACGAACGACCGCCTGCGATCAACGCACACCGATTCATCCTCGCCGAATACACAGTCCGAGCTCGCACCCAGCTTCACGCGCTCTTCCGCTGCCGACCGATCGACAGCATCTGTTCGCACACTTCCGCCAGCCGCTTCGGATCCACCGGCTTGGTGATGTACTCATCGCACCCAGCCGCCAGGCACTTTTCTCGATCACCCGACAGCGAGTGCGCCGTCACCGCCACGATCGGCGTGCGGTACCCGCTCGCCCGCAAGCGAGGCACCGCCTCGTACCCGCTCACCCGCGGCATCGACATGTCCATCAGCACGAGATCAAACCCCTGTTGCGGCGCAGCACCCCGCCTCATGGCCGCCCCGCCCACGAGGCCCTCCACGGCCGCGAATCCATCATCCGCCGTGACCACCTGATACCCCGCCTTCGTCAGGTAATACGACAGGATCTCGCGATTCTCCGCGATGTCATCCACCACCAGCACGCGCCCCTTCACCTCGGGCGACTTCGAGGTCGCCACCGTCGATGCCGCCGCGCTCCCGCTCGCCTTGCCGTTGAATCCAAAGATCATCGTTCACACTCCTGAAGACTACACACTGCAACAAACCACAGCAACCGCGCTTCCGATTCCGTTCGGATTCACGCCGCCCGGCGCTGTTCACCCTGCGTTGATCCGTCCCCTCGCTCATCATTTGCCCTCTTCTCAGCACCATCGTGCACGCCGCCCTTACCCCGCGAATCCACCGGCAGCACCACCGTGAACACACTCCCCACGCCCGGCTCTCCCTCCGCCTTCACCGTCCCGCCCAGCAGTTCAATGAACCGCCGCGCGATCACCAGCCCCAGCCCCGTTCCGCCGAAACGCCTGGCGATCGAGCTGTCCGCCTGCTCGAACGGCTTGAAGAGCCGATCGATCTGTTCCTTCGAAAGTCCGATGCCGCTATCGCGCACCGCCAGCACGATCGACCGCGCCGCGCCCGCACCGTCGCGCTCGTGCACGCCGATCTTCAGTTCAACCCCGCCCTCTTCCGTGTACTTCACCGCGTTGCCCAGCAGGTTCACCAGCACCTCGCGAAGCCGCGTCGGATCGGTGAAGACCGTCCCCGGCACATCATCGTCCCACTGCTCAACCAGGAAGAGCCCTTTCTTCTCCGCCAGCGCCCGCGCGATCTCCGCCGCGTCACGCACGATCTGCTTCAGATCGCTCTCGATCACCTCGACCTGCATCCGACCCGATTCCATCTTCGAGTAGTTCAAAATGTTGTTGATCAGCCCCAGCAAATGCCGGGCGTTCCGCTGGATCGTCTCCGCGTGACTCTGCCTCAACGTCTGCGGCATCTCCGGATCAACCAGCATGTCCACGTACCCGATAATCGCCGTCATGGGCGTGCGGATCTCGTGCGTCATGTTCGCAAGGAACTCGCCCTTCGCCCTGCTCGCCTCCTCCGCTTTGAACTTCGCCACCTTGAGTTCCTCGGCTTGCCGACGCAACAAGTCCGCAACACTCGCACTCTCGCGAAGGCGGGCCTTGGCGCTGACCTGCAGCGCCGATACCGCGATAGCCAACGCGATGATCACCCCCAAGTACCCCACCGCGCCCATCCGCGCTTCTGCAACCGCGCGTGCCCAGTCCGAGGCCGAGAAATCTACACCCAGCACCGCCTCCACTCCCCCGTCCATCCGCTTGATCGGTACGAACGCCGAGACCCACGTCCCCCATCGATCCGTTTCGGGCTCTTCTTGAAAGACCGATTCGCCCTTCATCGCCCGTTCCATGTATTCCGTTGCCGCCTCGACTTCTTCTCCGATCTTCGTCCGCTCCTCGCGCTCCTGATCGATCACGCCGGAATGGTCATAGTCGGTCTCGGAATCCACGATGAACCGCCAAACCCCCTTCTCGTCCTTCCGCACCGTATAGACATCCGCCACGTTCGGATTCACCGCGAGCCATTGCCTTTGCATGTCGATGAACTCCAGATACTCCTCCGCGTTCATCGCTGTATCCAGACCGATCTGCCAATGCCCGTGCCGCCCCATTTCCACCGCAAACGTCGGCGCTAAACCCGACAGCTGATGGCGAATCTGATCCGCTGCCCGCCGGCCCTCATGCTGCACCCACAGCGAGCCCAAGCCGATCACACCCGCGCACACAAACCCCGCCCACAGAACCGCGCTCCGCCCCGCCTGGTTCCACGCCGCCCACATCCACAGCATCACCAACCCCGCAACGCTCATCAACGACAAGCCCAACACATCCGACCACGCATCGATCTGCATCGGCGCATGCCCACCCTCCAAAAGCCATAACCCCGCCACCATCAGCATCAACGAAACCGTCGTCCCCAAACCCATCAGAACCTTGGGCACACGCACAGCGCAGCGCCCACCGACCGGCGTTGCACTCAACGCCTCCGCGCGATCCTGCCCGTTCTGATCATGCCTTTCACTCATGCCGTGCACCGACTCCAAGGGAAATCCCTCGCCCTCACGCCCCTGCATCGGTCACAACTGATCAGTTCTTCTCGGCTCAGCCAAACCGTCACGAAACTCGCCGCCAAGCCCCCCACCGATCAACACCATCCGCATCATCCCCATCATCCCACCGGCTCTCCGGTTATCAGAACCACGCCGCAGAATCCTCCAAGTCTTCCACGACCCACCTCGCGAGCACGAAAAAAAAGCCGCGGGCACATTCGCCCGCGGCTCACTCGTTCGTCTCTATTCACGCTCGCAATCAACTCGCCGTCGATCACGCCGCGAAGTGCATCACTTCGACTCGTCCATCAGCGCCGCCTGCGCCGCCGCCAATCGAGCGATCGGCACGCGGAACGGCGAGCACGACACATAGTCCAAGCCCGCCTTGTGGAAGAAGTGCACGCTCTTCGGATCGCCGCCGTGCTCGCCGCAGATGCCGACCTTCAGCTTGTCGTTCGTCTGTCGGCCTTTCTCCAGGCCCATCCGCACCAACTGCCCAACGCCCGTGCGATCCAGGCTCACGAACGGGTCCGTCTCCAACAACTCAAGCTGCAAGTAGTGCGGCAGGAAGTTGTTGATGTCGTCGCGCGAGTACCCGAAGGTCATCTGCGTCAGGTCGTTGGTACCGAAGCTGAAGAAGTCCGCCTTCTGCGCAATCTCGTCCGCCGTCAAGGCCGCACGAGGAACCTCGATCATCGTGCCGATGGGGATGTCGATCCGCTTCTGCCAGCCCTTCTCCTTCTTCACGCTGTCGATGGTCTTCAGCGTGTAGTCACGCAGCCAGTCGATCTCCTTCAGCGTGCCCACCAGCGGGTGCATGATCTCGGGCATCGCCTTCACGCCGTTCGCCTGGCAGTCCAGCGTCGCCTCCACGATCGCCCGGACCTGCATCTCCAGAATCTCCGGGTACGTCACGCACAACCGGCACCCGCGGTGACCCAGCATCGGGTTCGCCTCGTGCAGCTCGCTCACGCGACGCTTCACCTTGTCCAGCGTGATCCCCATCGCCTTCGCAAGCTCCGCCTGCTGCTTCTCCTCGTGAGGCAGGAACTCGTGCAAGGGCGGGTCGATCAGTCGGATCGTCACGGGCATGCCCTTCATGGCCGTGAACAGACCGACAAAGTCGTCCCGCTGGTGCGGGAGCAGCTCCGCCAGGTACTTCTCGCGCTCCTCGCGCGTCTCCGCAAGGATCACCTTCCGCATGCTCTTGATCCGCGAACCCTCGAAGAACATGTGCTCCGTCCGGCAGAGCCCGATGCCCACCGCGCCGAACTCACGCGCACGCCGAGCGTCCGCCGGCGTGTCCGCGTTCGTGCGGATCTGCAGCGTGCGGTACTTATCCGCCCAGCGCATCACCGTCGCGAAGTCGCCCGACAGCTTCTCGGGGATCACCACCGGCACGCTGCCAAGCATCACTTCGCCCGTCGTGCCGTCGATGGAGATCACATCGTCGGGCCCGAGGGTCTGACCCGCGACGGACATCTTGCGGGCCTTCGCGTCGATGTGCAGTTCGCCCGCACCCACCACGCAGCACTTGCCCCAGCCCACCGCCACCACCGCCGCGTGCGACGAACGCCCGCCGGTGCTGGTGAGGATGCCCTCGGCACTGTGCATGCCCTCGACGTCCTCGGGGCTCGTCTCGTCGCGGACGAGAATGACCTTCTCGCCGTTCTGCTTCCGCTGCACCGCTTCCGACGCGGTGAACGCCAGCTTGCCCACCGCCGCACCGGGCGAGGCCGGGATGCCCTCGGTGAGCTTCTTCGCCAGCTTCTTCTTGGTGTTGTCAAAGCTGGGGAGCATGAGCTGCACCAGGTCCCCCGCGGGGATCCGCAGGATCGCCTGCTTCTCGGTGATCAGCTTCTCCTTGACCATGTCGCAGGCGATCTTCACCGCGGCGCTGCCCGTGCGCTTGCCCGTGCGGGTCTGCAGCATGTACAGCTTGCCCTGCTCGATGGTGAACTCGATGTCCTGCATGTCCTTGTAGTGCTTCTCGAGCTTGGACTTGATCTTCAGGAGCTGCTCGTAGCACTTCTTCTGCCACTTGGGCATCTCGTCGATGAGCTTGGGGGTGCGGATGCCCGCCACCACGTCCTCGCCCTGCGCGTTGATGAGGAAGTCGCCGTAGAACTTGTTCTCGCCGGTCGCCGGGTTGCGGGTGAAGCCCACGCCCGTGCCCGAGTCGTCCCCCATGTTCCCGAAGACCATGCACTGCACGTTCACCGCGGTGCCGATCAGGCCCGAGATCCCCTGGATGCGCCGGTAGCTCACCGCGCGGTCGCCGTTCCAGCTCTTGAAGACCGCCTCGATCGCCAGTTCGAGCTGCTTGAAGGGGTTCTGCGGGAACATCTCGCCGACCTTGCGCCGGAAGACTTCCTTGTACGCCTCGCACAGCTCCACGATCCCCGCCTCGGGGACGTCCGTGTCGCTCTCCGCCTTGTACTTCGCCTTGATCGACTTGAACGCCGCCTCGAACAGATGATGGTCCACGCCCATCACCACGTCGCCGAACATGTTGATCAGTCGCCGGTACGAGTCGAAGGCGAACCGACGGTTCCCCGTCTGCTTCGCAAGCCCCTCCACCGCCTGGTCCGTCAGACCCAGGTTCAAAATCGTGTCCATCATGCCGGGCATGCTCACCGCGGCGCCCGAGCGCACGCTCACCAGCAGCGGGTTATCGGGAGAGCCGAACTTCTTGTCCGTCTCTTTCTCCAGCATGTTGACGTACTTGTGGACCTCGTTCATCAGGCCCACGGGCAACCGCTGCCCCGCGCGGTAGTACGCCGCGCACGTCTCGGTGGTGATGGTGAACCCGGGGGGCACAGGCAGCCCGATGCTGCACATATCCGCGAGGTTGGCGCCCTTGCCGCCCAGCAGCGTCTTCATCGTCGCCGCACCGTCAACGCGCGAGTCGCCGAAGAAGTACACCATCTTGTTGGCTTGCAGCTTCGAAGGCGTTGCCTTCCCCGTGATCACGTACTTGCCGTTGGTCCCGCTCTTCAGCGTCGCGCTGGTCATGGATTTCCCTCGTCTTCGTGCTCAGCGAGCCCCAGGCCGTTCCCGTCATGTTCGGGTCTTCCGCCGCGACCGGGCTCGCGAACCTATTTCCCCTTCGGCGGAAGAGACAGAGATTCTAGGACCGCTGCTCTCGCCATTCGACCCCAACCCCCCCTTCCGCCCATCCTCCATCCCCATTCCCCCTACCCTCCTCCGTGCCCAGTTCGTCCCCAAACCGCCTCTGCACACCACGGACCTCCCTCAGCCATCTTTCACCCGAGGCCGCACTTCTTCGCATCCCCGCCGACTTTCCCCTGTGCGTCTGCTGGTCGGGAACGTCCAACCACCCCGAATCGCGCTGGGTGATCCTTGCCCCCATCGAATCAACGATCATCGACGATCTTGCCGCGATCGTTCGCGATCACCACGTCTATTCACCCGATAAGTCCCCCCCCCCCCCCCCCCACGCCCCCCGGGCCCCCCAGCCCGGGGGGGCCCGCGGGAGCCCCACCCTCG
>JAVTWO010000017.1:0-3244 GCA_032229765.1 Phycisphaerales bacterium | reverse complement strand
TGCTCACCCGCCGCTTCCATGAACCCCCAGAACCTCAACCTCAGCCAGCCCATCCCCAGCGACCCCTCACTCGTCAAGGGCACGCTCGAGAACGGCCTCTCCTACATCATCAAAAAGCACGGCAACCCCGAGGGCCGCATCTCCGTCTGGATGCACATCTCCTCCGGTTCGCTCAACGAGATCGAATCCACCCGCGGCATCGCCCACTTCCTTGAGCACATGGCTTTCAACGGCTCGGAAAACTTTGCCCCCGGCACCGTGGTGAACTTCTTCCAGAGCATGGGCCTGCAGTTCGGCCGCGACCAGAACGCCTTCACCAGCTTCGACCAGACCGTCTACCAGCTCGCCCTGCCCGACACCAAGCCCGAGACCATCGAAAAGGCCATGCTCTTCATGAGCGACGTGAACGGTCGTCTGCTGCTGAAGATCGAAGAGATCGACAGCGAGCGCGGCATCATCCAGGAAGAACGCCGCACGCGCTTAGGCTCGCAGCAGCGCATCCAGGAATACGTCCTCGAACGCCTCGCCCCCGAGTCGACCTTCGGCCGGCGCCTGCCCATCGGCACCGTCGAGACGATCAACTCCGTCAAGCGCGAGGACTTCCTGAAATACTGGAGCACCTTCTACGTCCCCTCGAACACCACGGTGGTGGTGGTGGGTGATGTCGACCCCGAGGCCGTCAAGCCGCAGATCGCCAAGGCCTTCGGCAACCTGAAAAAGGTCGAGCGTCCGAAGGACCTGCCCGTGGGGATCAAGCCCAGCCAGGGCCTGCGGGCGATTGTCGCCACCGACCCGGACCTGAAGTCCGCCCGCGTTGAGTTCTCGCGCTTCTGGCCCGCCGACCCGACGATCACCACCCTCGCCGACGAGCGCCGCGATCTGGTCGAGCTCATCGGCACCTGGGCCTTCAACCGCCGCATCGCCGCGGACCTGGAGAAGGGCAAGGGCCGCTTCCTCTCCGCCAGCGCGGGCGTCAGCGACCTGATGAAGGAAGCCAAGAACTCGCAGTTCTCCGCCTCGGGCCAGCCTGAGAAGTGGCGCGACATGCTCACCGACCTGGGCATCGCCGCCCAGCGGGCCCGCCTGCACGGCTTCACCGATCAGGAAGTCGCCGACGCTCGCCAGGCGTTGATCTCCGACGCCGAGGAATCCGTCAAGCGCGAGTCGACCCTCCCCGCCTCCGCGATCATCCGCCGGATCACCAATGCCGTGAACGAGGGCGAGCCGATCCCCTCCGCCAGCCAGCGCCTGGAGATCCTCAAGGGCCTGCTGCCGACGATCACCGCGAAGGAAGTCTCGCAAACCTTCACGAAGGTCTTCGATCCCTCCGCTGGCACCTTCATCGTCAACCTGCCCAGCACCGCCTCGGTCCCCAGCGAGTCCGAGCTTGTCGAGCTGGGCAAGCAGGCCTTCAGCGTGAAGCCCGAGGCGCAAGCCGCCGAGGCCCGCATCGCCTCGCTCTTGAAGAATGAGCCCACGCCCGGCAAGGCCGAGCAAGCCACCACGCACGCCGGGACGCAGGTCACCAGCGCCTGGCTGAGCAACGGCGCCCGCCTGCACGTCCGCAAGGTCGATCAGTGCAAGAACGAAGCCTCGATCCAGATCCTCCTCGCCACCGGTGAGATCCTCGAAACCCCCGCGAATCGTGGCATCACCTCCGCCGCGACCCTCGCCTTCGGGCCCGGGCAGGCTTCCAGCACCATCAGCTCCACGCAGATCCGCGAGTTCATGACGGGCAAGAAGGTCCGCGTCGGCGGCGGCTCCGCGGGCGACGACGCGGTGAACCTGGGCATCTCGGGCTCGCCGGAAGCCTTCGAGACCGGCCTGCAGCTTGCCCACCTGCTGCTGACCGACCCGAAGATCGAGCCGGCGGTCTTCAACCGCTGGAAGGAAGCACAAGCCCAGGGCATCAAGCGCCGCAAGCAGGAGCCCGCGGGCGTGATGGGCGAGACCATCGCCGAGGCGATCTACCCCGCCGGCGAAATGCGCACCCGCCCGCTGGAGCAGGCCCACATCGACGCGCTCACGCTCGACGCGGCCCAGGCCTGGCTGAAGGAAAAGATCATCACCGCGCCGATGGAGATCACCGTCGTGGGCGATATCGACCCCGCTTTGGCCACCGCGATGGTCGAAAAATACCTCGGCTCACTCCCCAAGCGTGAGCGGATCAAGTCCGACATGTACGCCTCGCTGCGGACGATCAAGCGCCCGCAGGGCCCCATCGCGGTGACGAAGAAGCTCGCCACCAAGACCCCGCAGGCGATGGTGATCGACGGCTTCTTCGCCGCCGATTACACCAACGTCGCCGACGTGCGCACGCTGCAGATGGCCTCGCGCATCCTCAGCACCCGCATGATCAAGACCGTCCGCGAAGACCGCCAGCTCGTCTACTCCATCGGCGCCAGCAGCCGCCCGTCGGGCGCCTTCCCCGGCTACGGCCTCTTCACCGCGCAGGCCCCAACCGACCCCAGCAAGGCCGAGGCCCTGCCCGCAACCCTCGACGAGATGTACGTCGAGTTCGCCAAGAACGGCCCCACGCCCGAGGAGCTCAAGACCGCCCAACTCCAGCTCGACAAGGCCCTCGAAGAGCAGATGAAAGAGCCCGACTTCTGGGCCGCGCGCCTCGCCTCGCTGGACTACCGCGGGAACAACCTCGACGACGTGCTGACGCTGCGTGAGTTCTACAAGACCCTCACGCCGGAGCAGGTGAAAACGGTCTTCGCGAAGTACGCGGTGCCGCAGAACCGCTTCCGCGTCACGGTGACGCCGGAGTAAAGCTCGGAGCGGTAAAGCTCAAAGCTCAAAGCTCAAAGCTCAAAGCTCAAGGCAGCAAACCCGTGCCACCGATCGTTCAAAGAACGATCGGTGGTTTTTCACTGCGGGCATGGAGATCGTCGGGCGCGTGAACGCACCAGCACCGATCGCGCAGAGCCGCGATCGGTGGCACGGCGTGCATGCCCCGAAGTTCTTTGTCGACCGTCCGGAGCCGAGACTCGAGCTTCCAGAGGTTTTCCTCGACTGTCCGCAGTGGACATGTCAAAGACCGAAGCGGAGATGTCCAAGTCCGCAGCGGAAGCTCGAGCCTGCGGAGTTCCCCCTCGACCTTCCGGAGCAGAAGGTCGACCCTCCGGAGTTTTCCCTCGACCTTCCAGAGCGGACGGTCGATCTTCCGCTCCGACCGATCGGTTTGGTCCGCGAGAAAATCGCCGTTCCGCAAGCCGCAGGCGGGAAATCGCCTGATGGG
>JAVTWO010000016.1:4411-19059 GCA_032229765.1 Phycisphaerales bacterium | reverse complement strand
CACCAGCTCCCCAGCCTGAAGGTCGGCTTCAACAAGATCTTCGGCTACTACATCGAACTCCCCAAAGCCCAGGCCCAGCGCGCCCCCAGCGAGTTCTCACGCCGCCAAACGCTCACGAACGCCGAGCGCTACATCACCCCGGAGCTGAAAACTTTCGAGGACAAGGTCACCCACGCCGACGCCCGCGCCCTCGAACGCGAGCAGGCCCTCTTCGACGAGCTGTGCACGCTCGCGTCGCGTCAGCTCGGACCGATCGCACGCTACGCCGACACCGCCGCGACGCTCGACGTGCTGCTCTGCTTTGCCGAAAAAGCCCACACCCGCGGCTGGGTCCGCCCGCAGATCGTCGACGCCCCGGTCATCCACATCACCCAAGGCCGCCACCCCGTCCTCGACGAACTCCGCGGCACCGACTTCGTCCCCAACGACCTGACGCTCGGCGACCTCTCCGCTCCCGCGTCGATCACGGCACCCGAGAACGACAAAACGCCCGCGCTGCGACTCGCCGCCACCGAGAGCGACGAGCACAGCGAGCGAGAAGATCGCAACGAATCCGCCGCCGCCGAACCCACGACAACCAACGCTCGATCATCGCCCGCTCAGTCTCAACCGCCCGCACCCGCCGATCTCTCCGACGAAGACCGCGCCAGCCTCGCCCTCATCACCGGCCCGAATATGGCCGGTAAAAGCACCTTCATCCGCCAGACCGCCCTCCTGGTCATCCTCGCCCACACGGGCAGCTTCGTCCCCGCACAATCCGCAACCATCGGCCTAACCGACCGCGTCTTCACCCGCGTCGGCGCCGACGACGCCCTCTTCGCCGGTCAATCCACCTTCATGGTCGAAATGACCGAGACCGCCAACATCCTCCACAACGCCACGCACCGCTCGCTGGTCATCCTCGACGAAATCGGCCGCGGCACAAGCACCCTCGACGGCCTCTCCCTCGCCTGGGCCATCGCCGAACACCTCGCCTCACGCCGAGCCGCCCCCACCAACATCCTCACCCCGACCGACCCAGCCGCCAAGCCCACCAAACGCGCAACCTCCCGCAGCAAGTCGCGCGACCTCCCGGGCCCGCGCACCCTCTTCGCAACCCACTACCACGAGCTCACCCGCCTCAGCGAACTCCTCCCCGGCTGCGTGAAAAACCTCCACGTCGCCGTCCGCGAGTGGGACGACCGCATCGTCTTCCTCCACCGAATCCTCCCCGGCCGCGCCGACCGGTCCTACGGCATCCACGTCGCCAAGCTCGCCGGCATCCCCCAACCCGCCATCGACCGCGCCAAAGTCGTCCTCGAATCCCTCACCGTCGAACACTCAGGCCTCCTCACCGCCTCCTCCACCATCCCTTCCTCCACACCTTCACCCGCCAAAGCCCCCGCCAACCCCTCAGGCCAGCTCGGGCTCTTCACCGAGTACATCAACCACCCCGTCGTCGACGCGCTCAAGGCCGCCGACCTGACAAACCTCTCGCCCATGCAAGCCTTCGATCTGCTCCGCACGCTGCAAGACCAGGCCAAGCGTTGAGCACAACCGCCTAAACTCACGCACTATGCACGAGCCGCGAGTTTTCAGCGACGTCTTCGCCCGCGCCAAGACCTACCCGCAATACCTCACCACCGCCAAGCCCAACGAGCTGACCAACTGGCAGAACTTCGAGGCCCGCGTCCGCCTTACCGCCGATCAGCAGCAGATGCTCAAGGGCATCTCGCGCCGCGTGAACATCCTCGTCATCTCGGGCACATGGTGCGGCGACTGCGTTCAGCAGATCCCCATCCTCGCCCACGCCGAACGCGTGAACCCCGCCAACCTCTCCGCGGGCAACGCCTCCCCCGGCATCGCCCTCCGCCTGATCGACCGCGACGAGGAAGCCGCCTTCGCAACCCCCTTCAAAATCTGCGGCGGTCAACGCGTCCCCGCCGTCATCTTCCTCAACGAAGACTTCGAGTTCATCTCCCTCATGGGCGACAAGACCCTCAGCCGCTTCCGTTTGCTCGCGCAGCGCACCCTCGGCGCCGCCTGCGCAGTCCCCGGTGCCGCCGTCCCCGCCGACGAGATCGCCCAGTGCGCCGCCGACTGGCTCAGCGAGATCGAACGCGTCGCCCTCCTCCTCCGTCTCTCGGCCAAACTCCGCCAGCGGCACAACGACTGACCCGTGACACGCACGCACGTAAACCCCGATGACAACCGCCTCGTGCTGGGCATCGAGAGCAGTTGTGACGAAACCGCCGCCGCCGTCGTCCGCGGCGGGCGCACCGTCCTCAGCAACGTCATCGCCAGTCAGCACGATCTCCACGCCGAGTATCGAGGCGTCGTCCCAGAGATCGCCAGCCGCGCCCACGCCGAACGCATCGACAAAGTCGTCAAGCTCGCCCTCGAACACGCCAACGTCAACCCTTTCGATATCGACGCCATCGCCATGGGCAACCGACCGGGCCTCATCGGCTCTCTGCTCGTGGGCGTCAGCGCCGCCAAGGCCCTCGCCTTCGCCCTCTCGCGCCCGCTCGTGGGTGTTGATCACGTCCTCTCGCACCTCTACGCCGGTTTCCTTCACCGCGCACCCGCAACGCCGACCTCTCCGAGCGACCTCACCGACCTCTTCCCCGCGCTCGGCCTCGTCGTCTCAGGAGGCCACTCCGCCATCTACCGCCTCACCTCCCCCACCTCTTCTCTCCGCCTCGGCACCACGCGCGACGACGCCATAGGCGAGGCTTACGACAAAGCCGCCGCACTCATGAACCTCCCATTCCCCGGCGGGCCCGTCGTCGACAAGCTCGCACAAGCCGGCAACCCCGACCGCTTCGACTTGCCCATCTCACGCCTTGAGCCTAACTCGCTCGACTTCTCTTTCTCAGGCCTGAAAACCGCCCTCCTCTACACCCTCCGCGGCGTTCCCACGCAGCGCGGCCGCGGCGGCACGCCCGCCCTCGAACCCACCGACACCAACATCGCCGACCTCTGCGCCGCCTTTCAGCACGCCGCCGTCAAAGCCGTCGCACTCAAACTCCAACGCGCCATGCACCAAAACCCCGACTGCGTCTCCCTTCTCGTCGGTGGCGGCGTCTCCGCCAACTCGCTCCTCCGCTCCACCCTCACCGACCTCTGCCGCCAATCAGGCCTCACCCTCAAACTCCCCGCCATGGAGTTCTGCCTCGACAACGCCGCCATGATCGCCGGCCTCGGTCACCAAACCCTCACCACCCGCAACTGGCAATCCGACCCGCTGACAACCTCCGCCTCCGCCTCCTCAACCTGACCAACACGCCTCGCCACACCTGTCTTTGCCTCTCTCCGATTTGCCATTTGGCCATCTGCTATTTGCCATTTGCCTTCCGGCCGCCCCTACCGTCCCGCCTCATGCTCCCCGAGCACGCCCCATCCCCCGCATCACCCACCGCACCGCGCGCCGCCGGCTCACCCGGCGCTTGGGGCATCTACCTCGCCACCAGTTGGACCTGGTGCATCGGGATGTTCCTCCCCGTCCTGCTCATCCGCGATCTGGGCCTCTTGAGCTGGCTCGTCTTCGCGATCCCCAACGTCCTCGGTGCCGCCGCGATGGGCTGGGTTCTCTCACGCCGCGGCAGCGTCGATCTCGTCACGCACCCGGCGCACGCGCACGCCACCAAGCTCTTTTCGGCCGTCACCGGGGCCTTCAACCTCTTCTTCCTTCTTTGGCTCGTCACGAGCCCGGGCTCCAACCTCGTCCCCGTCGCCATGACCGCCGCGGCGGTTACCGCGGTGCTGGTCATGTTTTCACCGCGCCGCCCGCTCTTCGCCGCCGCCGCCGTCTGGCTCTGCTCGATCGCGATGGGTATCTGGCTGGTTGTTCTCGCCGGATTCCATCTTCCCAGCCTCGCACCGGTCGGCTCAACCGACGCTGAACCGCCGATCCGCGAGCTTCTCGCCCTCGCGCCCGTCTGCATCCTGGGCTTCCTGCTCTGCCCGTACCTTGACCTGACCTTCCACCGCGCCCGTCAGGCCATCAGCCAATCCGCCGGACCGCTCACCTTCACCCTCGGCTTCGGCTTCTTCTTCCTCTCGATGATCGTCCTCACGCCCCTCTACGCCCACCTCTTCCTCACCAGCAAGTGGACGATGGACCCGGGCCCGTTGCAGGTTGCCGCCGCTGTGCCGCTGGTGATCCACCTCGCCTCGCAACTGACATTCACCGTCTTGGTGCACCATCTCGAACTGATGCCCGTCGGCCCGTCGTCACCTCGCCGCGCCGCCATCTGGGCCTGGGGTCCGTGGGAACTTCTGCTCGTTGCGCTGGCGATCGGCGCATTCCTCCTCGCCCGGCTCATCCCCGACTACGCCGGGCTCGCCGGGCCCGAGCTGCTCTACCGCGCCTTCATGTCCTTTTACGGGCTCATCTTCCCCATCTACGTCCTCTTCTGCGTCATCCCCATGAGCCCCCGCTGCAGCTTCGGCGGCCTCTGCGACACATCGCCGCGCGTCGGCGGCAAGCTCCTCGCCGCCGCCATCACAACGCTCGCCGCCACGCCGATGTACTGGATGGGCTTCATCGAACGCCAGTACGAAGCCCTGCCCCTCGGCGTGCTCATCATCCTCGCCGGTTGGTCCATCACCCGCTGGCGCATGCGCAGGCTGCCGATCTGAACCACGCGCCGATCAACGATCGGCCCACGCGAACGCAACACGTTTTACGCATCACAGCGCACAGCAAAGCCCAACGCAAAGCTCGAAGCGAAGCCCAACACACAGCCCGAAGCGAACTCCACTCGCCAAACACGCCGCCGAGCGGAGAGCGGAGCCCTCACCAAGCTCCTCGCCAAACCTCAGCACCAACCCAACCAGCACCAAAAACAAAACCGGCGGCCTCGATCCCAAAGAATCGAAGCCGCCGAAGTGTTCATCCCAACCCCGCCACCACCTCGACACCTACAACCAATCCACGCGTCGACACCGCATCGACCACGCCCGGACCGCCGCTCGCGGGCATGCCCAACAGGCGCACGCTCCGCACCGCCCCGTGCAGCTCGGCATCACACCGAACTGCCCGGCGTACGCCTCAGGCCGACCGACGACCGCCCACCGAGCTTCGAGCTTCGAGCCGAAGCACTCGCCCGGACCGACACGGGTCGACCGACGGATAGTCGATCAATACTTGCGGATCACGCCGCGGACGATCCCCTGCACCTTGCACTCGCGCACGAGGATCGGGGAGAACGCGGGGTTCGCCGGCTGCAGACGGATGTGGTCGGCCTCGCGGAAGAAGGTCTTCAGCGTGGTCTGCCCATCGGGGAGCAGCGCCACGACGCGGTCGCCGTTGCCCGCGACGTCGGTGCGTTCGATGAGCACGAAGTCGCCGTCGAGGATCCCTTCGTCCTTCATGCTGTCGCCCGTGACCTTCAGGGCGAACATCGAAGCGGCCTTGCCGGCCCGCGGGCCCAGCAGGTCGACGATGTCCAGCTCGTCGGTGTCGGGGACCTTTTCGATCGGATAGCCCGCGGCGATCTTGCCCACCAGCGGGAACCGCAGCGGCCGAGCCTCATCGGGGACCGCGATCCCGTCAGCGATCGACAAAGAGCGAGCCTTGTTGGGCTCGCGGACCAGCGCGCCCTTTTTGATGAGCGCTTCGACGTGCTCGAAGACCGTGACCTTGCTCACGCCGATCTGGTCCGCCAGCTCCTGCATCGTCGGCGAATAGCCAAACCGAACGCGCCAATCGCGGATAAGTGACAGGATTCGCAACTGCTTCGGGGTCAGGTTCACGGATAGTCTCCGGTAAAGAGGACCGATTCTCAACATCCACCGACACACTCACCAAACACTCGCCCCCGGCAACCGCCGGTGCGCTCGAAACACGCTCACCCCCGCCGCCTCCATTACTCCCACTACTCCTGCCGCTCTGGGCAACCTCACCGCGAACGGTGCTCATCGCACCAAGCCCGCGCGGGGCACCAACCTGCACCCCCTCACCAACCGATCGAACGCTCGCCCCCAGCAGCGCCCGCAGCCAACCCGACCTCGCCCCCCGTGCCGCCTTCACCGTCGAACCGATCAACTCCGACTGTCCCTTCAGCGTCGCCTCGGCCCGCAGCAGAACCACCGCCTGCCGGGCCAACTCCCCCGCGTTGCTCAACCCCTCAAGCCCCCACTGCCGAGCGACCGACTCGACCTCCGGCGAAACCTCGACCGTCTCAACACTCGAGGCTGAAGTCGCCGTCGAACCCTCGACCCCAGCCGAACCACCGGCTACCACCAAACCCCCGGCCAACGCCGAGAGCTCTTCACCCCTCTCCACACTCACCACCCCCCTTACCACCCCGCCATCAACCAAACCGGCAATCGATCGCGACTCGTTGAGTGATCCGCCACCGACTTCGATCTGCAAAGCGTCTTCATCCGCGACGAGATCAACCAGCTCGAGCCCGCCCGATTCATTCGCGGCATAGGGCTGAACAAAGTCCCCACCAGGGCCAAGACACACCAGCGGGAGCGTCGCCCCCGCAACCGTCGCAAGCATCGCCAGATCCGTCAATCCGTTCGTCATCGGTCGTTCCTTCATGAGGAAAGGGTCCGATGGGTTCCACCCGTCAACGCGCTATTCCACTCACATTCGCCGATCGTCCACGCTCGGCGTTTACACTGACGAACCGTCCAGAAGCCCGACTCACTCCGACTCTTCCGCTCACCCCAAAACACCCCTTGTCTGCATATGTCATCGGCGGAGTGGTTTTGAAGTCATCAGAAGTCTGGTGCCCGTTTGTTTGGGAAAGAATAGCCGATCATCGACCACACTGCAAGGGTTCTGGACAGAATTTTTCCCGAAATCTGGTGTTTGATTGGCAAGAGAAGTCCGTACACCACCCCTTGCGTACCCATACACAGGGGTCACCACGGGTCGTGGCTCGGCGATTCTACGGATCACCAGCCCTTTCTTTGACTTCCAACTTTGTCCGGCCTTCGGGTTCTTTCAGAACGTTGCTGGCTGGTTCATCTTCGCCGCGGCGTGCGTCTCGCGGACACGACTTGGATCAACTCTGGGGTTCGATATTCGATCATCGAGAGGCCGAGAGTGACGCGCGAGCGTTGGACAGTCTCGCGACGAAGCGTTGACGTCGATGGAGTTCATCTCGCGCGGTGGTGTAAACGTGGTGCGAGCGCGGCGCGTGGGTTTTGGGTGTTGGTGTATGGAGGCGGTGTGGGCGGGGGTCTTCTGCTACCATCGGGTCTATGGCCCCCTTTGATCCTGATGCCGCGGCTCATCCTGATGCGGGCATTTTCGGTCTGCCCGATACGCGTGACGATGCCCACGTGGTGCTGTTCCCCGTCCCGTTCGACGCGACGACGTCGTACGGCGGCGGTACGCACCGCGGGCCCGCGGCGATTCTGAACGCCTCGGTGCAGGTAGACCTCTTCGACTTCCAGTTCGGGCGGATCTACACCCAGGGCATCCACATGCTGCCGGAGCCCAAGGCCATCCTCAAGGCCTCGAAGGAAGCCCGCAAGCTGGCGGCACCGATCATCGCCAAGTGCGGGGCCGACGCGAAGGACCGCAAGACCGTCGCGAAGATCGACAAGGCGTGCGAGCTTGTGAACACGCACACGTACCACACCGCGTGGTCGGTGCTTGCACAGGGGAAGGTGCCGGGGCTTGTGGGCGGCGATCACTCAACGCCCTTCGGCGCGATCCGCGCGTGCGCGGAGTATGTCGAACGGCTGCAAGCAACGGAGCGGCGGCTTTCGCCCCGCGACAAGGGGCTGGGCATCCTGCACATCGACGCGCACATGGACCTTCGCCCGGCCTTTGAGGGGTTCAAGTACAGCCACGCGTCGATCATGTACAACGTGCTGAGCGAGATCCCCGAGGTCACGCGGCTGGTGCAGGTGGGCATCCGCGACTTCGGCGAGTTCGAGCACGACTTTGCCGAGAGCCAGGGGCGGCGGGTCGTGACGAACTACGACCTGGATTGGTCGACGCGGCTGAGCGAGGGCGAGAGTTTCTCGGCGCTGGCGGCGAAGGCCGTGCGCGAGTTGCCTCAGTACGTGTACATCTCGTTCGATATCGACGGGCTGGATCCGAGCCTGTGCCCCAACACGGGCACGCCCGTCCCGGGCGGGTTGTCGTTCAATCAGGCGGCGGTGCTGCTGAAGGCTCTGGTCGACGCAGGCAAGAAGGTCGTGGGCTTCGACTTGGTTGAGGTCTGCCCCAGCAACGATCCGAAGCAGCCTGAGTGGGACGCGAACGTTGGCGCTCGCGTGCTGTACAAGCTGTGCGGGGCGGCGATCGATCGCAGCGCTTCGGGGGTCTGAATCGGACCTGATTCAGACTGGGCGGCTAGACACTTTTTGCACGGGGACGCGAAGGCCCGAAGAGGTTCGGGCCTTTTTCGTTTTCAACGCGGAGTTCGCGGAGGGCCGCGGAGTGAACGCCGAGCGATGCGTTGATGTGGAGGGTGTGAACCGCGGGCGGTGCGGTTGATTCACGCCTTGGAGGGTTCTTCCCAGCCGCCGGCTTCCTGGTCGTCGACCTCGGGGATCGGGTGAGCGGACTCGGCGGTGGCGATGGCGTCGGCGTTGGGTTGTTCGTGGGGCGGGATGAGGTTGAGCGTGCCGCAGGATGGGCAGGCGATGCCGTAGGCGGTCGGGGGGAGCTTGGAGAGGTCGCACCCGCAGCCCATGCAGACGGGTTGCTTGAGCACCTGGGTGAGTTTGTTGACCGTCGCGGCGAGGGCCACCGCGGCGACGCCCACCGCGGGGATCCAGGTGATGGTCGTCAGCGCGATCATCAGGCTGGTGACGGCGGCGATGACGAGCGTGGAGAGCAAAGCCCGCGAGCGGACCTTGCCCAGCAGCGTCTGGCCTTTATCGACCGCGAACCCGATGGATGAACGGATGCTCACGTGGGACTGTAGCCCGGGTGGGATGGGCGGGGTGAATCCGCGGCCAGGGTTGGGGGCTTCGGGCGTACACTCGACTCGATTCAGGCTGTGTTTTCATCTGGTCTTTACACGCGGGAGTTTTCATCATGATGCGTGATTGGCGCGTTGTCGGTCTGCGGACGGTTGTCGGGCTCGCGGCGTCTTTGGCGGGGTGCTCGATGGCGCTCCTCACGAGCGTTGCCCGCGCCGACGAGGGGATGTGGCTGATCAACGCTCTGCCCAAGGAACAGCTCAAGCAGCGCTACGGGTTCGAGCCCTCCGAAGCGTGGCTGCAGAAGGCCCAGCACGCGGCGGTGAAGGTCGGTCAGGGCGGCAGCGGGTCGTTCGTCTCGGCGCGCGGGCTGGTGATGACGAATCACCACGTCGCATCGGACGCGATCCAGAAGCTCACCACGCCGGAGCGCAACCTGATGCGCGACGGGTTCATTGCCAAGAGCGAGGCGGAAGAGCTTCGCGTTGAAGGGCAAGAGATCTCGATGCTCGTGGGCATCCGCGATGTGACGAAGGAGATCAACGCCGCGGCTGAGAAGGACGCGGGAAACCCGCAGGCGGCGGAGGCTGCGCGACAGGCGGAGATCGGACGCATCGAGAGCGAAGAATCGAAGAAGAGCGGTCTGAACTGCCGGGTGGTGACGCTCTTCGGCGGCGGGCTCTATCACCTCTACAGCGTCAAGCGTTTCACCGACGTTCGGCTGGTCTTCGCGCCGGAAGAGCTCGCGGCGAGCTACGGCGGTGATGCCGACAACTTCGAGTACCCGCGCTTCGGGCTCGATATGGCCTTCTTCCGGGTGTATGAGAACGGCAAGCCGTACGAGCCGAAGCACTTCTTCGCGTTTAATCCCAGCGGCGCGAAGGAGGGCGAGGCGGTCTTTGTGGTTGGTCACCCCGGGCGCACGCAGCGCCTGCTGACGGTTGATGATCTGCGGTTCCTGCGGGATTACGAGTACCCCGCGCGGCTGGCGGAGATCTGGCGCACCGAGGTGCACCTGCGCGAGTTCATGGGGCGCAGCAAACGCAACGCGCTGGTGGCGGGTGATGAATACGACGGCGTGGCGAACAGCCGAAAGGCCCGGCAGGGTCAGCTCCGCGGCTTGCAGGACCCGGCGCTGATGAAGGCGAAGGTCGATGCGCAGGAGAAGCTCTTCGATTCGCGTTTGCCCGAGGTTCAGCGGGCGATCAGCGCGGTGTCGGCATTGAGTGCCGCGAAGAAGCCCTGGCGCGAGGGGATCCCGCAGTTCCTGCTGCTCAACCGCGGGATGCCCGGCGAGTTGTCCTCGCGTGCGCTGCGGCTTGTCTTACGCGGTGAGGAAATCACGCGTGAATCGGCGCAGCGGCTGCGCGAGTTCCGCGATGCTCGACTCGAAGAGACCGACGAGGACATCCTGACGGACGTGCCGACGGACGAGGCGTTTGAGACGGCGCTGCTGAGCTCGTGGTTGTCGCGGATTGTCGAGCTCCGCGGCGGCGACGATCAGCTCGTGCGGTCGATCCTCGGGAATCAGACGGCGCAGCGCGTGGCGTACGAAGCCATCAGCGGCACGAAGCTCAAGGATCAATCGGAGCGCAAGCGGTTGCTCTTGGGCGGGGCGGAGGCGATCAACCAATCGACCGACCCGCTGATCGTGCTGGCGCGGAAGATCGCCCCGGCGGTCAGCGCCATCCGCAAGGGCTATGAGCGGACGGTCGAGCCCGCGGAGCGCGAGGCGTACGCCCGGCTGGCGGAAGCACGCTTCAAGGTGCTGGGGCAGAGCGTTGCGCCCGACGCGACGGGGACGCTGCGCGTGAGCTTCGGCGTGGTGAAGGGGTACACGCAGGACGGCGAGCAGATCCCCGCGTTCACGACGTTCCAAGGTTTGCTCGACCGCGCGAAGAAGCACGAGGGCGAGGCGGAGTATGCGCTGGTGCCGCGGTTCCAAGCGGCGGCGGGTAAGTTCAACCCGTCTACTCCTTACAACTTTGTGTGCACGGCGGACATCATCGGGGGCAACTCGGGCTCGCCCGTCCTGAACGCCAAGGGCGAGGTTGTGGGGCTGATCTTCGATGGGAACATCGAGTCGCTGCCGAACGCGTTCCTGTACAGCGAAGAGCGGGCGCGGGCGGTGTCGGTGGACGTGCGGGCGATTCTGGAGTCGCTGCGCGTGGTCTATGACGCCAAGGGCCTGCTGACCGAGTTGGAGACCGGCAAGTGAGCAACCCCGCGACCCCTCCATCATCAGACGGAGGGGCGGGGCTTGAAGGTGTCGGTGAAAGTCGAACGCAGGCGGCCTTGCCGCGGACGGTCGGGTTCATCGGCGCTGCGGGCGTGATGATCGGTGTGTGTATTGGGTCGGGGATTTTCAACACGCCGCCGGACATCGCGGGGCAGGTTTCGGGGTTGTGGCTGACGCTGCTGTGCTGGGGCGTTGGGGGCGTGCTGGCGCTTTTCGGGGCGATGACGTACGCGGAGATGGGGGCGATGTTCCCGCAGTCGGGCGGGGTGTACGTCTTTCTGCGTGAGGCGTACGGGCGCGCGGTGGCGTTTGTCTTCGGGTGGAGTTACATGCTGATCTCCAAGCCGCTGGCGGCGGCGGGGATCGCGACGGTGTTCTCATCGCACCTGCTGGCGCTCTTCGGCGGCGTGCCCAAGGACGCCAGCGGGCAACCCGTCGCGTGGGTGCCGATCGCGGTGACGTGCCTGCTGCTGATCGTCAGCACGTGGCTGAACGCACGCGGCACGGCCCTTGGCGCTCGCGTGGCGACCGGGCTGACGGCGTTGAAGATCGCGGGGCTTCTGGGGATCGTCGTCGCGGCGTGCGTGGTCTCGCCCAAGGCGGTTGAGTTCACGGAAGTGGCGATGAAGCCCACGACGCTGGTCAGCGCGATGGTGATGATCTTCGCCGCGGTGATGTGGACGTACGACGGCTGGGCGGACGTGGGCGCCATCGCGGGGGACGTGAAGGAGCCCTCGAAGAACCTGCCGCGGGTGTTCATTCTGGGGACGCTGGGGATCATGGCGATCTACCTCTCCGTGAACGCGGCGTACTTTGCGCTGCTGCCCGAAGCGGCCATCCGCAGCGGCAGCGAGAGCAACCCGCTGGCGGAGATGGTCGGCGCGTCGATCGCCGGGAGCGCCGGTGCGGCCGTGCTGCTGGGATTGGTTGCGCTCTCGACCCTGGGCAGCACGCACGGGTCGATCCTCACCGGCGCGCGGGTGACCTTTCAGCAGGCACGCGACGGGCTGATGTTCAAGTTCCTCGGATCGCTGCACCCGACACGAAAGACCCCGGCGGTTGCGCTCTGGGTGCAGTGCGTGCTCTCGTGCGCGTCGGTGATGGTCTATCAGACGTTCAACACGCTGGCGGGCGGGTTCGTCTTCTCGATGTGGCTGTTCTACAGCCTTGCGGGGACTGCGATCTTTGTGCTGCGTGCGAAGCGCCCGGGCGTTGAGAGGCCTTACCGCTGCTGGGGTTACCCGGTGGTCCCGGGGTTGTTCGTGCTGGCGGGGGTTTCGATGACCGTGTTCACGATGACGAAGGACACCGGCGAAAAGCTGGTTTGGCTGGGGATCCTGCTCGCGGGGTTCCCGGTGTACTTCGTCTGGAGCAAAGCAACCGGCTCGGCGGCACGCCCGGGCGAAGGGGCAAAGACCTGAGTTTGCCGGTCGGTGGCGAAATCTCGGTGAAGCCCGCTGTTTCAAGGGTTCACCGCAGTTGTCAACCGCGGGTTCTCGGGGCACACTTTGGGCATGAGGCATCTGCTGAACATTCGATCGGTCCGGGTCTCGTCCGCGTGCGCTTCGTTGCTGGTGCTGTGCGCCGGGGCGATGGGGCAAGCGACGCAGCGAACGATTTTCGTCGCGAACAACGGCAACCTTGAAGGGGCCGTCACCGGGTTCACCATCGACGCGCAGAACCGCCCGGTCTTCGTCAGCAAAACCGTCATCGGCACCACGCCCTCGACCGCGAACCCGGTCGGGGGGACCAACGCCGACGGGATCTCCATCACCCCCGACGGCAAGTTCCTCGCCACCAGTCACACCACGGCCCTGACCACCGAGCAGATCACCGTGCTGCAGGTCAACAGCGACTCGACGACCTCGATCGTCGGGACGTTTCTCACGCCCGACTCGCCGCTTGACCTCGCGTGGCTGAACGACGACACCCTGGCCGTCACGCGCACCCGAACCGTCGGCACCAACGAGATCATCGTTTACCGCTACGACCGCTCGGCGAACACGATGACCGAGATCGACCGCGAGCCCGCTGGCACCTTCTGCACCGAGCTGCTCGTCGACGCGCCCAGGAATCGGCTCTTCTCCAACAGCACGACCGAAGGCACGATGCGCGTCTGGTCGATCAACTGTGACGGCACCATCACCAACCTGCAAACCCAGTTCATCGGCCCGTATTTCTTCGGCATCTCCATCACCAGCGACGGGCTGCACTTCTACAGCGGCGTGGGCACCTCCAACGGCGGAAACGTCGTGACCCACCTCCTCGTTGATCCCACGACCGCCGCCGTCACCGGCGCCGACCCGGCGTACACCCCCTCCGGCGGCGGAGCCTCGGCCTTCACCACCATCTCCACCGACGACCGCTTCGTCTTCGTCGGGCACAACACCGGTAGCGAGGTCTACAGCCTCCTGCGCGACCCCGCCACAGGCCTCCTGACCAACACCGGCAACTTCGTCGACATCGGCGATCAGGGCGGCATCGGCAACATCCGCACCTACCCCGGTCACCTCGTCGTCACGCGTGACTCGTCGTTCTCGTCATCCACTCCCCGCGGCATCCGCATCTTCGCCATCGGCGAGCAAGGTCAGCTCACACCCACCAGCGACTTTGTCTCCTCTGGTGCGACCGCGCCGAACAACATGGTCATCTGGTCGCCGCGCTCGAACGTTGTTGGATGCAACCCCGCGGACATTGCCGACGACCAGGGCACGCCGCTGCCGGGGAGTCCGAACGTCCCCAACGCGGGCGTGAATGAAGGTGACTACAACGCGTTCTTCTCCGCGAACGGGTTCTTTCATCAAGCCACACTTGGACTCTGCGGCGTCGGCAAGTTCTGCGACATCGCCGACGATCAGGGAACGCCCAAGCCGCCGTTCGGCAACCCCGTCGGCGCGAACACCGGCGTGAACGAGGGCGATTACAACTGCTTCTTCAACAACCTTTTCCTGCCGTGCTGAATGGAGCTTCAGCTTCAAGCGTCGATCTCAAGGTGGTGCGACTTCGAGTTGCGGAGCGCCCAACGCGCCGAGGTGTTCCCGCGATTTCGACTTCCCCCAGCCCGCGTAGATTGCCAACGCGTTTCTTCGTGTCCTCGGTTCGATCAACGATCTATTTCCGGTTCGGCTTGTGTTGTGGTTTTTCGATGACTGTTTCAAGATTTGAGTGTTCTCCCCCGTCGCATTGTTCGCGAAGGGTGCCATACTTGAGTATTCAACTCGCTGGGGTTCGTTCGCGGTATCGAAGCCGATCTCTTCATCGGCGGCTGTTTTCTTTGAGGCCCACCATGATGAACAACACCACGTTCCAATCCCGCTGTGCACTGAACAAGAACCTCTCGTCTCGCTCGGGGCGAGCGCTCGCGGCTGTCGCGATGAGCGCGGGTTTGCTTTGCGGCACGGCCGCGTATGCCGATCCGGCGGAGATGGTCTACGCCGCATCGGCTCACGCGGGCTCGCCTTACAGCGATGTCCCGGGTCTGGCGGGTTCGCAGTTCGTGAACTTCGGGCGCGGCTTCCGCTCGTCC
>JAVTWO010000016.1:0-4401 GCA_032229765.1 Phycisphaerales bacterium | reverse complement strand
GTGGCTCTTCATCCCCAACATCAACAACGCCACGGGCGCCACCGATCAGCTCATCTTCGTGGGCGAAGGGCGCACGGGCGCCATCGCGGCTCAGGAGGGCGTGACCGTCGTTGACAATCAGGGCACGCTGCTGAACCTGTCGCAGTTGGCCCTGCCCCGTCTCAACGCGCAGGGCAACTGGTCGATGGCCTTCGCCCCCGCGGCTTCGTCCACCACAGGCCTCGTGGTCAAGCGCGTCAACGGGGTCTTCTCCACCGTCGCAAGCACCGGCGGCCCCGCCCCCGTGCTCGGGGGCAGTTCGACCTTCGGCAACGTCTTCGCGTGGGCTTCCATCACCGACAGCAACGCCGTGAGCTTCCAGGCGAACAACCTCGCCGACGCGGACAACCCCTTCGGCACGATCGGTAACTTCTTCGACGACGGCAACCAGCTTCTGTCGCAGATCAACGAGACTGTGCCGGGCAATCAGCTCGGCGGCCTGAACAACCAGCTCACCGCACTGGTGACCTCCACGAGCGTGCCGCCTCTGGGCGTCAGCGCCGACGGCTCGGTGCGGATGTACCTCGGTGATATGGCCGCGGCACCGACTGGTCAAAGCCGGGTGCTCGTTCGCAACGGCAACGCCGTGCTCCAGACCGGGACCGTGCTGGGCAACGACACCGTCACCTCCATCGACGAGTTCTGGCTCGAAGTCAACGGCGATTGGTTCGCCCGCTGCACCCTCACCCCCATCGGCGGCGGCACCGGCACCCTGTCCATCATCCGCAACGGCGTCGTCGTGGCACGCATCGGGCAGCCCATCTTCCCCGGCGCGGGTGAGAACTGGGCCTCCTTCGTTGATTACAAGGGCAACAACAAGGGCGATTGGGTCATCACGGGTACCTCCAACGCCGCGGACAACTTCGCCAACAACATCGCGGTGGTCAACAGCTCGCGCGTGATCTCCCGCGCGGGTGACGGCGTGGCCCTCGACGCGGACGGGCTGTTCAACGACAACCTCTTCGTCCACTCCTTCCGCGATCGCTGCTTCCTCGGTGACGACGGCTACTTCTACGTCGGCGCTCGCCTGAAGAACTCCCCCACCACCACAGCGACACTGACCTCCAACGCTTCGCTCATCCGCATCCGCTACGAAACGCCCCGCTGCAGCCCCGCAGATATCGCCAACGACCAGGGCACGCCGCTCCCCGGGCCCGCGAACGTGCCCAACGGCGGCGTGAACGAAGGTGATTTCAACTGCTTCTTCGCTGCCGACGGCTTCTTCGCCCAGGCCGCCCTCGGCCCCACGGCGATCGGTTCCTTCGCCGATATCGCCGACGATCAGGGCACGCCCAAGCCGCCGTTCGGGAACCCCACCGGCGCGAACAACGGCGTCAACGAGGGCGACTACAACTGCTTCTTCAACAACTTCTTCATCCCCTGCGTCTGAAATCGTCTGTTCCGGATCAAAAGCAAAGGCACGGCTCCGCGGAGCCGTGCCTTTTCTCGTATCGGTCACTCGATATCAGCCGGGTGTCTTCGCTCGTCTCAAGCGTGCTCGGGGTTCGTTGAACGTGCCAGCAACGCCTTGATGATCGCGATGAAGACGCCGGTGAGGACGAGGTTCGCCGCGAGGCTCAGCAGCGCGATGGTGATGATGGGCCCGCTGATGCCGTAGCCCAGCGAGAGGACCAGCACGCCCGCACCGACCTCGCCGCGGGGCCACATCCCGATGGCGAGCGCCAGCCGCTCGTTCAGCGGGGCTTCTCGCTTGTAGCACATCGCGGGAACCATCTTGCCCAGGTTGCTGATCACCGTCACCACCAGCACGTGCAGCGCGATGGATCCCCAGCTCATCGCGGGGGTCGCGGTGGCGAGGGCGATGTGCTTGGCGTCTTCCGCGGGCTTCGCGGTCAACAGCGGCATGCTCAGCCCAACCAGGAACAGGAAGACGCCCGAGATGATCGTCGCGGCGAGGTGGTCACTCGCGCCGTGCGGGGCGTCGACCTTCTCTCCGGGCTTCAGCGACGGGTCACGCTCCGGGTGCGCGTCGCCACCCTCCACCGCGTGGTGACACTTCGCCATCACGCACCCGAGCACGAACGCCGGCAGCAGCACCTCGATATGCACGGGGACTTCGGGGTCGATCTTCGCGGTCAGAACGTGGACGATCTCACTGATCGCAACGATACCGATGCTGTACAGCATCAGGGCCTTCCACGACGAAGGAAGTTTGTACGCGTGGAGCTTTCGGTACGCGAAGATGAGCAGCGTGACCATGATGAGCACGATGACGCCGAGCTGCCAGCGCGGGCCGACCATGAGGGCCTTGAGGGGGATGAGCAGCAGGACGACGTCGAGGTCGTCGAGGATGGCGAGGATGCGGGCCTTGCGGAAGATCCAGGTGGCGCCGAGGCCCGCCGCCGCGAGCATGCTGAAGAGCACGCCCGCGCTGGTCGGCGCTGCGAAGCAGGACGCCACGAGCGATTCCTTCCAGACCTCGGGGTTCGACCACGACGACTGGGGGATGATCACCAGCACGAAGTACGCGGTGCAGAAGAGCCAGGGCAAGCACGCGGCCGAAGCGGCGACAACAAAGTCCACGCCGTAGCTTTTCAGCCGGGATTTGTCGAGCTCAAACTCCTGCCCGACGTGGATCATGATGAACCCGAGGCAGACGTAGGTGGTGATGGAGATGACCTTGGCGATGGTGCTTTGAAGCGACGCGTCGCCGCCGACGAGGGCGGGCCAGAGCTGCGAGGCCACCAGCCCAAGGATCAGCAGCACGGAATAGATGAGGACTTGCTTCATGAAGAGCTCCGGTCGCAAGCGCGGGCAGGGCCGCGTTGCGCGATGGCAACATACCGAGAATCGGGGAGAAGCGTTGCGTGGGTTCAGAAGATCGGCCAGACCGTCGCCAGCCGCGGATCGCTCGGGCCTTCATCATCATCCGACTTCGACCAGTCGAACTTCTGGCTCGGGCCGACCTGGATCGGGTTGCTGCGCTGGAACTCCCACACGTCGTCTTTCTGCATGCCCGCCCACATGTACTCCGCCCCGCTGGCGAACTTGCCGCGGATCGAGACCGCGCCGGGCATTTCCTCCACGCGTCGGACGATCCCCGTAGCGACTTTCTGCACCGTGCCGCGACCGCCGCTGATCTCGGCGCGGGTGACTTCCAGGTACTTGTTGCGATGGTCGGCGATGCGGTCCGCGACGAAGAACCCCGCGGAATGATGGTCGATGCGCTGCACGAGGCGAAAGCTCAGCAGCTCGCGAGCCTCCGGATCCAGCGGCGGGCGGTGCCCCGGCGCGGGCTGAAACCGCTGCACCAGCCAATCAAAGTGCCGGGTGCCGTCGGGGAGCTGATGCAGCAGGATGACCATCCGACCCAGACCCATGCGTGCATCGTAATCCGGGGCACGGTCCCACGCGAAGGCGAGAACGTGAATCGTCCAGCACCGGGCCCCGATCGGTCGATACCATCCGGCATCTTCGGGCAAGGCTTGAAGCCGACCCGACGCCTTGATTTCATCGCGAGCGAATCGAAAGACGCACACTCAACACCGGGCCAACCATGACGACCATGAAGCAGACCACCACCATCGCCAAAGCCCTGACCATGACCGCCTTGCTGCTCAGCGCCGGGCTGCTCGGAGCGTGCGCCAACACAGGGAACCCCTACCCCTACCGCTCGCAGGGCAACGAGGCGATGAAGGGCGCTCGGTATCAGGAGGCATACGAGGCGTACGCGCGGTACATCGAGCTGCGCCCGGGCGAGCCGGACATGCGCAACGCCCTCGGGCGCTCGCTGCTGGCGTTGAACCGCTACGAGGATGCTGTTGAGCACCTGCGGATCGCTTCGTCGCAGGACCCCGAGAACGGCACCTACCTCGACGATCTCTGCGAGGGTCTGCTCAAGGCCGGCCGGACTGAGGAGATGTTCCGCCTGCTGCGTGGAAACACCGACAACCGAGGCAACGTGGGCGATTGGTTGCGCCTGGGTCGGTTCGCGGCCAAGGCCGGCGATCCCGACACCGCCAAGACCGCCCTCCTGACGGCCGCCCGCATCGACCGCGGCATGACCGTCGAGCCGCAGCTCGAACTCGCCGACCTGGCCTGGTCGCTGAACGACAAGTCCCTCGCCACCCAGCGCCTCCGCATGGCGGCGTACATCGCCCCGCGCTCGCCCGACGTCGCGAACCGCATCAAGAACTGGAACATCACCACCGGCCCGACCTTCCCGCTGGTGCCAGCAGAGCGTGTCCCGGACGCCACCAAGTAACCCAGGAACTGTCGGACGACCATCGACCGAACAAAACGAGCCTTTGAGGCTCGTTTTTTGTTATTCTGCAAGACCGGTCGGCGGGCCATGTTTCCCAAGTTGACAGTTTTGCGTGTTCAGGCGGGTGGATCGACGCG
>JAVTWO010000015.1:0-3256 GCA_032229765.1 Phycisphaerales bacterium | reverse complement strand
GCAGTCTATCAATCACGCAACGCAACACTCCGCCTCATCATGCCGTAGACTCTCGCCGGTGCCGCTGAGCAATCCCAACCCATCACCGCCGCAGCCCGACCCGGACCAGCCACTGGTCCGCGCCGCCCAATCAGGCGACGCCCGCGCCCTCGCCTCGCTCCTCGATTCCTACCAGCACCGCCTCTTCGCCGTCTGTCTCCGAATGCTCGGCACCGACCGCCGGGCCCATCAAACCGCCTCCGACCTCACCCAGGACGCCCTGCTCAAACTCCTCGCGGGCCTCCCCACCTTCGACCACCAAAGCCTCTTCTCCACCTGGGCCATCCGCATCACGATGAACGTGGTCCTCTCCCACCTCCGCTCAGCCAAACTCCGTGCCCACGCCTCCCTGAACGACCACCCCGCCAACCCCCACAACCCCGCCTCCCGCGCTGAAAACGCCGATCGTTCGCAAAATGTTCGTGCTCTCGACGATCAGACGGAACTTTCCGCCGCCTCACGCGTCGTACATTCCGAACGCGCCGGCACCGTCGCCGACGCGCTGACCAAGATCGACCCGCACCACCGCGCCCTGCTCATCCTCCGCGACGTTCAAGGCCTCGATTACGAACACATCGCCGCCGCACTCGACATTCCGCTGGGCACCGTCAAGTCCCGCCTCTTCCGCGCACGCCTCGCCCTCCGTGCCATCCTTGAACCCGCACCCTCCACCCCGCCGACCCCCGCCTCATGACCCCCTTCCACCCCCTCATCTCGGACGACGAACTGCTCGCCCTCGTCGAGCAACGTCCAATCCCCGGCGGGCAGCCCCGCAAGGACGCCATCCGCGCCATCCTCGAGCGCGACCCCGACCTCGTCCGACTCATCCGCAGCCTCCGTCAAGATCAGCTCGCCCTCTGCGAGCTCGCCGACGACCCCGCCGCCCGCGCGCCCAGCGACCTGCTCACCAGCCTCGAAACCCGCCAGGAGCGCGAAGCCCTCCTGGGCATCGCCGAGCCCGCGCTTACGCTCACCCCCGACACCCTACCCATCTCCGCGGTCCAGCCCGTCAAGGCTTCGCCCTGGCAGATCATCACCCGCTCACCCTGGACGCGTCCCGCGGCCCTCGCCGCCGCCCTCGCCCTCGCCATCACCGGCGTCTTCGCCCTCCGCTCGGCACTCACCAAGCCCGCTTCCCCACGCTCCACCGACCCAACCCTCGCCCGCAACGACGTCAACCCGCCCACGCCGAACACCAACACCACCGCCATCGCCACGGGCACGAACACACCAACAACGACCACCACCACCACCGCGTCGCTCACGCAAGACCAACTCGACGCGATGTTCCCGCTGATGGGCCCCTCCAGCGCTCTCGCCAGCGACGCGCTCACCACGCCGCCGATCACCGACGATCCGCTGCTGAATCCCGCCGCCGCTGGGAACACCCCCGCCCTCGCCGACGCCTCCTCGATTCAGCGTGCCCAGCGTGAGCAGCGTTTGGCCCAAGCACTGGAAGCCGCCCGCGAAGGCCGCCTCATCATCCGTCTGACGCCCTCGCTCCGCCCCGGCGCGCAGGACGACCTGACCCGTCGGCTTGATGTCCTCGCCTCGCGCACACCCGTGGGCGTTCTGTCGCCGCGCTTCGCACGCCTCACCCCCGCCGACGCATCCGCACTTCAGGGCGCCATCGTCGCCTTCTACACCCCCGCGCCCAAGTCGCCCAGCGTCCCGGAGCTTCCGACCAACACGCCCCCGCGTCCGGATGCCGACCGTCCCTTCGCCTCGGCTGATCCGAACTCGTCGACTCCGCAGCCGCCACTGACTCTCCCCGCGCCGATCAACGCCGACCCGATCGCCCCCGCGCCCACCGCCGCCCAGCCCCTGCAACTGCACACGGTCCTGAACGTTTCCATCCCCGATTCCCTCGACGCCCTCCGCCGCCTGACACACCAGCTCGCCGAAGGCGGCGTCACCGTGCAGATCGACATGCTCCCCGCCTCCACACCGAACAACGCCCCGCACCCCGCCCGCCTCCCCACGCCCAAGGCGACCCTCGACGCCCAGAGCATCCTGTGGTGGACCGCACCCGAGTCGAACCTCTCCCCCCGGCTGTCCATCCCCCTCGCCGTGCAGCAAAGCCCCGTCCCAACCCGCTGAAAAGCCCACAGAACGGGCCTCTTTTCATGGACAGCCTGAAACGCCCGGTCAATCATTGACCGAGCACCATGATCTACCGCGTCTGCAAATCCTTTGAAGTCGAGTCCGGGCACATGCTTTCCAAGCACCCGGGGCTCTGCCGCTATCCGCACGGGCACACCCGCCGGATCGACGTCATCCTCGCCGCCACGCAGCTCGACGAGCGCGACATGGTCTGCGATTTCAAGGTCCTCCGCCTGGCCCTCCGCGACCACCTCGCCCGCCTCGATCATTCCATGGCCATGAACAAGGCCGACCCCATGGTCAAGGCCCTCGAACCCATGCGCGACCGCCTCGTCCTCTTCGAGGCCGACCCGACAACCGAGGTCTTCGCCAAGAGCATCTTCGAGTTCCTCCGCTCCGAGATCGCCCAGAACAAAACCTACCACGACGACCGAGGCGACCCCTACCGCTTCCCCGCAACGGTCCGCCTCGAACGCGTCCGCGTCACCGAGACCTCCAGCTCCTGGGCCGAAGTCGAAGCGGACTAAAAAGTCACCCCCAGGCGCCCTACCACGTCTTATGTGCCATTTGCAAATTTGCTATTTGCTATTTGCTATTTGGCCCGCCCACATACGCCGTGGGATCCAAAACCCCCGCCTCCACAAACCCGCGCCGGCGGATCACGCACGAATCGCACACCCCGCACGCCCGCGTCACGCTCGTCCCATCACGATCCACCACCACCTTCGGGTCATAGCACGAGCTTGTCAGCGCATAGTCCACGCCCAACTTTGCGCCCGTGCGGATGATCTCCGCCTTGCTCATTGCAATCAGCGGCGAAACCACCCTGATCGCCGCCGACTGTCCCTCCACACCAACTTTCGTCCCCAGCGCCGCCGTGCGCTGAAAGCTCTCCAGAAACGCCGGCCGACAATCCGGATACCCCGAATAGTCCACCGCGTTCACACCCACCCACACGCTCCACGCCCCCCCACCCCCTCCACCCCCCCCGCCCGCACCCACCATCCGCGCCGCGCTCGCCTCCGCCAGAGCCACCGCCACCGACATGAAGATCATGTTCCGCGCCGGCACATACGTCACGGGAATCCCACCCCCACCCCCACCCCCACCCGCC
>JAVTWO010000014.1:0-3281 GCA_032229765.1 Phycisphaerales bacterium | reverse complement strand
CACCTACCCCACCCCACCCCTGCTCCTCTTATTTGCCATTTGTAAATTTGCCATTTGCCATTTTCCAAGCCACCCAGCCCAGGACCACCCCGCCCCCCGCGATCATCAGCAGGCTCAGGCTCTGCCCGCGTGAGAAGAGCCCCAGCAACGGGCGGGCGCTCTCGCCGGTGAACTGCGGGTCGGGCAGGCGCCAGAACTCGGTGACCACGCGGAGTATTCCGTAGAGCATCAGCCACACGCCGGTCAGCACGCCCGGGCGCTGGCTGGCGCGCGTGAAGAGCCACAGGCCCAGCATCACCACCCCAAGCACCAGACCCTCCGCCAGCGCTTGGTAGATCTGCGACGGGTGCCGGCTGCTCACCAGCGGCTCAAGCTGCTGGGCGTACTTGCCCGCGTGACTCACGACGTACTTCAGCCCGTCGTGCCAGCTCTCGCTGGGTTGCTTGACGCTCATCACCAGCGCGTCGAGCTGGCGCAGTTGCTCGGCGCTCAGCGGCGGCGTGTGGCTCTTCAACTCCACCAGCCCCGGGGCTTGCCAGCCCAGCAGTTCCTGCGGGAACTTCACCGCCCACCAAGGCCCCGGCTCACCGGCGGGGGCGACGATCTTGCCCAGCAGCTCGCCGTTGACGAAGTTGGCGAGTCGCCCGACGAAGAGGCCGATGGGCGCGGTGAGGGCCATGAGGTCCATGATGTGCAGGGCGGGGGCTTGGCCCTCGCGCTCGGTGATGACGGAGCCGTCGGGCTGTTGGTAGCGGGCCTTGAAGCCGCGGCTGGCGATGATGCAGGCGAGGATGATGCCGACCATGCCGCCGTGGGAGGCCATGCCGCCTTCCCAGACTTTGTAGAAGGAGGCGAGGCGTTGCGACCAGGGTGTGGTTTCGTAGAAGAGGATGTAGCCGATGCGCCCGCCGAGGAGTGTGCCGAGGACGACGAGGAGCATGAGGTCGAGGACGCGATGGGCGGGGACAAGGATCTTGCCCTTGCGTGCAAGGGTGTAGAGCACGATGAAGGCGAGGACAAAGCCCAGCACGTAGCTGAGCCCGTAGAAGCGGATGGCGATGGGCCCGGAGATGGGGACGAGCACGCCGTCGAGCGTGTGGAAGTAGGCGTTGGCGAGTGTGAGCGCGGGTGAGGACATCGCTGGACGGTAGGGCGCGGGGAAGAAGGCAATCGGGAATGGGGAATCGGCAATAGCAGAACGGGCCGCCAGACGTGCGTGCTGATCACGACGCGTGAGACAGCTCACGCGACTGCTCGGGACTCATGTGAATCGCGGCTGTTCTTCGATCCTGGCGTCATTGACGACGAACACCGATCGTCCGTTGGACGATCGGTGGCACGGGTTGCCTGATCGGCCCTGCTTACTCGAACTTCTCTTTGTAGGCGATGGAGAAGTTGTTGAGGTCGCGGATTTCGTCGGAGGATTTTTCTTCGAGGTTGTCGAAGCGTTTGATGATGGTGTCGGGGTCGCTGACGGCGAGTGAGCCGAGGAGGCGGAACTTGTGGGCGAGGATGCCCTCGAGGTCGGCGTCGGTGTTGCGGGCGTGGCCTGCGGGGAACATGACCAGGCCGCTGTCGTGCTCGGCGCCTTTGTCGTCGGTGATGATCATGCTGGTGGGGATGCCCTCGGGGTAGCGGCGGTCGTACTCGTCGCCGCCGTGGACGAAGTCGATCTTGGCCATGATGCTGCGGGTGAGTTGGTCGTTGATGGCTGAGGGGTCGTAGTCGTAGGGGGAGAGCATGTTGGTTGCCCAGTCGGCGGAGCCGCTCTTGAGTGCGCGGACGAGGAGGCGGGCGATGATGAAGGCCATGGAGTGGTCGGCGGACTGGCGGGTGCGGGGGTCCTTTTTGGCGGGGTCGCCGATGATGGAGTAGGCGGGCTCGTAGGCGACGATGCGGATCTTGCTGATGCGTGAGGCGTCCTTGGATTCGAGGAGGCCGGGGTTCTTCGCGAGGAGGTTGAGCAGGGCCTGGTGAGCGCCGGCGGACTGGTGCTCGTAGAGGCCCAGCTTGAAGTGCATGCCCATGACGGCGAAGTCGCTGCCCGCGCGGGCGAGGGCGAGGTTGAAGGGGCTCATGCCCTTCTGCGGGGGCTTTTGGAAGAGGCAGAAGACGGCCTCGGCGTTGCGGAAGATGTCTTTGGGGCCGATGAAGCCGGCCATGGAGCGCTGCATGGCGACGATGGCGGCCTCGGTGGTGATGGCGGCGCTGGCGCCCTTGGAGTCGGAGAGCTGTTTGCCGTGGCGGATGGCGCGGAAGGGGACGTGGTGGGCGACGACCATGCCGATGGCGGATTCGATTTGTTCGGGGGTTGCGCCCATCATGGCGCCGTAGGTTGCGGCGGAGGCGATGCCGCCGTGGAGGACGTGGTCGATCTTGTAGGTTTTGAGGGAGAAGACCTCGGCGAGGCGGCCGCGGATTTCATCGAGAAGGATCATTCCGCGGAGGGCGAAGTCGCCGTCTTCGCCCATGAGCTGAGCGGCGGCGATGGCGACGGGGTAGAAGTCGTTGTGCCCGAACTCACCGGCGGTGTGGCCGAGGGCGGGGTTGTAGCCGAAGTTGGTGCCGTTGGAGTCCCACTCGCGGACGGCGGAGGAGTTGGCGACGATGGCCTTTTCGGGCATGCAGTCGGTGTTGGAGCCGAAGACGGTTGCGCCGGGTCGGCCCATGGGTGAGCCGGGGGCGGCGAGGGTGCCCAGGCCTCGCGGTGCGGCGTGGTAGCGGAGGGCTTCGTTTCGGAGGATGGAGGGGGCGTTGGTGCGGAGGGCGAGGGCGGAGAGGCCACAGATGGTGGCGTCGACGTGGAACATGTTGGTTCGGCGGAGGACGGAGGGATCGGGCTCGCCGCGGCCGCCGGTGGAACCGGGCTTGCCGTGCATGAAGTTGACTGCGAACTGGCCGATGCCGAGGGCCTGGTTGGAATCGGCGGCGAGGAAGACGTGGGTTTTGGGGTCGACGTTGGCGGACATTTCGGAGCTCCTCGGAGGTGAGGGCGAATATACGCTGGGTTTTCGGGGGAGGGAAGGGTGGGAATAGGCACTAGGGACTGGGCATTCGGCACTGGGGAAGGCAGAAGACTGGTTCGTGATCGTTGGTGGAGTTTGAGTTTGGGGGTTTGAGGGCACCGATCGTCCAAAGGACGATCGGTGGCACGGGGTGTGGGAGTTTGTGGGGGCACCGATCGTCCGTTGGACGATCGGTGGCACGGGGACGGTTGTTGACGCGATTGAGTCGAGACACACCGATCGTCCTTTGGACGATCGGTGGCACAGTTAGGCGCG
>JAVTWO010000013.1:7020-19502 GCA_032229765.1 Phycisphaerales bacterium | reverse complement strand
CCCGCGCCGGGACGTACGGGCGACCGGGGGTGACGGGGGGGGGAGGCACGCGGTCGATTCGACAAACAAAACCCCTCGGCGGACCGGGCCTCCGGGGCTGAAAACGACTGCGAATTGAAAGCGAATCGATCTCGTTCTGGGTGAGTGCCGTTTCCGGCCTCAGCTGGACGTACACGTCGAGAAGAAGGTGTTGAAGAAGGCGTTGTAGTCGCCCTCATTCACGCCGCTGTTCGCACAGTTCGGCGACTCGCAGAGCGGCGTGCCATCATCACAGGCGATGTCGCAGAACGAACCAATCGCGGCGGCACCTTGAGACGACTGGTAGAAGAAGCCGATCGCAGAGAAGAACGCGTTGTAATCGCCCTCGTTCGGCCCGGTATTGCTGTTCGCACAACCCGGGTTGAAGAGCAGCGGCGTGCCGTCATCGCAGGCAATGTCGGCGGGGTTGCAACCGAAGTTGCAGCACGGCACCTTGGCAATGAATGCGATCAGATCCTGAACATCCACATCCCCGTCAAGATCCAGATCGGCTCGGATGTCGTAAGCGATATCGGATGCAACGGTGTTCATGGCGGCGAAGAACGCGGGCTTGTCCGAACAATCCACGATCGCATCACCATTGAGATCCCCGCCCATTCCTACGCCGACAGATCGACTCGTCACACGAAATGAAACCGGAGTGCCGGTCGGTACAGGCATGCTCACGGTCGAAGTTCCACACTCAAGTGGCTCGGAACCATTCAGTAAACCGGTCGCGACGGGCGTGATGTCGCCACCGCTAATCTGAACACCGGTGGTGGTGGTTGTTGAACCATTGGCTGTCATCGAAACGTTCACTTGGTGACCGACACGAGTTGAAAAGGAACCAAGAGAAGGCCATCCAGTGGATGGTGTGCCCTTAACACAATCAAAGCCACTGTTGACTCGGGCTGATTCGAAGCAGAACACGATCGCGGGGGCCGTCCCGGATGTGGGGATGATCTGCTCGGCGCCCCAGATGTTCTGAGCGACTGCAACCGCCGGCTCAACACTTGGACTGATGTTCTGAGTGATGCATGGCGGCTGACCCGCAACAGTCCCGGTTTGCTTTCCGTAGCCAGCGCCAAACAAGCTAGTCGACACTGTCCGTGTTTCACCCGACGTTGACTGGGTAACTGCCGTGGCCCAAGCCGACGCTACACTATCCAAGGAGTTCAAGTATGCACACTCTGCCAGAAACGTACCAGGGACATAAGCACTTGCCGAAGACGAGTAACCCAGCGGAGCAATCGACGAGTCGGTTGCGGTCATCGGACCGTCCCAGTACTCCCAACACGGGATTCGTGTGCCGGTTCGGACTGCCAGAGCGGACGCCGAAGAACCACCCTGCGGGTTTACGGCTGTGCCATTGATCAACTGCCACGATGTACGAATGTCCGCCTTCGCGACAAATCCACTGACCTGCCCTTCACATTGAATCGAAATGCCCCAGCCGATCAAGTCACACGGATCACCACCATGTGCAGATCTGGATGTTCCAACAACCGCAGCCAAAATGACTAAGGTACTCACACTTCTCATACATTTCCCCTTATTGAGTCCGCGGTCACGCAGACTTCTTGCTCAATACTTGCGTTTAGGAAGAGCACTTCCAACACAAATTACCCCTAGTGATAAATGAATAAAAAATAACCGGCCAAATCGGCCGGTTTTTTGTTACTTGGTAGTATTGCTGATTCTCAGAACGGCTCAGGGCTGCCGAAGTCGATGCCCTGCAAACCACCCGCCGTTGACACAGCACGGATCGGCCGCGGCTGAGTCGCGTCATCGGGCCACGGCGGTGTGCGGAACGCCGCGTTCGCCGTGTACGTCACCAGAACCGGAACCTTGATACGGCCCGCCGGTGTTATTGAAACCATTCCGCCCGCGTTCATGTCATCGACCTTCAGCGTGCGAACCGCGCCGTCACCCAGAAGACTCGGCGTCGTCGCCGAGGGATGGGTGTAGTAGGTGACGCGGAAGCGGCTGTGCCAGGAATACTCCTCCATGACCATGACTTTCTGGCTCGGGTTCCGAATCTGCGAAACTTTGCGATTTCCAAATCGCGTGTTCGCCCCCCACGAATATGAACCTGCGGCCGCTCCGGGGGTCAGGAAGTTGTTGCCAGAGATGTTGCGGAAATCCGGGCTCCAGGCGCCAACAGAGTAAATGTACGAGGAACGGAAGGCTGCCCCGAGGTCATTCGGGAATCGCTGGAATGTGCCCTGAGGGTCGGCCGCGAGTTCGGCCGTGACATAGTCCTCCGGACAGACCGTTCCGGGTTCCGGCAGAACACTCGACAGATAAGGGACGAGCGCGGTGTGTCCGTACACTGCATACGCGAGAGTCGCGCCGCCGGCACCTGTCCCGAGAACTGGAAACGTATCAAGGTTCTTCGAGAACCTGCGAATCAAATCGGTGAACTCAGCAGCGGAAGCGTCCCAATCGTTCGCGGGAGTTATACTCGCGCCACCGAAAACGTTGTAGCGTGTCCCACCCCGCCACGTGAAGTTGCCGATCGCTTCCTTCTTGTCGTTCGCGAACGAGCCCATCGCGATGCCGAGCTGCTTCATGTTACTGTTGCACTTGGCCTCTTTTGCCAACTTCCGCGCCTTGCCCAATGCCGGCAGAAGGATGCTCACCAGCAGCGCGATGATCGCGATCACCACCAGAAGCTCAATCAATGTGAATCCGCGTGCGCTGTTGGTCTTCATATCCGGTTCCTTTCAATATCCGCCGAGGTCGGGTGATGTCTCCGAACTTTCGGCCCGAGCTGGCAGAACGCCCGCTCGTTTCCCCGATGCGACCGCGGCCCCCAAGCCGCCTCGCATTCGCGCAGGTGGTAACTCTACGACACCACCGTCTGCGCATCATCTATTCGGATCGGTTGCCCACCCGGTTTCTGTGATTTTTGGGGTTTTGATAAGGGTTATCCCGTACTTCCAACCGAACCAACCCCCGTCGACCCAAACCCCCCCGCCCCGCGTTGGGTTTCGTCCAGTGACTCCACCACCATCACCTCCGCACGCATCACCGGGGCGATCACCAGTTGGGCGATCCGCATGCCGTGGGTGATTTTTACCGCCTCTTTGCCCAGGTTGATCAGCGCCACCTGCACCTCACCGCGATAGTCGGCGTCGATGGTGCCCGGGGCGTTGACCACCGTCAGGCCGTGCTTGGTCGCCAGGCCCGAGCGTGGGCGGACTTGTCCTTCGTACCCCGGCTCGATCTGCATCGCCCAGCCGGTGGGGACCTTCAGGATCTGCCCGGGGTTGACCGTCAGTTCCGTTGAGGGACCGTCGGGCAGGCAGGCGGAGAGGTCCATCCCGGCGCTGAGGGCCGTCTGATACGCCGGCACGCTCGCCAACGGCGAAAGCCGCTTGAGCAGCAGCCGAGTGCCGAGCGCGTACTCACGGTGCTTCGGTTCGACGAGTGCAGAGGTGTCGGCGGTTGATGGCGATGTCATGCTGTGCTCACTGCAAGCGTGTGCGTGTGCGTGTGTGTCTGTCGGTGAAGGACCGTGACGGAGCGGGCGCCGACTTGAAACGGCGTTGAAGCGTATCACCACGGGCCCGCAACGAAAAACCCGCGCCGCGTGGTTCTCGCGGCGCGGGTGAAAAAACTGATTCATCGTCCGGCTCGGACTTGGGACGAATCGGGCATCCAGCGCCCGGCTCTGGAGAGCCGGGCCACCAAATCTCGATCAGCGCTGACCGAGCGTCAAGCCGAAGGCGTTGCCCGAATCGCCGGGGATCTTCTTGCCGAAGCCGCCGGTGAGTTCCTTGTTGCGGAACTGCTCGCGCTTGCGGCGGAGTTCCGGGGATTCCTTCTGAATCTCCGCCAGACGCTCCTGCGCCATGCGGTCCTTCGCGGCCTTCTTCTCGGCAAACATCGCCTCGCGGCTGCCCGGCGCGGGGGGCGTGTCCGCCTCCAGCACCTTCATCGACAGGCTGATGCGACGCGTCGACGGGTCGATCTTGATCACGCGGGCGGTGATCACCTGGTCCTTCTTCAAGACCGCCTCGGGCTTCTCGATGCGCTTGCGGCTGATCTCGCTGACGTGCAGCAGGCCGTCCACGCCCGGGGCGATCTGAACGAACGCGCCGAACTCGGTCAGACGGACCACGGTGCCCGTGACGTCCGCACCCTCGGTCACCGCGTTCACCGCGGTCTGGAACGGATCTTCCGCCAGCTGCTTCATGCCCAGGGCGATGCGGTTGTTCTCAAGGTCGAGCTTGAGGATCTGCACCTTGACCTTGTCGCCCACGTTCACGAACTTCTGAACGTTCTTCTCCGTCGGCGTGACGCGGTCGTACGTCATGTTCTCGATGTGCACCAGACCGTCGAGCCCGCCCAGATCAACGAACGCGCCGAAGGGCATGATCTTGCGGACCGTGCCCTCAAGGATCGCGCCCTCGACGAGCTTCTCCTTGAGCTTCTCGGCGTTGGCCTTCCGCTCCTCGCCCAGCAGGTCGCGACGGCTCAGGACGATGTCGCCCATGCCGCGGCGGTCGATCTTGGTGATCTTGCAGGGGAACTTCTCACCCACGAAGACCGACAGGTCCTCGATGCGGTCGAGCGAAACCTGACCCGCCGGCATGAAGGCGCGGTGGTTGCAGACCTCGAGTTCCAACCCGCCCTTGTTCACGCCCGTCACGCGGGCCTCGATCACCTGCCCGACCTCGAGCAGCTCCCACGCGGCCTTCGTCACCGCGCCCGGTCGGGCGCAGATGAACAGCGACTCTTCGGCGCTGAAACGCTCGATGACCACTTCGATCTCGCCGCCGGGCGTCGGAAGCGCCTCGTCTTCCTTGTAGTTCATCCGCGGAAGGACACCCAGCTCCTTCGGGCCGAACTCGATGAAGATGTCCGTCGGACCGACGGAGACGACCTTGCCCGTGCGGTGCTCACGACCGGACTGCACCACGCGCGGGCCGCGCACGGCCGCGGGCGCCTTGCCCCCGCGAACTTCAACGTCATGGCTGTGCGCACGCGCCGTCGCGCCGTCGTCCTTCTTCTTTCCTCCCGCGGCCTTCTGCGCCGGGCTCGACGAATCGAGCAGCGAATCCAGCTCGCCCGGAGCGAAATCCTCCATCAGGGCCTTGCTCTCGTCGTTGACGGCCTGCAGGGTCGAGCGGGTATCGGGGGCCTTCTCGCGCGTGTCGCGCGGGGTGCCGCGATCGCCACGCTTGAACTCACGACCGCCGCCACCACCCGGGCGGTTGCCACGCGGGGCCTCATCGCCCTCGCCGCGGATGACCTCCGCCTTCTTGATCGGGGGCAGACCCTTGAGGTTCGGGCCCGCAGCAGCAGCCGCAGCAGCCGCGGGAGCCGCGGCCTCGGTGGCGGGGCTCACCGCCTCAGGTGCCTGGGTGGAGGTGTTTTCGGGGGTGGACGGGGAGGGGGTGGTGGACATTTGGGGGTGACTCGATGAAAGACCAACGCCGGTTTCACCACCGCGACTTTCGGGCTATCCGAAAGCCGCCGCCGCAGCCCGTCCATAGGCAGAGCTGAAACGCCGCGAACCCGCGGCGTGGTGAGAGGAAGAAGATTCTAGACCGCTGCCCCCCTCCGCCGCCTCTTTTTGCCACCACCCAACGCCCCCCGGACAGCCCGACGCGGCCGCAATCACAACCCGCTGTCAGAAAACAACTTGCGCACGAAAGCAAGAGCGTATTTCACCCATATTCTCGACCAATGTTCACAGATGAACATAAGAAACTTCTCGCAACATGGGAACTGTGCGGGTACGCACACGAATGGGAGGACATCATGCCCACACGCACGAATGCGGTGCGTTCCCGTGGTTCTCACGCGGACGCGTTGACTGATCGCCATCCAAATCACCAAACCGCCCGCCGACTTGCACTCGCGGCCGGTCTGTGTGTTGCCGGTTTGATGTGCACGCCGAAGGAGGCGATGGCGCAGGGGCAGTTGGTGTACAGCCAGTTGGGGATCATCAACAACTCCGGGAGTTCGCAGAACGAACAAACCTGGGCCTGGGGGGCGCCGAGCATCGATGCCGACGGCACCGTCGCATACCGACGCGGTCGTGCGGCGTATCTCGCTGGAATCAGCTCGATCACCCCGGTCATCGAGGGCGGGTACACATCCACCGGGCAGTTGATCCGCGTTGTCGATCAGGCCGACAGCTCGCCGCGGATCTCTGACGGCGTTGTCTACCTCGCCAGTGCTCGTCTCGGCGGTCCTTACCTCTACCGATCCACAGATCGCAGCGTCGAAACGATCATCTCCCCCGGACAACTCCTGGATGCGACGACCGGCGCTCGCGCGAACCCGCGTGCACAGAACTTCGGCTACATGTCGGCGCAAGGCAATCGGTTGACCGGCGTGATCGACACGCTGCTTCCCGACGATCCGTACGGGATCTCACGCCCCGCCATTTTCCGCGTCGACGGTCAGCAGACCACCCTGGTCACCCAACTCGTCGACTCGATCGCGCCGGGGACCAACCAGCCCTTTTCAATCGAACGCAACGCCTTCTACAGCCGCCCGATCACGCCCATTCTTGATCGCCAGGGACGCGTGATCTTCACTTCCTACCTCAACACCTACCAGACGGCAACACGGTTCACATCCGGGATCTGGAGTCACACCGCCGACGGCAGCCTGACGGCGTTGTACCTCCCAACCCCGAACACGTCCGACCCGGTGCCTGATGCCTTCTCAGGACTCTCCGTCAATAGCCAAGGCGACATTCTCTTTCGGACTCCAACCAATGGGCAGTATGTGCGATCAAACTCCACCGGTGCTTTGCGACAAGTCAGCACATCCGCGGCCTTCTCGATTCCGAACAACCAGACCTATTCGAGAGGTTTGCTCAACGACTCCGGCGCCGTCCTCAGCTTGGTCGGCGCAAGCTCTGTCGTGAACGGCGTCCGCACAGAACTCGCGGCCCTCACCATCACCCACGAAAGCGGCGCTCAACAGGTCATCGCTCGCTCTGGCGATCGCCTTCCCGGGTTTGCTTCCCTTTTCTTTGGTGCACCATCGCCGGTAGGCTCACAGATTCCGACGGATTCGGCTCGCGTTGAGTCCTTCAGCTCTCAGCGGGGCTTCAACTCGATCGCCTTCGGAGCACTCACCTTCAACAACCTCAATCAGGCTGTCTTCCTCGCCAACTTCACCGACGGAACCGCGTTCGCCCGCTTGGCCCTCGTCGCTTACGACCCGCTCGGCGGACTCTCCACCCTCGCCGTCACCGGACGACCTCTCCCCGCGCTCGGACTGAACCAGACAATCGTCTCCATCGACTTCATCGGTGATTCGAACACCACCAGCGGCCACGCCACCGGGCTCAACGACCAAGGCCTCGTCGCCTTCCGTGCGTCTTTCAACGACGGCTCCTCACGCCTCATCACCGTGCAACTCCCCACCCCCGGCGCGCTCACGACCCTTGCCCTCGCCTCAATGCTCGCCACCCGTCGCCGCCGGGCGCGGTGAGCCGTTCGCTTCGCAATCGCCGCATGCCGGCTTCGCTCTGTTCGCTCCGCTTTCTCGGCACGCAAGCCCCGCTTCGTGCGCCCGGCGCGTTCAGCTTCGCCGCACTCAGTTCTGCGGGATCAAGATATCCACCGCGCTCGCCTTCCCGTCCTTGATCTCCACCGTCAGCGTCTGACCTTCCAGCGGCACACCCTCATACTTCAGCTTTCCATCCCCGAATCCGTCCGCCGACAAAATCGCCCCCGACGCGCACCCGAGTTTCTCCTGCACCTGCTTCACGCTCATCCCCGCAAGGACCCCCCCGAGCTCCAGCACGGGCTTGCCGCTCAGCACCTCTCGGACCTTTCTGCGTGAGTACGCCGCGTCGAAGTTCCCTTTGCACAGCGTGGCGAACTGCACAACCGCCTTCTTCACCACGCCTTTCTCAAAGACGATCACCAGCTCGTCCCCCTCCTTGGGTGTGTTCGGATACTTCACCGCGCCGCTCTTGTCCTTGTCCAGCAGCTCCGGCGCGATCGTCCCAAATCGCTCCTCAATGTCCGCGATCTTCGTCCCCGGCTTCACGTCGCCGATGAGCAGACTCGACAGCACCAGGTCGTTCCGCGCCACCGAGGGCGTGACCCCCGCGCTCGCGGTCGGCTGATTGATCCGCAGCGAGAGCAGATCCAGCCCGTTCTTGCCGCACATCGCGATGATCGGGTTCACACTCTTCGGATCAACCACACTCCGCGTGGGGTTCTGCACCTTGTCGATCTTGTACGCCTTGCACCGCTTGGGCACCTCCACATCCAAGTAGTACATCAGCTCGTCAAGCTCCACACGCCCGTCCTTCACCCGATCCGCCCGGCAGTCCGTCAGCGCATCACAGAACACCTCCGTGAACACGCTCAGCCCGTTGGGCCCCGTCGAACTCAACTCGTCAGGCCTGCACGCCATGATCGTGTGGATGTCCCGCACCTCATCGACCTGCGGCATGAACTTCGCATCACCCCGGCAGCAATCCAACACCAGCACCTTCACCAGCGCCTTCGACCACGAAAGCTCACGCTTCACCGCCGCGATCTCCAACCCTTCGTCCATCAACGCCACCCACGACTTCTTGCTCTTCAGAAGCCCGTGCGTTGAGAAGTACACCATCACAATGTCCCCCGACTCCGCCTTGTTGCACATCGCACGCAACGCCGGCAGAACCTCCGTCGTCACCGGCTTCCGCTCCGTCTTGTCCGTGAACACCTCGCACGAATACCCACGCGCCTCCAGCGTCGCCCGCATCGTCGTCGCATCAAACAAACACTGCGGCAGCGGCAACTGCTTCACCCCCTCCATCGTCGCCTGCTCCACACCCACCAAGAGCGCATACCGCTTCCCCGTCGCCACCACCTGCTTGCTCTGCCCGCCCGGCCTCAGCGTCTCCGGCTTCGTCGGCTCATCCAGCCGAAGCGAATCGTAAATCGACGTGCTCGAAGCCCCATCACCCTTCGCCGACTCATCACCACGCGCCCGCTCGACATGCAGCGCCAGCACCGCCGCCGCCGCACAACAGATCACCAACGCCGCCGTCACCACTCCGCGGGTCAACTTCATCCAACACAGACACAACCCGCCGCTCTTGCCGGTCTTCATTCAGGTATCTCCGGTGTTTTCCGAAACATCCTACCGCCATCCGCCACGGGTGAACCCGCTTTCTTCATGACTTCCCCTGATCCCCCGGTTTGAGTGGCCGCCCTCGCGTCGCCGTTTTTCCCCCGCACTGAACCCGTCGACCGTCAGCCGCACTTCACCCCAAGCGTCATTCCCCACGCGGCAAGTTCCCGCCGTCAGCCGCTCGCCGGTCAACTTCAACTTCGGAGCGTTCCATGATCCAGCCCGCAAGCCCGCGCAAAGCCGCACCGCAGCTCATCGCATTGATCCTCTCTTTCGCGGGCGCATTCCACGTCCTCGCCAGCAACACACCCGCCCCAGAACCCGCAAAGCCCAGCACGCCCAACACCCCCGCGCCCGCGACAATCGACACCGCGGCCGCCGCTCAAAATCACAACACCTTCGCCGCCGATCTTTTCCGCGCCGCCGCGTCACAATCCACCGCCAACATCGCCCTCTCACCCTGGAACGTCTCCACCGCGCTCCAGATCGCCCGCGCCGGCAGCAAAGGCGCAACCCGCGATGAACTCACCGCGGCCCTCCGCCAATCCCCCACCACAAACCCCGAGGCGTCGGCCGCACTCCGCCGCAAAGTCCTCGCGCACACCGCCGCAGCCAACTCGCCCTTCACCCTCGTCGAGTCCAACCGCCTCTGGTGCAACCCCGCTTTCCAAACGCTCGAAAGCTATCGATCGCAGATCGCCACCGACTACACCGCGCAGGCCGAGAATCTCGATTTCACCAACCCCAAAGCCGCCAGCAACGCCATCAACGCGTGGGTTTCCAAATCCACCAACAACCTCATCACCAAGCTCGTCGATGAGTCCGTCATCGCCCGCGATTCATCCGCGGTGATCACCAGCACCGTCTACTTCAACGCGCGGTGGCGAGATCGATTCGATCCGAAGAACACGACCCCGCAGAAGTTCTACCTCACACCTCAGACCACGATCGAACACCCGATGATGACGCAGACGAGCACGCTCGAGTATGCCGAGATCCCAAACGCCTCCGTCGCGTCGCTGACATACCAGGGTGCCGACGAAAGCAACGCCGCCCGCGCGATCTTCATCCTCCCGGAGCCCGGCAAGCTCGACCAGGTCATCGCTTCGCTCAACATCACCGCCACGCGGCGGGCACTCCGCCCCGCACTCGTTCAACTCCACCTGCCCAAGTTTGATATCTCTTCGTCGATGTCACTAAAACCCACGCTGATGAGCATGGGCATGAAGACGCCGTTCAGCGCGAGCGATGCGGACTTCTCGCTCGCGACAACCGCCCGTCCGAACAACATCACGAACATCGTCCATGCGGTGCGCATCAAGGCCGACGAGAACCGCACCGAGGCCGCCGCCGCCACCGGCATCGACAAAGCCGGCGCACCACCCTCCCGTGAACCGCCGAAGATCAACGAAGTGCGCCTCGACCGCCCCTTCATCCTGATCATCACCGAAGAATCAACCGACGCCACGCTCTTCATCGCCCGCATCAACGACCCGCGGTGAAAGAAGGCCCGGTTCACGATCAATCCGTCCCCCAAACCGCCCGGCACTTCGGACAGTCCTGCACCCACTTCGCCTCACGCTCATCCCCCGCCCCCGCGACGCCTTCATCATCACGCCGCAATCGCGTGAGCCTCCCCGCACACGACGGGCACAACCCCTCGCCCACCATCGCCCGCGCGAACTCCTTCCTCGACAGCGGCCTCGATCTCACAAACACCCGCCACACAATCGCTACCCAGAACGCCATCATGAACGCGAACCCAAGGATCCGCACCGCCTTCTCAACGATCTCCATCAGCGTCGAGCCCGGCAACAACTGCCACGACCTCGACAGCGATGAGTACTGTGTCCAGCCAAACAACGCCAACAGCAGCGTCCCCGCCAGGCCGTTCGCACATCGTCGCTTCCACGATCCCGCCGCCTGCAACAGTCGCTGCCGCTGCACCGGCTCAACCGCATCGCGGTGCTCCCTCGGCACATCCATCAGATCCGCCCGGCACAGCTTCACCACCCGTCCAAACGCGTCGGTCACCACCATCCCGGGCAACAACCACCGCCGCAAAGGCCCGACCACCGGATCGACCGTCTTCTCAACCGCCGCATCGGGCATCGCACCCGCCACCACCTCCGCCCCCTTGAACCGCAGAACCGATTCCCTCAACTCGCGAATCACCTCATCACCACCAAACCGCGAAGCCTTCCACGCGCACGCACACTCCGGACATTTCACGCACCCGTCCGCTTCGTCAACAACCAACCCATCAAGCCGCGAGACACACTGCGGGCAACGCCGGTAGTACGTCAACAGCGCGATGCGCGAGCGGCTGATCTTCTCCCGCATCACCCTCGTGCGTACAAAGTGAAACGCCGAGATGGCGAAGAGCCCAATCACCACCATCCCCACCCACGAGTTCACATTCAACACCTGGGTGAGCCAAACGATCACGAGCACCGCGGGCAGCAACACCACCGCGCCGATCACCACCCAGGCGATGTCCACCTTCGACGTCAGCGACGATTGCGCGATGAACTTCCGCCGCGCAATCTCTTTCAGTTCCTCGTCGCCGTCGCTCCCGCTCTCCTCACGCCACGCCGCGTCCGACGCGTCCAGGTCGAACGACCCGCCGCGATCATCACCCACCGCCGAAGCACGCTTCCAGAACAACAACTTCACAACCCTAAAGCATACCAACCGCTCCCGAAGCGCCCCGCTCCACCCCATCACTTCTCACACACCCATCAGTTCGGACCGCCCACAAAGTAGCTGATCTTCACCGCCTGGATCGTCATCAGGTTCGCCGAGCTCCACAGCCCGTTGATCGGCGTCACCTCCAGCAGAATCACCGTGTCGCTCGTCGTCGGCGCACCGCCCGGCACCGAAATCAACCGCGTCAGCGGCGTCCCCTGCGCCGCATTGATGTTCAGCGGCTGCGTCAGCACCGACAAGTTCGGCACATCCATGTTGTAGATGTACGACGCGAACGACATGCTCCCCGTTGCGTCCGCATCGCGGTAATACACCGTGATCTCGTTCAACACCGCACCCGCCGGCACCGTCACCGTCGCGATCAGCGACGTGTTCGAACCGTCCGGCCCCGCCACACCCAGGTTGATGTTATTGATCGCCGGGCTCGCCGCACCCCGACACCGAAACTCCGTGTACCCGATCATCTTGCTGCGAAGCTGCAACGTCGGATACTGATACCCCGTCGCCCGCACCGCGCCCGCCACCTCCAACTGCACTCCCGGGTTCAGCGTCCCCACCCCCCCCCCCCCCGGGCGCGGGCCCCACGGGCCACCCCCCCCCCCCCCCCCGGGCCCCGAAACACCCCCCGGGGTGGGGTGCGCCCAGCC
>JAVTWO010000013.1:0-7010 GCA_032229765.1 Phycisphaerales bacterium | reverse complement strand
CCAACTGCACTCCCGGGTTCAGCGTCCCCACGCCCACCCGCCCGTTGTCCGTCCGCATCGTCAATCCCCACCCCGCGCCCGCGTACCCGTACAACCCCAAGTTGTTCGAGTCCGCCATCCCCACAAACCCGCGCGCCACCGGCGCACTCACCGGCGTGGCAAAGATCAACCCCGGGCTATTGCTCGACGCGCCCGCCTCACCACGCAACTGCACCCGCGAAAACGCATCCAACCCGAACGCCGTGTTCGCCGTCTCCGTGAACCCCGCCGAGTCCGCATACATCGCCCGCGGCGTCGGCGCAATCCGCTGCCGAGGCGACAGCACCGTGAACGGGTCGGGGGTCCCGCTCTGCTTCACCGCCACCTCAAGCCAACGGTTCGCGCTCGCCTGCCAAGGCGTCGGCCCGAAATCAAACTCCGTCGTGAACACCCCATCGACCACCGGCACGTTCGACCGCGTAATCCCGAACTGCAGGGGCGTTCCACCCACCGCGTCGCTGTACACCATGAACCCCACATCGTACGCACCGCTCGCCGGCGCGCCCGTCGAGTCCTTGATCTTCCCCTGATACGTCACCGCCGTCGGCCCCGGTTGAAACGACACAAAGTCCAACGCAAAGCTGAACGACCCTGAAGCGGGCAGCGTGCTCCCCAGCTTCGTAAACGTGTACGTCAGCGTGTACGCCCCGGGCCCGAGCGTCCGCGTCTGCGAAACCGTCCTCCCACTGACATTCACCCCGGGCCCCGTCAACGAGAACCCCGCCGAGGCGAAAACCCCCATCGTGTCCGACGCCGCGATGTTCACCGTCGCTTCGCTGAAGATGTTGAACGAGACCGAAACGTTGACCGAAACCGGATCGAACGTCGTCGGATTGCCGCCCTCCCAGGTCGTCACGTTCGCCGACATGCGAATCGTCGATTCGCTCACGTTCGACTGCGCATCGACAAAGTTCTCTCGACCGGCCGTATTCCCCACAATCACCAACTGGTTCCACACGCCAAAGGTCGGCGCCGACTGACTCAACGTCCCGTCCGGATGCGCCACAACAATCTGCCGAGATTGCGAAGCCAACCCCACCTGTCCCACCGCCCCACGCTCACCAACCACCAACCCACCAACAAGCACACCCACCACCACCGAAACAACCTTGACCATCGCGCACACACACCGCATGGCTCAACCTCCACGTTTCAACCCACCCAAACCGCTTCCTTCCAACACACAACCACCCCAACCCGCCGAACACACTCACCATACACGACCCGCCCAAAACCGCCAGCGAAATCCCCAGGGCCCCGGCGTTTCTTCATCGCGCAGCGATGCCACCCTCGCGCACAAACACCTCGCCAGGCTTCAAAACAAACGTTCTCAATCGCCGCGCCCCCACCCCTCAAACACCCACATACCCCCGGTAACGCTCCTTCAACTCCCGCTCATCATTCCGGATATACACCCGGCTCACCTCCACCCACCCCATCAACTCATACTCCCGCCCCGCGAAGTACGCGTTCAGCGCCCCGTCCTGCCCGCGCGTGTTGTCCTCCACCAGCATCACCCGTGGCCGCCACTTCCCCACATCAAACCCCGCCAGCAGATCCGCCTCACCGCCCTCCACATCGATCACCGCAAAGTCCACCCTGCCCTCGTGCCCCTTGAGCAGCTCGTCCATCGTCGTCACGGGCACCGTGATCGCCCGCGACTCGACCTTCTGCTGCTGAAGCAACTGCATGTGCGCCGCCGTGGGCTGGTGATACGAGAACACCGTCCCGCCCGCATCGTTCCCCTGCCCGCCCACGCCCCCCGCCCCCCCAGCACTATAAAACGTCGTCGTCCCCGCACTCCCCGGCTTCGACAGCGCACACTGCTCCACCCGCGCATGCGGCCGATTCGCCCGGCACCGCGCCGCAACCTCCGGCAACGCCTCCACCAACAACCCCCGCCACCCCATCGCATCAAACGCGTAACTCACCGACAAAAACTTCCCGTCATACGCACCCACCTCAATGTAAAACCCGTCCAACTGCCCCTCAAACAACGCCCACAACAACAAATCCTCCCCATACTGCGAAGTAAACCGCATCGGCATCCGCGGCCTGCGCCCCGCCTCACTCAACACCGCCCGCACCTCCACACCCGCCACCCGCTGCGCCAGCTTCACCTGCTGCTGATTCAGCCGAGCAATCCACTGCTGCGTCCACGCCGCAAACTGCTGAATGCTGATCCCACCACCAGCACCGCCAACACCACCACCGCCGCCCGCACTCTGCCCGCCAAGCTGTGACATCCGATCACTCCTGAACCACCGCCCAACCACGCAGCCAACTCAAACCACCCACAACCACCCGCCACCACTCTCGGTCCTCGAATCCCCAAGTCTTGACGGATTCACCAACATCGCTTCAGCGGCACGCCCACCCGAGCCTTTGCCCTTGGCAGCGAGTCGCGCCAACCAGCCCGTGCGTACGCGAATACTGTCTTCCAGCTCAAACATCATTCATCACGTGCTCATCGCACTTTCACTGAGACTCCAAGACCAATGCTCGCCGCGTACCTCATCTCAATATTCGTTTTCTGGGTCACGCTTTCGATCTTGCCCCTCGCGGCGATAGAAGCGTGGTGGATCGCTCGCGCCACGAGCATCCGACTCAAGAAGCTCGCTCTCCCCGTCTTCTACGCCAATCTCGTTTCCGCCCTCTTCAGAGTGCCGCTGGTCTTGCTGATCCTCTTGATTCTCAAACTGAGTTTCGACAGTGGCCAAGTCTCAGACAGCTCAATCCTCTCGCTCGTCACCCTCCAAACTCCGTGGCTCTTCCCCCACCTCGCCAACTTCTACTGGCAGTTCCCCCTCGCCACCCTCGCGCTCCTTCCCGTCTTCTTCGCAATCTCCACCGGCGTCGAATCGCTCCTGCTCCGAAGACTCTTCCGCGAACGCGCCATCGCCCACGGCACCCGCGCCGTCTGGACAGCCAACACCCTCACCTTCATCCTCACCATCCCCTTCTGGGTGTACCAATACCTCTCAGTGCCGCACGCCTGAGCCCCCCCACTCACCCATAACACCACCGCCAAAATCCCAGGGCCGAGCGATTCCCCAGACTCCCAATCGCCCGATCCCCTGATCCCCTGATCCCTTGATCCCTCGATCCCTCGGTCCCTTCCCTCTCCCTCCCATCACTTCAACAACCGCTCCAAGAAGTGAATATCCACCCCACCCGTGGTCAACTCGTGCCTTCGTTTCGCTTTGCTCCCAACCAGGACTTCTGATAAACTGCACGGACTCGCGAGGATCCGGGCTTGGAACTCACGCAATCGAAGAAAATCCTCGCCCTCTCTCGGATCTTGTTGCGCATTAAAGAGGTCGAGCACATGGCCAACTTCACCGCCAGTTGGATTGAAGTCTTTGACGAGATGGAACCCTGGCCATGCTTGGCTGGCTTGCTCGCAGGCACACGCTTTAGTACTCGTTGGCAGAATCGACCGAATGTCAGCGGCCCGCGCACCGCTTATTGGCGAATTGAAACAACCTTCACGACCAACTTTGGCCAACAGCTGTTGTCGTTCCCATCTGCCATAGACAGCGGGGAGAGCTACTACCACAACTCCGGTCGCTCGAACCTCGTGAATCCGAATCTCGGAAATGAGTTGACAATCATGTGGTTGCCCGACTCAGGCGGCTTCCAGGGGCCGCCTCGGTTCACAGTCAACGTGAACCGGCGGTGCGTTCACGACCCGGTTGATTCACAGAACAGGCCCATCGGCACCCGTCAAACGCTCTGGGAGCGCGACTACACGGTTGACGTTGTCAATCCTTGGACACTCCTCGCTCGCCAAGGTACTCGTACTGCTCTTCAGTGGATCTTCCGACTTTGGGGTCGCGACTTGGCGATCAGTTCTGGATTCGTCAATGGCAAGTTCGCGACGATACCTGTCGGTGCATTCGCAATACCCAACATCTACGACGCTCAGCAATACGCGAGCAGCGCGCTTAGATATCACACGATGGCAACCGGGGCGTATAGTTACTTTGCAGAATACCTGATCAACAGTGTCGGCATGGAGATTGCGCGCACTGTGGCTGGTTGGGCCGAAAAGCTCGGGGGCGATCCCGCTCCATGCTTTCCAGCTTGCCAAGTGATCAGCGAACAAGCTGTTCGAAACGTGCCAGGCGTTGCGGTTCGGTTGCGGGAGTTCCTGCCTCCGCGGGCTCGGGATTCCGGAGGCGTGGCAACGGAAGCACAACTGCGCGTCGGGCTCCTTCGTGCCGTTCGAGGCGGCTTAGGTTTAACGGAGTCCGGCCTCATGGTGCAGCCCCCGCCCGCAATGCCGCCCCAGATGATCGTCTGGTTCGCCACGGCTCAAGATACGTTCATCAACGCATTCTGCGCCGAAGTCGCTTCGTTGCTTCGATCGGCACTCCGCGAGGCTCCGGGGAGAATCACTGTCCAGAACCTCGCGTGCTCGGGACAGGTCCCCTCAATGAAGCAACGCCCCCCGCGACCCGGACCGGTTGTTGATGGACGCATCTCCTCGACATCGCCCGTCCTCGCGTTCGACGGACGCTGAAGGAACACCATCGCTTCCGCGCCTTGTCTCACTTCAACAACCGCTCCAAGAAGTGAATATCCACCCCGCCCTTGCGGAAGTCCCCGTTCTCCATCAACCGCAAATGCAGCGGGATCGTCGTCTTGATCGGCTGCACGTTGTACTCACGCAGCGCCCGTGCAGTCCGATCGATGCACTGCGTCCGGTCGTCCGCGTGCACAATCAGCTTCGCCACCATGCTGTCGTAGTACTTCGGGATCACGTACCCAGGAACCACGTGCGTGTCCATCCGCACGCCCGGCCCGCCCGGCATCTCCCACGTGCTCACCGGCCCCGGCTGCGGCATGAAGTTCCGCGCCGGATCCTCCGCGTTAATTCGGCACTCAATCGCGTGCCCGTGCACCTTGATATCGCTCTGCTTCAGCCCAAGCTTCTCACCCGCAGCCACGCGGATCATCGTCTTGACGATATCGATCCCCGTGATCTGCTCCGTCACCGGGTGCTCAACCTGCACCCGCGTGTTCACCTCAAGCATGTAGAAGTTCTGCTTGTGGTCCATCAAAAACTCGACCGTTGCCGCGCCGTGATACTTCGCCTGCTGGATGAGCCGAACCGCCGACTCGCACACCGGCGCGATCTTCTCGCGTGAGAGCCCCGGGCTCGGCGCTTCCTCGATCAGCTTCTGATGCCGCCGCTGAACCGAGCAGTTCCGCTCCCACAAGTGCACGGCATTCCCAAACTTATCCCCGATGACCTGGATCTCCACGTGCTGCGCGTGCTCCAGGAACTTCTCGATGAAGACCGCGCCGTTGCCGAAGGCCGCCTGCGCCTCCGTGCTCGCCGCCTGCAGGTTGCTCCGCAGGCTCATCTCGTTGTGGCACACGCGCATGCCGCGCCCGCCGCCGCCGGCGCTCGCCTTGATGATCACCGGGTACCCGATCTTCTCCGCGATCTTCACCGCCTCTTCCGGATCCTCAACCGCCCCGGGCGAACCCGGGAAGATCGGCACCCCCGCCTCCTTCGCCGCGTTCTTGCACGCAACCTTGTCACCCAGCCGCGCCATCGCCGCGGGCGTGGGCCCGATGAACTCGATCTTGCAGTCCAAGCACGCCTGCGCGAACTCCGCCCGCTCAGACAGGAACCCGTACCCCGGGTGGATCGCGTCCACGTCGGCAATCTCCGCCGCCGCGATGATCCGCGCGATGTTGAGATAGCTCTCCTTCGCCGGCGCAGGCCCGATGCAGATCGCCCGGTCCGCAAGCTTCAGATACGGCGCATCCTTGTCCGCCTCCGAATACACGCACACCGACTCCACCCCCAACTCCCGGCAGGCGCGGATAACACGAAGGGCGATTTCACCACGGTTGGCGATCAGAATTCGACTGAACATGGTAATAGGGCCGAGGTTTGAGGGCCGAGGTTTCAGACGGATTGATCCGGTTGTTCTTGTAACGCCCGAATCAACCCCCAGAGCACACGCTCACATTCATCAACTTGCTCGCCGAGACGTACGCCCGTCTCGGCATCCAGATACCCGAGGTCCCGTGCAAAGCTCAACTGCGTGTTCAGCTCGTACAGCGATCCGCGGGCGATGTACAGAAAACGAAGATAATCCTGTCGACTCCCCCGCCCGAATCCCTCCGAAATGTTCGACGGCACAGAAATCGCCGATCGTCGAAGCTGAAGCGCCAAGCCAAACCGTTCCTCCGGCGGAAACAAAGCGACCTTCCGGATGATCTCAAGCCCCAGCGAGTACGAACGCTGCCAGGCAATCAAGTCCCGAAACGACCGGATGGGCTGAGCTATCGACATGCCGAAATCAACCTCAACACGCCTTCACTCGGCCCTCGGCCCTAAGCCCTCGGCCCTTCTTCATCACGCCGGCCTCACCAAAAACAGCTTCTGCCCATACTCCACGCTCTGCCCGCTCTGCACCAGCACCCGCTCGATCACACCCGTCGTCTCCGCCTTGATCTCGTTGAAGACCTTCATCGCTTCCACCAAACACACCGTCGTGTCGGGAGTGACCGCCTTCCCCGCCGTCACAAACGGTGCCGCCTCGGGGTTCGCCGACGCATAGAACGTCCCCACCATCGGGCTCGTGATCGCCACCAGCCCCGCCTCACTCGCCGCCGCCGCACCACCACCACCCGCCGCCGGAGCAGCAGCCGCCGCCAGCATCGATGCCGCAGGCGCCGCCGCCGACGCCACCGGCGCCGTATGAACCATCGGCGGGCCCATCACCGCCCCACCACCCACCACCATCCCCATCCCCCGCTTCACCGTCACAGTCTCCGCCTGATCCTGCAAGTTCAACTCCGTCAGGTCATTCTCAACCATCAGACGGACCAGTTCCTTCAGCTTTCGAATATCAATCATGGGACTCGCCTCACGAATTCGCCCCCCCCCCCGGGGCCCGCCGCCCACGGCCACGAGCGGCGCCCGCCCGGCAGGGGCCGAGCCTACC
>JAVTWO010000012.1:0-19569 GCA_032229765.1 Phycisphaerales bacterium | reverse complement strand
ACGGTGAACGCCATTGCGGCTTTACCAAGCGGCGAGGTCGTCATCGGCGGGTTTTTCTCCTCCGTACAGGGAGTTCAGGTAAACTCGGTAGCGATCTGGAATGGCTCAAGCTGGGCACCAATGCAGAGCGGAGCATTCGGAACGGTCATCGGTCTGCGGACTTTGCGAAACGGCGACGTCGTTGCATACGGATCATTCCAGAATGTGGGGGGAATCACGGCGCGAGGAATCGCCCGGTGGAGCAATGGTGCTTGGTCTCCGATGGGAGAGGTTCTCTCTTCTGTGCAGGGCTTGAGCAGTATTCGGAGCGTTGCCGAACTGCCTGACGGCGACTCGTCGCCGTGGGACCTTTCGTTGTAGCAGGCAACGTCGGCGTTTTGGGCATGGCGCGGTGGAACGGATCGAACTGGTCCGCCTTCGGCCCGGGCTTCAACAACACCGTTCAATCGTTGGCCACGCTGCCGAACGGGAACCTCGTTGCGGCCGGGACTTTCAATCAGGCGGGGAACGCGTTCGCCAGCGGAATCGCCCAGTTCAACGGCTCCACCTGGTCACCGATGGGTGCCGGGCTCAACGGCGATGTCTACGCGATGCTCGTGCTTCCAAACGGAGACCTCGTTGCAGGAGGATCTTTCACGCGCTCGGGCACGACCGTCGTCAACCGCATTGCCCGCTGGAACGGCACATCGTGGTTGCCGTACGGCTCCGGGATGAACAGCGACGTGCGAGCCTTGGCATTGACACCCTCCGGGGATCTGATCGCCGGCGGCGCTTTCACCTCCGCCGGCGGTGTGACGGTCTATCGCATCGCACGATGGAACGGTACAGCCTGGCGCACATATCCGCCAAACACCGGGATTAGTTCGAGTGCCCTCAGCACGAACACGGTCGTTTACGACATGGAGTTTCTCTCCAATGGCGATTTCGTCGTCTGTGGCCAGTTCATCTCCACCGCTCTTCAGACCCCGGTCTTCGTCAACGGGATTGCACGTTGGAACGGTTCGGCTTGGTCGTCCTTCGCTGGTGGATTCCCCTTCGGCGGTCCGACGATCGTTCGTACCCTTGCCGAGCTTCCCGACAACCGGATTGTCATCGGTGGAAACATTGTGATTACTCCGCAAGTTTTCCTGCCGACCGCTATCTGGAACGGATCGAGTTGGCTCTCCTCCGGACTGCCTAATAGTGGAATGGGTAACAGCTCGAGTTTCGTTGAAACGATCTTTAAACGCGCTGACGGCACGCTCCTGCTTTGCGGCTCTATCGATCTGATCGACGGAGCTTCCGCCAGAGGTCTGGCTCGCTGGAACGGCACACAGTGGGTTCCGTTTATCAGCGGCGGGGTTCGGGGCACCGCGGGCACACGCGTTACTTCAGCGTCGGAGCTTCCGAATGGTGAACTGGCCATCGGCGGCAGCTTTACGACAGCCGGCGACGTGAACTCACCCTTTTTCGCACGCCACTCGATGACCGGCGCGCCGTCTGTTTCAGTACACCCCGAGCCTGTCATTTGCAGCGAGTCTCAAAACGTCACACTCTTCGCTTTGCCTTCAAACGGGTACAAGAACACTTCAGTTCAGTGGTTCCGCAACGGAATGCCCATCATCGATGGCCAAGCCGGAGCCGCCATTGGTGGTGGTTTCGTGAACAACGCTTCCGAGCAACTCGCATCGCCAACGCGTGTTTCAGTCGCCACACTCACCATCACCAATGCTCGTCCGGTTGATTCGGGCCAATACACCGCTGTCTTCTCCAATGCCTGCGGCAGTGCCACGACGCGTGCAGCTCTCGTCACGGTTGCCAGCGTCCGTTGCTCCCCCGCCGATATCGCTGACGATCAAGGCAACCCGCTCCCCGCCGCGCCCACCGTGCCCAACATCGGCATCAGCGAAGGCGACTACTGCGCCTTCTTCTCCGCCCAAGGCTTCTTCAACCAAGCCGCCCTCGGGCCCGCCGCCGTCGGCATGTTCTGCGATATCGCCGACGACCAAGGCACCGCCTTCCCCCCCTTCGGCACTGGCGGCAGCAACGGCGCTTCCAACACCGGCGTCAACGAGGGCGATTACAACTGCTTCTTCAATAACCTCTTCATCCCCTGCCCGTAACTCAACTCCACGGTCTCCGCTTTCCTTCGCCCCCTCCCACCCATTCCTCCCTCCCCCACAGGGTGGCGATTTCGCGTGCCCGGCTTTCTTCGCGTCTCGTTCTGGCCCAAAGGTCAACTTGGTGTATTCTCTGGTCTAGGGGTTTTCCCTTCTCGCGGAGGTGGCCCTTGGTTCAGTTGACCTCGCATCTCGCCTTTGATCGCACGCGCGTGAACCCCGTTCACCATCAACTTGCTGCACTCGGCGCAATCGGTGCACTCTCGGCACTCGAGCCCCAATCTTCAGCCTTAGCCCTCGCTCCGTCGACATCATCTCCTCCCGTTGATCGAACGAATGCTCGACACCTCGTTCGCCTGATCTGTTCCACAAGCCTGGGCCTGACACTCCTCGCCGGCACCGTTCACGCACGCCCCGACACCTACGAGTTCGATACCTCCTCAGGCCAAGTCACCAAGAACGGCTCCATCACGAACACCTTTGAAGGCGTCCCGATCCGCATCGGCCTCGTCGCCGGCGGCACGCGCACCTGGACCATCGCCGGCGACATGATCCTCCCCGTCGGCGTCAGCGTGACGTTCAAGGGCGATCATCTCGCGAAGGTCCTCGTCGGTGGCAACATGCGAGCACTCGGCGCTGCGACCATCGCCGCCGACGCACTGCTCGATCAGGGCGGGCCCGGCGGCGGCGACGGTGGTGACGGCGGCAGCGGTGGCAACGGCGGGCCCGGTGGCACCGGCTTTGGCGCTGACAACCAAGGCAACCCAACCCCCGGACAGAACGGGCAAGCCGCCAGCGGCGCCGCACCCGGCGCACCCGGCGCGCTCCCACGCGAAGGCGGCCTCGCCGGCACAGGCAACATGCTCTTCGGTCAGGGCGGTGGTTCCGGTCTCGCCGCGGGAATCGGGAACAACGGCTCCAGCGGTCAGGTCGGTCAGGTCGGTTCGCCCGGCGGCGTCGCGATCAACAACCTCGCCAGCCCGCCTCAAGGCGGTCTCGCGGGCGGGCAAGGCACTGGCGGCACAGGCGGCAGCGCCTCCGTCAGCGGCGGCGCGGGTGGTGCGGTCGCAGGGCCCGGCGGCTCAGGCTCCACAGGCAGCCCCGGCAATACCGGTTTCACCGGCGGTCGCGGCGGCAACGCCTTCGCCGCCAACGGCTACTCGCCCGCCACCGCGCTCATCCCCGTCCTCAACGGCGGCAACGGCGCCTCCGGTGGCGGCGGTGGAGGTGGTGGAGGTGGCGGCGGCGGCGGGATGTCCGGATCCAGCGGCGGCGGCGGCGGTGGCGGGGGTGGATCGCCTCTCCCCGAATGCACCGGCGTCGGTGGTGGTGGCGGCGGTGGCGGTGCCGGTGGCGGTGGTGGCCTCGGCGGTACCGGCGGCTCGGGTGGCAAAGGCTCCAAAGGCGGCGGCGGCGGTGGGGGGCTTCAGTTCATCGTGATGGGACGCGTCGACGGGCCCATCGCCTTCTCCGCTCGCGGCGCGCTCGGCCCCGGACCCGCAACCGGCTCCAACGGCACGCCCGGTCTCCCCGGTGCCGACGGCGGCTTCGGCGGTGCCGGCGCGCCAGGCTCAGGCTGCGATGCCCAACCTGGTGGACCCGGTGGCAACGGTGGCGCCGGTGGTCAGGGCGGTCAAGGCGGTCTCGGTGGTGACGGCGGCTCAACCGCACCCGGCGCGGGCGGTGCGTTCTTCCTCGCCGCCACACGCATCGACCCCGCCGCCTCCGCCGACATCGGTTCACCCGGCGGCCAACCGGGCCGCGTGCTCTACGGCGACGCCGTCGCGGGCGACGCGCCCACACTCAACCATCCCACCAACCCCGCACCGCTGAGTCGAACGCTCGACTTCGTGCCGCGATTCACGCACAGCTACTTCTCTTCGCCGTACGCCTCACCGAACATCATCCCCGATTCGCCCGGCGCACAGGCCACCCTCCGCGGCCCCGCGCCCTTCGGCGTGCTCCCGAGCATCCAGAGCGACCCGCAGCTCATCAGCGCCGTCGCCGCCAAACCCGCCAACACCTTGGCGATCGTGCTCCGCTACGACGCCGGCCCGACCGGCTTCTCCACCAAGTACAACACCGATTCGGTGATCCAGTTCGCCGACTCGCTGGATATGTTCGTCATCTACAACCCCAACCCAGACCTCGCGTCCATCCGCCTCAACGCCCGTCGCATCGCGGAGCTTCCCTTCGATCAACGCCCGGAGTTCGGAGGCCTGGGCACCGCAACACCCGTCGCGCTGACCACCAACACCGCGTGGGCCATCCTCGGGCCCGAGTCCTTCACCCCCACATCACTCTCCGTCCGTGTCGGCTCTGTCGAGCAGACCGTTGCGCTCTCGCCGCCCATCATCGACGGCGTCAGCGTCGCCTACATCACCGGCTCCGCCGCACAACCGTGCAACCCCGCCGACATCGCCGACGATCAGGGCAACCCGCTCCCACCCGACCCGGGCGTTCCAAACTCCGGCGTGAACGAAGGCGATTACAATGCCTTCTTCGCCGCCGACGGCTTCTTTTTCCAGGCCTCATTGGGCCTCGCGGCGGTGGACATGTCCTGCGATATCGCCGACGACCAGGGTGCCGCCTTCCCGCCGTTCGATTCCGGAGGCAGCAACGGCGCGGCGAACTCAGGCGTCAACGAGGGCGATTACAACTGCTTTTTCAACAATCTCTTCCTGCCGTGCGTGTGAGCGTTCTCACTCGGGCGAATCTGATTTTCGTTTGATCAGCGCTGATAACGCGACAGTGCCGCGAACGGCATCACGACTCGAACACGCGTTTCAGCAGGAATACCCGCGATTTTCATGAGCATGCGGACAACCTCCGCATGTTTCTTCTTCTTCGTGGTGCCGGCGGGTGTTTTGAGTTATTCTCCCTTCGCAGCCCGAATGAAAGCGAGGGGCTTATGCGTGGTCATCAGATCTTCACGGCGTTTTCTTCTCTGTCCGTCGCCCTCGTCGCGATGGCCCAGCCCTGTTCGATCACGTGGTCAACGCTTCCCTCGCCGCAGAATCCCGCCGGCAGCATCAGCAGCCTCGTCGTGCACAACAACACGCTCGTCGCCCGCGGCAGTGGGCTCACCATCGGCGGCCAGCCGACCCTCGGTGTTGCGCAGTGGAACGGAACAACCTGGACGCCGCTGAGCGCGGGCCTCAACGGCGATCAGTTCGGCGGTGGTGGCGGGTCAATGGTTTCCTTCGGCGGGCGGCTCTACGCCACCGGGAACACGTCGGTGCCGTTCGGCCCGCCGAACGGGCGGATCTGGACCGGCTCCACGTGGATCGACTGGCCCTCGACGCCGTCGCCAAACGGCTATTCCGCGCCATCGGCGCTCTTCATCCTCCCCGATGGCCGATTCCTCGTCAGCGGGAACTTCCGCTTTGCCGACACGCCGTCGGGCGATGTGGTCACCCGGCGTGTAGCGCTTTGGAACGGTTCGTCGTATGAGATGCTCAGCAGCACCCAGTTCGGCCCGACGGACGGGGGCGCTACCAGCGGCAACCTCGTCTTTGACGCCGTGCTCTTCCAGGGCAAACTGCTGATGCGGAGCAACGGCCGCATCGCCACCGGTGAACGCTTCAACTCGAACGTCGTCATCTGCCCGTCGTTCCTCATCACGTTCGACGGCAGCGCATTCGATTGCTTCACCGCTCCGCTGCTCAACGGCCCGATCAACTCGATCGCCGTGTTCAACGGCGAGCTCTACGTCAGCGGAGACTTTACCGCCACCGCCGACAACGCCGTCACGCTTAACCGCATCGCCCGATACTCAGGCGGCCAATGGCAAAAAGTCGGCAACGGCCTCAGCCGCCGCGCCGAACTCATGCGCGTCCTCAACGACGGCAGCGGCGACAAACTTCACATCTATGTGACGGGCAGCAACACCACCGTCGCGTACAACAACCCGAACTCAACGACTCTCGACACCATCACCTTCGCGGGCGTTATCCGCTTTGATGGCGATCGCTACACCGCCTATGGCGCGACCTCTTCCAGCGGGTACTTCGGAGGGACCGTCGCGACGGCCGTGAACTTCGACCCGGGCACGGGCAACGCAATCTTCGTCGGCGCGGGCACCGCGTTCTCACCCGGCGGCTTGCCCAACACCGTCTTCGCACGCCGTGGACCCGCACCCTCGCCCGATACCGACGGCGACGGGCTGCTCGACTCCTGGGAACAGAACGGTCTCGACATCAACTGCGACGGCGTGATCGACCTCGATCTGCCCGCCCTCGGCGCTCACTGGCAACGAAAGGACATCTTCGTCGAGGTCGACTCGATGGTCGGGCGTGCACCATCGCAAGCGACGCTCAACCGCGTTGTCGCCGCCTTCGCCGCCGCTCCGAACGCGCTGGTCAACAACCCCAGCGGCGTCGACGGGGTCAATCTCCATCTCATCGTCGACCCCGCCGACCAGAACATCCCGCTGCAAGACTTCCCCAACGCATTCGCGGATTTCCACGTGGTCAAGGCCGATCGCTTCGGCAATGCCGCCGACCGTGCAAGCCCGAACAGCGAGAACATCCTCGAAGCCAAGCACCACGCCTTCCGCTACTGCATCTTCGGCAACACCTACGGCACCACGAGTTCGGGCGGGCTCGCTGAGTTCCTGGGCAACGACTTCATGGTCACCCTCGGCGGCTGGTCGACGCCCGGCGGAACCGACGACGAACAAGCCGGCACGTTCATGCACGAGCTCGGGCACACCCTCGGGCTCCATCACGGCGGGCATCAAAGCGACGAGCAGAAGCACAACTGGAAGCCCAACTACCACAGCGTCATGAACTACACCTGGCAGGTGCCCATCGATGTCATCGGCTGGACACTGGACTTCTCTCGTCAGGCCTTGCCCACGCTCAACGAGAACGCCTTGAACGAACTCGCGGGCCTGAGCGGCTCAGCCACCGCCATCACGCTCGTCGGACCACTCCCGGCGATGAAGGTCCTCGAAGCCGGCCCGCTCGACTTTGATCGCAACGGCACCCTCGACACCTCGGGCACCGTCGTTGCCGACATCAACCGCGTCGACGCGAGTTACCCCGCATCGCTCGACACGCTGGAAGGTTCCGAAGATTGGTCACGCCTGGTCTACAACTTCCGCAACAGCCCGAACTTCGCCCGCGGCGTCAGCCCGCAGTCGACGATCGACGTCGAGCGCCTCACCGCGGAGCTTCACGCGAGCCTGAAGGCGATTGCCTCGCCCGGTGCCGCTCGCCGATGCACCGCCGACATCGCGTACGACACGGGCGATCTGCTGCCGCCCTTCGGGCCCGTCGGGCCCGCGTACGTGAACAACGGGTTGAACGAAGGCGATTTCAACGCTTTCTTTTCCGCGCAGGGGTTCTTCAATCAGACCGCCATGGGGCCCGCGGCCGTGGGCATGTTCTGCGACATCGCTGATGATCAGGGCACCGCGCTCCCGCCCTTCGGCACCGGTGGCAGCGGGGGCGCCGCGAACAACGGCGTCAACGAAGGCGATTACAACGCCTTCTTCAACAGCCTCTTCCTCCCCTGCGGCTGATTGTGTGCTCAATGAAGCAGCACCTCAGACCTTCCGATCCGAGGTGCCGCACACACAAAGACGCTCTGTTGATTCACCAGTTCCGCCCGACCAACCGTTCGACGCACGCACATGTCCTCACCGCGCGGCGCATCGCAACTCACGGCGTCGGATCACCCGGCATCGGCATCCAGAACCAGTACTTACTCGTCATCACCTCGCCCGGGGTCATCTCCACATAGTCCGTGTGCCCGTCGAGGAAAGTCATCACCGATCGGTTCATGTCCTTGAACTCGCCCATCCAGTTGCGCCGCTGCGCGTCGTTCGCCACGATGTCGCCGGTCTGGTCGTGAACGAAGACGAACTTGCTGGGGACGAAGTTCGCCGCGGTGCCCATGCGTTTGACGCCGAAGTTCATGATGCGCCAGGTGTAGACGAGGGTGTTCTCGCCGGGGCGTTGTCCCTGCCCGCGCAACTCCATCCAGTTCTTCAGCTTGTAGAACCACGCCAGGTTCGTGTGATAGCTCGTGCCCACGTCGTCGTAGCTGCTGTACTGCGGATCGGGCGTGGGGTAGGGCGTGCGGAACTGGTAGCTCGCGAGATCTCCGGGCGATTTGAAGACCGGCAGCTCGATGCTCAACCGCTGCGAGTCATCGCTGAAGCTCGTCGCCAGCGACACCTCCGGATAGACGTACGCGTTCAGCGGGCGCTTGCCCGGCGCGATGTCGTACGCGCCGCCCTGCAGCCCCTTCCAGCGCGGCAGGCAGGCCTTGCCCCCATAGTTGAAGCTGCTCCAGCCCACGAACGAGCCGCCCACGCCCAGCGTGTAGGGCATCGCGTCCTTGAAGTCGTTGCGGTAGATGAGCGTGGAGCTCATGATCTGGCGGTTGTTGCTCATCGACTGCGTGAGCCGCGCAAGATTCCGTGCTTTGCCCAACGCCGGTAGCAGGATCGAGATCAGCAGCGCGATGATCGCGATGACCACCAGCAGCTCGATGAGTGTGAACCCGCTTCGCCCGGTGCGTGTCTTCATGTGTGTTTCCCCTGTCGCCCGCGAGGTTGATCCGTTCCCTTGGTCCGCCCGTGCGGCCCAACACTCAAGGTGCGCCACGCCCGGCACACCGTCGTTTCTCTTCACAACGCAGCCGCACCGACCCGCCTTCCCGCTTACGAACTCTTCGTCAGCAGCGGGTGCGACAGGCACACCATCGACGGCACCGGCGGGTACGCCAGCCGATACCGGAACGCAACAAACTCTTCCTGCTTCCGATCCATCCGCTTCAAACACAACGCCAACATCTCGTCGTACTTCGTCAGATGCTTGCTCGGTGGCTCCGGAACGCTCTGACCAAGCTCCAAAAGATCCGTCGGCACCGGGAGCGTTAGATTCGCCGCCATCGGGTCCGGATACTGCGGCATCCCCGGGAACATGCTGAAGACCCGTACGCTCGGCGAGTGTGCAAACGTCAACGACTCATGCACGAACAGATCGAAGACCACCTCTTCGCACGGGGTGTTCAGATACAAACAGTGGTCGCCCGTCTCACCCGGAACGCTCGCGTACGGCGGCACGGCCGCGAAGTTCACCCACCCGTACACCACGTCCGTCGAGGCGGAGTATCCCACCGCGCCGGGTGCCAGCATGTAGCGGTGAACGCCCTTGCCGGTCTCGGTGGCCTTCACCTGCAACGAACCCGGACGGCAGAACTGATCCAGCAGCGGGCTCTGCCCATCGCCCGAGCCCGGGTCCCGCTCAACCAGCGGCACCGTCCCCTGCGCATCGTCGATCAACGACGACTTGTTCGAGCCCCAGTTCGCAACCGTTGCCACCGCCCAGGGCATGTTCGCGCGCAGGCGGCACAGCTCGGTCAGCCCGCCGATGAGCCCGAAGTCCAGCATCCCCTCGGTCCGGCTCGGTGCAAGGAACTGCGCGGTGAACTGCATCGTGGCCCGAACACCCAGCAGCGACGAGTTGCACTGATACCCCGACTTGCGGAACGCCTCAAGACGCTTCTTCGACGTGCCCACCTTGGGCATGCTGACGATCATCTCCAGCGTCTCGCGGTCGCGAGCGTGCGTGCTGACAAAGTCCTCGAACCGCTCGATGGTCTGCTTGAGAATCTCCAGCCGCTCGGCCGACGCCCCCGCACGCTCCATCGCCGCCTCAAAGATCCCCAGCCCAGACCGACCGGGCAGGTGCTGCAGCGCCAGCCACGGGTCCTCTTCACGGATCGCCCGGCTCAAGCGCCACGCCAGCGTCTTGTCGATCCGGAACGAACGCGAAAGCTCCTGCGGCGCCAGCGGGTCGCCACTCAGCGACTCGATGATCTCGGTCAGCGCCCGGCGCAGATCACGAATCGCGGCCTGCCCGTGCGCCGCCAGTTGCTTCGACAAGGTTGGGTTCGCCGCGATCGTCACCGTACGTATTCCTATCAGAATATGGGCCTGACTCGGATTGCCCTCTCAGCATAACGCCTCATCGACCGTTCTGCAAGTCGTTTGAGATTTCTCCAGAGAAATTTCTAAAAGTTCTTGCGAGAACCAAAACTGCCGATAAAGTGATTTGAAGCACATCGAGAATCAGGGTTTGTGCCCTGGTGCTCGCTCAAAGCCACTTTGGTGTTGGAGTCCGAGCCATGAACCGACGCATTGCCGCTTCCGCGTTTCTGACGGCCGCCGCCCTTGCCGGCGCGGTCCACGCACAGCCAGCCCTAATTTCCATCGGGACCGGCTCCATCCAAGGGGCCAGCAACCCGCAGGCGGGGGTGACGTACTTCAGCGGCACCACGGGCTCTTCGCTGACGACCCGCTGGACGTACAACGGTTCGTCGATCACCTCGGCCGTGGGTTCGGGCACCGGCGGCGGGAAGATCAGCGCCAACGGCAACATCCTCTTAACCACGGTGACCAACGCGGCGCCGAACTCGCTGGCGGGGAACACCGCCACGGGCGTTTCACCCCCCTTCAGCCTCACCCCGACGCTCACCTCGTCGACGCTGACCGCGACGGGCACTGCACCGGGCTACTTCAACGCCGCCACCAGCACCGCCACGCGCGTGCCGGCGGTTCTCGTTGATCCCGCCGCGATGGTCTACGGCCCCGGCACCAGCGGCAGCTCCATCGGCAACGCTTTCGACATCTCCCCCAACGGGCGGTTCATCGTCGGGCAGCAGTACATCTCCACCTACAGCACCTCCGCGGGCACCGCCATCACCACCTCCGCCGGTCATTGGCGTGGCTTGGTCTGGGACACGCAGACCAACACCGCCCGCGCGCTGGCGACGCCCTTCCGCACCGCTTCGGGCCAGACCTGGCGTCAACGCAACCTGCAAGCCTGGGACGTCAGCGATGACGGCAACGTCGTGCTCGGATTTCAAGAGCACAACACAACGGGCGTTGCCGGGCCCGACCCCGACGGCGGGCGCCCCCTCGTCTACCGCTGGAACGGCTCGACCTACACCTGGTCGTATCTCCCGGGGTTCGTGAATCCCTCGAACAGCCAGGTCGTCGCGACAGCCCAGACCAACGGCTCGTATCAGATGAACAGCCTCGGCACGATTATCGTCGGCATCGGCTACGACTGGGCCAACGGCGGCGCGTCGATGATGGCCCGCTGGGATTGGAACTCAACCACCCAGACCTGGGACGGGCCCACCAAGCTCTTCAGCGCCCTCGACCAAACCGCGACTTGGTTGCCCTTCGCGGTGACGAGTTGCAACGTCCCGCCCACGTTCTTCCTCACGGGCATCTCCGACGACGCGAGCATCGTGATCGGCAACGCCCGCTACAGCACTTGCGGCAGCTTCATGTCCGCGGGGTTCATCTATCGCGCATCGACCGGCACGGCCGTGGACTTCCACGACTACCTCGTCTCGCTGAACACCCCGGGCATCGCCAACTGGGGCCCGATCGGCGACAATGGCGATCCGACCCGCGGCCTGCCCAAGCTCGGCACGCCGATCGTGATTTCCCCGGACGGCACCAAGATGGCCGGCAATGTTGTGGGCCCGCAGTTCATCGTCGGTGCGCAGCCGTGGATCCTCGACTTCACCCCGCCGGTTGGTGGGTGCGTGAACGCGAGCATCGCGACCAACCCGCCCGCCACGGCGACGTTCTCCAACTGCTCCTTCGCGGGGTTGAGCCTCACCGTCGCCGCGGGCGGCACGGGCCCCTTCACCTACCAGTGGTTCAAGGGCGGCATCGCGCTGACCAACGGCGCGACCGTTGACGGCAGCACCGTCACCGGCGCCAACGACTTCAACCTCCGCATCACTTCACCCAAGCCCAGCGACGCGGGGACCTACACCTGCACCATCACCGGCGCCTGCGGTGCGCCCGTCACCACCACCGCCACCGTCGTCACCACCGACCCGACCAACGGCAGCGCCATCGTCAACGACACCTGCGCAACCGCCACCAGCATCGGCGAAGGCACCACCGCCTTCAACGCCTGCGGTGCGTACGTCCTTGACACCGCCAACGTCGCTCCTTCGTGCTTGCCCTTGGGCTTCAACATCCACTCCGACGTCTGGTTCCGCTATGTCCCGACCTTCACCGGCAACGCCCGCATCGATACCTGCGGCTCCGCCTTCGATACCCTACTTGCGGTCTACGACTCCTGCGGCGGCGGGGTGATCGAGTGCAACGACGACTACTTCACCGGGCCCACCACGAGCTGCAGCTCGACGCGCAGCCGAATCCCGCGCCTCGCGGTGACTCAAGGCGTCCCCGTCTACATCCGTGTCTCGTCCTTCTCCACGCCCAGCGCCACCGGTTCGATCACCATCACCGCCAACGCCCCTGCGGCCGCGTCGAACGACACCTGCGGCGGCGCCATCACGCTGAACCCGGGCACTTCCAACCCCTTCGATCTGACCGAGGCCTCGGCCGACCCGCTTCTGGTCCCGTGCAACTCCACCACCAACGCTCGTGACGTGTGGTACAGCTACACCGCGCCGGACCGTGGGCGTCTGCGGGTCTTCACCTGCGGGCTGACTACCGTCAACACCGTGCTGAGCATCCACGACGCGTGCTTCAGCCCCAGCGTGGCGTGCAACGACACCGCCGTGGCGGGTGACTGCGGCACGGGCACCTCCAGCCAGGCTTCCATCCGCGACTTCATCACCGAACGTGACCGCACCTACTACATCCGCCTTGCGGGCAGTGGCAGCTCGACCACGGGCACGGGCAACATCGGTCTGACCTTCGCGCCCATCTCCTGCAATCCCGCGGACATCGCCTGCGACGACGGCACCCCGCTCTTCCCGCTCACCGGCTGCACCAACAGCGCCCTGGGCCCGAACGAAGGCGACTACAACGCCTTCTTCGCTGCCGACGGGTTCTTCTATCAGGCCGGTCTGGGCAGCAGTGCCGTCGGCCTGTCCTGCGACATCGCCTGCGACAACGGCAGCCCGCTCGTGGGCAACAGCGGTTGCACGAACAACGGCGTGAACGAAGGCGATTACAACTGCTTCTTCAACAGCCTCTTCAACCCCTGCGTCTAACCACCTGACCCGCAGCGATCCGAGGCACCTCGCCCTCCCTTCCCGCAGGGATCGCAAAGGTGCTCAGGGATCGAATCTCTAGCTCATCCTCCGGAAAGGCCCCGTCGCCATCCTTGTGCGGCGGGGCCTTTTTCGTTGGTGATGGTGTGGAAACCGAGCAGGCACAAACATCAAGCGAACAGATGGAGCATCACGTCACCAGAATTTTGCCTAGGTATTCCCGGTGAATGGTTGCGGAGAACCCCGAATCGGGGCAATATGAACGGGCGTGTGTGAAGTCATCACACTCGGGGTGGGGGTTCTTTGAGTGCCCGACTCCAGGAGCTCCATATGCCTCGTCGTGTGTATTCGCGAATCATGCCGGTGATGGTCAAGGGGCTGTTCGCGGGCGTTTCGCTGATGACTGTTGCGGGGGCGCAGGCGGTGCCGGTGGTCAATGACATCGCACCTTCGCCCGGCAGCACGTGGACGTACGCCACGGGTGTGAGCGCCACGGGCGTATGGGCCTGTGGTTACAACGACATCAGCACGCGAGCCTTTCGTTGGATTGCCCCGAACAGCACGCAGAACCTGGGGCTTCCGCCGGGGTCAACGCTGTGGAGTTACGGGCAAGCCATCAGCGACGACGGCACCTCGGTCGCGGGATGGTGCGACACGCCGGGTGCGAGCCGGGCGTGGCGCTGGCAGAGCAACGCCTTCACCGTGCTGCAACCAGTCCCGGGCGGTTCGACGTGTGCGGCCTTCGCCATCAACGGCAACGGTTCGTTCGTCGCGGGTCAGTCTGATGGCCCGGGCTTTCCGCAGCGGGCCGCACGCTGGCAGGTGGGCGTCGGCGTGATCTCGCTGGGTGTTCTGCCGGGCGGGACGAACTCGTACGCGTACGGCATGGACGATTCGGGCAACGTCGTCGTGGGCAACAGCACCTCGGCCAACGGCACGCGCGCGTTCCGATGGGTCAGCCCCGGTCCGATGGTCGATCTGGGCGTACTTCCCGCGCAATCGGCTTCGGGTGCAACGGCCGTGAGCAGCAACGGCAACGTCGTTGTCGGCGGCTCGGGCACGCAGGCGTTCCGTTGGGTTGCACCGGGCCCGATGGTCGACATCGGCGCGGCGTCGGTGTATGCCGTCAGCGGAGATGGCAAAGTGGTGGGGGGGACGCAGGGCGGGAACGCGGCGCTCTGGTCACAGAACGCGGGTTGGCGCAACCTCAACACCTGGCTGCCTTCCATCGGTGCGAACACCGCGAACTGGACATTCGCCAGCGTGCGCGGGATCAGCGCCGACGGTTCGACGATCGTCGGTGACGGAACGTTCTTTGGCACGCCGCGGGCGTACCGCATCACGGGCTTGCCCTGTCCGGATGTCCCGGTCATCACGCTGAACCCGACGAACCAGTCGCTGTGTCAGGGTCAGGACTACGGCGCGTACGCGGAAGCTTCGGTCGGGTTCGGGCCGTACACGTTCCAGTGGCGTCGCAACGGCGTGCCGATCAACATGGGCAACACCGCTTGGGGTTCGCAGTACATCATGCAGCAGCCAACGCCCGAGCGGCAGAAGCTGACGATCTTCATCGTTCAGCCGCAAGACGCGGCGAGCTATGACTGCGTGATCACCAACGCCTGCGGCAGCACCACGACCGTCGCGGGCGTTGTCACGGTGAACACCCCGCCGACGGTGAGCGGGTTCTCGTTCGGACAGTTCGTGTGTGTCGGCTCGACGGTGGGGATCGGCTCGTCGTTCAACTCGACCTTGCCTCTGACGTACACCTGGTACAAGGGCAGCACGCTGCTGAGCAACGGGCTGCAGGCCTCGGGCTCGACGATCTCGGGTCAGGGCACGGCGAACCTGACGATCACGGATATCCAGCCGCAGGACGGCGCGACGTACGTCTGCGTGGCGGCGAACGCGTGCTCGGGCGCGACGGCGAGCTTCACGCAGGACATCCTGGTGGGCGGCGGGATCGACTTTGACCAGCAGCCGCTGGGATTCAGCACCTGCCCGGGCGGTGGCGGGTCGATGACCGCTCTCGCCAGCGGCGCAACGAGCTATCAGTGGCAGTTCAAGACGTACACCGGGCAGTGGGTGAACATCGCGTCACCGTTCTACATCGACTTCGCCAACGGCATCATTTTCTCGGTCAGCAACGCCAACACGCCGACGCTGAACATCGGGTCGATCAACCCCGGTCCGATGGTGAACTTCGCCTTCCGGTGCGTGGTGGGTGTGAGCTTCGGTTGCCCGGGGGTGAGCAGCGAGGCGGTGGTCTTCGTCGCGCCGACGCCGACGATCACGCAGCACCCGCAGAACGTGCTCGGGTGCGCCGGTGATACGCAGACGTTCAGCGTCGGCTGGACTTCGCCGATCAACCAGCCCATCGCGCTCTTCTGGCAGGTTCTCGACGGCACGAACAACTGGGTGCCCTTGCTCGACGGGCTCTTCACCGATCCGTCAACGGGGATGGGCTTCACCGTCAGCGGCGCGGGCATGCCCACCATCAGCATCAGCGGCCTGACCCTCGGCACGCACAGCAACCCCGTGAAGATCCGTTGCCAAATCGGCGGGCTGTGCAACCTCGCCACCAGCAATGTCGCGGACTACACCGTGAAGGTCAACCGCTGCTCACCCGCGGATATCGCTTGGGACGACGGCTTCCCGCTGCCGCCGTTTACCAGTTGCATGAGCCTCGCGGTGAACACCGGCGTGAACGAGGGCGATTACAACTGCTTCTTCTCCGCGAGTGGGTTCTTCTATCTCTCCTCGATCGGACCGGCGGCGATCGGCAGCCCGTGTGATATCGCCTACGACGACGGCACGGCGCTCCCGCCGTTCGATTTCTCAAGCACGGCCGCGAACAACGGTGTGAACGAGGGCGATTACAACTGCTTCTTCAACTACCTGTTCCTGGGTTGTCCATAAGCACAGCGATCGATTCTGTAGCGTGTGATTGACGAACCGAATGAGCAAGGCCGACAGCGCACCAGCGCAGTCGGTCTTGGCTTTTCATTGCAGGAGATTGTGCTGAGGTTCGGTAAATCTGGGGGGTTTCAAGTTGTCGGACATGGGGGTAACCCTGACATGTGAGAACCACGGAAAAACCGCGTGGTTGTGGTGCGGAGTGAACGACGGAGAGGGGAGGCGGTCTAGAGTTCACCGAGTCGAGGAGCACCGAGCGTCGCAAGAGCCCATTGGAGAGAAGAATACCTTGCGGTCGCGTCGGGAGTGACGAAGTCAAACGACAAGAACGAGGATTTGCTATGAAGATGCCGCGCGTCGGGGCTGTGGTTGCCGTGTCGGGTTTGCTTGCGTTGGTGGGGAGCACCAGCAGCGCGCTCGGTCAGTTTGTGTGGAACAACGCCGTTGGCGGGGTGTGGAACTCCTCGCTGAACTGGAACCCCAGCGGGTTCCCCAGCACGAGCACCGCGACGGCGTTGATCGACCTCGGCGGGGTGTACACGGTGGCGGTGCAGTCGCCGATCACGATCGCGAGCCTCAGTCTCTTGAACCCCAACGCGACGCTGAACATCAACAACGGAAACCTGCTGCAGTTCACCACGCCGAGCGCGTTGACCCTCGACGGGACGATGGTCATCAATCCTTCCGGTGGGGCCTCGAACACGTACTTGGGGCTGGGCGGGGCGGGCATCCCCACCGCGACAATGAGCGGCACCGGGACCATCACGCTCAACGCGGTGGGTGACCGTAACCGCGCGTACATCATCGCGCTCAGCGGCTCGGCCATCACCTCCTCGTTGACGATCCGCGGCGCCGGTAACCTCTACGGCAACTACACCAACACGGGCACCATCAACGCCAACGTCCCCGGCGCCTCGCTCGCGTTCGTCAGCACCTCCACGATCAACAACCGCAACGTGCTCAGCGCCACCAACAGCGGCACGCTCGCGTTGAGTTCCATCAATGTGAATCAGATCAACGGGCCCGGAAGCATGATCGCCGACGGCGGCACGCTCCAGCTCAGCAGCGTCACGATCAGCGGCGGTTCGCTCGAACGCACCAACGGCGGCGCCTTCGCGCTCTCCGGCACGATCACCCTCAACGCCGTCAACGTGCTCGGATCGATCGACCTCCCCGCGACGACCTTCCTGGTCATCTCCAACGGCACGTTCGTTCACGACGGGGTCATCAACATCAACCCCACCGGCGCGATCGGTTCAACCGCGCTGCGGTTCGACGCCACCGGCTCGTTCGCGGGGATCGGTGAAACGATCCTCAACGCGCCGAGCAGCGATCTGAACCGCGCGTACGTGCAGGCCAACGGCGGGTCGGCCACTACCCACGGCGCCGCCCGCGTGCTGCGAGGTAGCGGCAACATTTACGGTCAGTGGATCAACGAGGGCATCATCCGCGCCGATGCCAACGGGCGAACCCTCGCCTTCGTCAACTCTTTGACGCAGTCGAACCGCAACCTCATCACCGCGACCAACGGCGGCACGCTGAGCTTCCCGGGGGGCACCATCAATCAGTTGATCGGGCCCGGGCGACTCGTCGCCGACGGCGGCACCCTGAGCTTTTCGTTCAACACCATTCAGGGCGGCACGCTCGAGTTCATCAACGGCGGACAACTCGCCCTCGCCGGCTCGCTGACACTCAACGCCACGCAGGTGCTCGGTAACTTCAGCATCCCCAACAGCGCCTCCGTCATCATCCCCGTCGCGGGCTTCACCCACAACGGCGTCATCACCATCAACCCCAGCGGCGGAGTCGGCAGCACGTACATCCGCTTCGACGCGGGCGGGACCTTCGGTGGTGCGGGTGAGATTGTCCTGAACGCGGCGGGAACCGATCTGAACCGGGCGTATGTCCAGGCGAACGCAACTGCCGTCACGCATGGTGCCAACCGAATCCTCCGTGGCAGCGGCAACATCTATGGTCAGTGGATCAACGACGGCATCATCCGCGCCGATCAGAACGGCCGCACGTTGCAGTTCGCCACCAGCACTTCGTTCACCAACCGCAACCTCATCACCGCCGTCAACGGCGCAACGCTCACCTTCGTTGGAGGGTCCGTGAACCAGACCACCGGGCCCGGACGAATCGTCGCCGACGGCGGCAGCATCAACCTCAACGGCATGTCCTTCATCGGCGGCTCGGTGGAAGCGATCAACGGTGGATCCGTGAATCTCAGCGGACAGACCACCTACAACGCCGTCACGCACATCGGTGCGATCAACATCCCCGGTACCGGCACGCTCATCATCAACAGCCCGACCTTCACGCACTCCGGCACCATCACCGTCAACTCAAACTCCGCCGCAAGCACCTCCTCGCTGCGGTTTGATCAGGCGACAACCTTCGACGGCACGGGGACCACCGTCCTCAATGCTTCGTCGGCCGATCTCAACCGCGCGTATGTTCAAGCGAACGGCGCGGTAGTCACGCACGGGCCCGGACGCGTTCTCCGAGGCGTGGGAAACATCTACGGCTCATGGATCAACCAGGGGATCGTCCAATCGGATGTCCCCGGCGGCACCCTGCAGTTCGTCAGCGGATCGCTGACAACCAGCAACCAAAACCTCATCACCGCCATCAACGGCGCCACGCTCCTGTTCAACTCGCAGACCGTCAACCAGACCCCCGGCGCTCGCACCGTCGCCGACGGCGGAACCGTCGGAATCACCAACACCAACTTCAACGGCGGCTCGCTCGAAGTCATCAACTCGGGAAATCTGAGTCTCAGCGGCACACTCACGCTGAGCAACGTGCAGCTCGTCGGGCCGGTCAATGTGCCTTCGAGTTCGTCGCTGGCCATCGCCACTATGCCGTTCAACCACAACGGCGTGATCACCGTGAATCCAAGCGGCGGCCCGGCGGCGGGTGTTCTTCGGTTCAACCAACCGGGGAACGTCGACGGCACGGGCACCATCCACCTCAACGCCGTCTCGGGCGATCCGAACCGCGCCAACATCAGCCTCTCTTCTGGGTCCGTCACTTTCGGCGCAGGCCGCACCCTCTCCGGCACGGGCATCCTCTACGGCAACTTCGTGAACAACGGCACCATCGCCCCCTCGGGCTCGGCGCGGCAGATCAACGTCGCCAACTCGCTGAACATGACCACCACCAGTAAGACCAAGATCCTCCTTGGCGGTCGCAACACCGGGCAGTTCAGCCGGATCGTTGGCGGCGCGATCACCCTCGGCGGCAGCGTCGAGGTCGAACTCGCCGACGGCTTCGAGCCCGCGGCGGTCGATCAGTTCACCATCGTCACCGCCAGCGTCCTGAACGGGAACTTCAACACGTTCATCCCGCCCGTGGGAAGCTCCGCCTTCCGGTTGATCCGCAACAACAACAACGTGACGCTGCTGGCATACTCGCGCCCGTGCCAGCCCGCGGACATCGCCGACGATCAGGGCACGCCTCTGATCAACCAGGACCGCAACATCAACGTCCCGTCCAACGGCGTGAACGAGGGCGACTTCAACTGCTTCTTCAACACGTTCTTCCT
>JAVTWO010000011.1:11111-19749 GCA_032229765.1 Phycisphaerales bacterium | reverse complement strand
GGGGAGGCCTCGGAACTGGAGGGAGTAGAGGGATTGGTTTTTGTAGTTGGTGCGGGCGATGGAGATGTAGCGGAGTTTTTGGCCGAGCTGGGCTTGGGTGAGGGAGTCGATGGAGGAGTTGAGGGAGCCGGCGAGTTTGTCGAGGGTGGCGGCGAGTTTGGGTTTGTCTTTGATGGCGTTGAAGGCGACGAAGGACATGAGGCCGCCGCCGCCGGTGGAGTCGCTGACGTAGTGGCCGCCGGTGGTGCCGAGGTGGTTGAGGAGGTCGTTGACGATGTCGACGCCGAGGCGAGCGCGGAGGATTTCGAAGACGTTGGCCTCGGGGGGGAGGGATTCTTCGATGCGGGTGATCTGGTTGATGGTGGAGGCGAGGGAGTATGAGGCGATGGAGCCGAACTTGGCGTCGGCGGGGATGATGCGGAGTTGAGCGGCGGTGAGGGGGATTTCGCTGAGGCTGAGGGCCTCGGCGTGTTTGCGGGCGTTTTCGATTCGGGTGACGGAGAGGGAGGAGGATTCGGTGTAGCCGGTGGTGTTGGAGATGCTGATGGCGTTTTCGCCGAACATCCCGGCGTCGGCGAGTTGGGCGGCGACCATGCCGCCGGCGGGGTTGGCGGCGGCGAACATGGTCATGAGGGGTTCGAGAGCGGCGGGGTCGAAGGAGGAGCGGGAGATGGGGGTGATCTTCGCGCCCGCGAGGGTTGTGCTCTGCATGGAGGCGAAGAGGTCGTCGAGCTTTGGGGAGCCGAAGTGGACTTCGTAGCGCCAGCCTGTGGGGGTTGAGCGTGGGCCGAAGCGGAGGAGGCCCGCGGGGGTGGCGAGCTCTTGCATGGTGGGGATGGATTTGCTGATGGAGGTGCGGGGCGGGTTGGGGCCTGCGGCGTCCTTCCAGAGGGTGTCGACGTCTTTGCCGACGGCGCGGGCGTCGGCTTCGTTGGGGAAGCCCAGGGAGATGCAGGTGTGGATGCCGAAGCGGGACTGGGCGTTGTTCATGGGATCGAGCTCGAGTGAGAAGCGAGCGCCCTTGCCCATGATCTTTTCGATGACGGAGATGAGCTCTTTGGGGATCTCGTCGGCGCCGTCGATCTCGGTGCGGAGCTCGGCGAAGCGCTTGGGGAGCATGAGGAGCGCGGCGCGGAGGTTGGCGTCTTTCGGATCGGCGAGGAAGGTGTCGATCGGGGCGGTCTCGAAGGAGAGGAGGACGGTGCGGCGGGGCTGCGGGGCGTTGTTGTTGTTCTTGTCTTTGTTGTTGGCGGGTTGCGCGAGGGCGGCGGCGGCGCAGAGGCTCAGGCCCGCGAGGGTGGTGGTGATGAGCGTGCGGAGGCGGGTGGGCTTGATGGTGGTGCGCATGATTGAAGGTCCCCTGGGTTGATCGGCGTTGGTGTTCTGAGGCGGCGTGATGATATCGGGTTTGTGGGGAATGGTTTTCTTTGGGTTTCTTGGTAGGTGTACAGATGTTTGAGATTATGGAAGAAAAGACACCGATCGTCCCCTTTGGGACGATCGGTGGCACGGGCTTTGGGCGCTGGTTACTTTGCGACGCGGTCGACCCAGGTTTGGACGATGGGGCGGAGTTCGATGTCCTGGGCTTCGGAGGTGGTTGAGGGGCCGAAGTATCGGCGTTCGAGGGTGCGGATGGCGATGGCGAGTTCTTCTTGTGCGGGCGGGGGGAGGGCGGTGCCGTTGAGTGATTGGATTTTGCGGAGGGTGGCGACGGCGGTGAAGGGGGTGAGGTTGCTCGGAACGCTGACAGGGGGGGCCTTGGTCACCGCGGCCTTGGGGTTGCGGCGGATGAGGAAGATCAGCAGGGCGGCGGCGATCGCGGCGGAGGCGATGGCGACGAGCGCGGGCCAGAGGCGCGAGATGAGGCTGACCGGTGAGCCGATGGAGACGACGGGCTTGGCGTCGACGATGTCGGCGTCGGAGAACTGCTTGAGGGTGATCTTGGGGGCGGTTTGACCCGCGGCAAGTGCGGCGGCTTTCGGGAATGCGAAGTCGATCACGCCCGCGGAAGTTGGTGAGAGGTGCAGCATCCACGAACGCTCGGCGATGGGGACGACTTCGGTGCCCGCGGCGTCGAGCTCGACGATGTTCAGGCCTTTGTCTTCGACGCGGTCGAGCTTCACGCCCGAAAGTGAGGCGGTGTCGATCACGCGGTTGAGGTCGGGGATCAGACCCTTGCCCTTGGCGCGGATTTCCAGTCGGATCGGCGAGACGGGGAGGGGCTGGCCTGTGGCGGTGGGTTGTGTTGGTTGCAGCGTCGGCGGGATGACGCGGTCGTCGAGGATCATTTCGAGTTGAAGATCGCCGACCGGGCGTGCGGGGGGCTGAGCGGCGGCGGTGGTGCGGGCGTCGAGGAGGACTTCGGTTGAGGTGATGGGGATGATGACGGAGCCTTGCCCGTCGCTGAAGTCCATGTCGATTTTGACTTGGGGGAGGCGGTCGACGGAGACGTCTTTGGGTTTGAGGAGGAGGTAGGCGAGGGGGAACTGTTCCCAGCCTGGGCGGGCGATGCTGATGGGTTGGACGGTGGGTTTGTGGAAGGTGACGGAGAGGATTTCGAAGCGGTCGGAGAGGCGTTCGCGGAGGTGTTTCTCGATGTCTTCTTTGTAGTTGATGGGCTGGCCGGTCATGGGGTTGTAGCCGTCGGAGGTGAGGTAGCGGGCGAAGGAGCCGCTCTCGCGGCTGACGGCGCGGGTGCACCAGATGGCGAGTTGGGCGCCGAAGGGCTGGCCGGCGGGGGTGTTGGTGGAGCCGTCGACGGTGAGGGAGAGCTGGATTTCTTTGGTCAGGTCGTCGTAGTAATCGAGCATGGCGCGGGCGCCTTTGCCTTCGGGCGCGGAGCCGATGATCTGTGAAGCGAGGCGGAGGAAGCGGACTTTGAGTTCGGGTGGGAGTGAGCGGGAGGCGGTTTGGGCTTCTTGGGCGAAGAGGGCGCGGTGCTTGGCGGCTTGATCGGGCCCGAGGGCGTCGATGGCGGCGGCGACGGCGGCGACTTGCTGTTGATCGGCGTTGTCTTGGCGGGTGAGCTGGCCGAGCTCTGAGGCGCCGAGGGCGCTGTTGAACCATTGCATGAAGACGCGTGCGGAGGGCTTGGTGGAGCCGGATTTCAGAGCGCCGCTGTAGAGTTCGGAAGCGCGGTCGTAGGCGGAGAAGGCTTGGGCGCGGGTGGCGGTGTAGACGGGCATGTCGGCTTTTTGCCCGTAGAGGAACTCGGCTTTGTCGAAGAAGAGGTCGCCCAGTGCGGCGTGGGCCTCGAAGGAGTCGGGCTTGGATTGGATGCTGATGGTGGCGAGTGCGACGGCGACGTCGTAGCCGCGGAGGACCATGGCGGTGAGTTCTTTGTCGGTGCGTTTGGTGCCGGCGGCTTGTTGGATGCGGGGCTGTCGCCAGGTGGAGGCGAGGCGGGTGCGCATGTTGGCGACGAGGGAGGAGCGGAGCTCGGGCTCCATGGAGGAGGGATCGCCGAAGACGGCTTGGATGTCTTCGGGTTGATAGACCTCGGCGTCGGAGTGAGAGGCGGCGAAGGCGCCGACGAGAGCGGCGGGGCTGATGCCCTTGAGGTTGAAGGTTCGGAGTTCGGAGACGACGTCTTTGAGCTGGGCGATGATGCGTTGTTGTTTGGCGCGGGTGAGGGGGACGGCGCCGCCGGAGTCGTAGCCGTAGCCGCCGTAGCCGCCGTACATCGCGTAGGGGTTGTAGTAGCGGGTGCGGGCGTAGGGGTTTGCGCCGGCGGAGGAATCGCCCGGGGTGCGGCGGGCGTAACTGGGCCAGGCGGAGACGAGGGCGTTGGCGAGTTTGAGTGCGCGGTCGGGGTCGGTCTTGACGACGGGTTTGATCATGCTGAGGACGGCGGCGGTGTCGCCCGAGGCGGCGGCGGTGGAGGCGACCATGAGCTCGAGCTTGGCGGCGAGGCCCTGATCGATGCTGCGGAGCCAGTCGGGGGTGGGGAGGGTTTCGCCCAGCATTTCGGCGGGGATGATCTGTTGGCGGTTGGCACCTTCGTTGTTGTAGTTGTTGTAGCGGGCGGCGTAGGCGGGGTCGTCCATGCCCTCGGCGGGCATGCCGCGGGAACTGACGCGGCGGGAGAGCTCGGCTTCTTCGACGAAGAGGCCGGTGAGGAGGTTGAGCCCGGTGCGCCAGGAGGAGAATGAATCGCCCGAGCCGGTGAGCATGGCGAGACCGACGCGGCGAGCGGAGAGGAGGGCCTTGACGCGTTCGTCGGCTTTGGCGTTGGACTGGCGGAACTGGCGTGAGCGTGCGCTGACGCTGTCGATGGCCTTCCAGCCCATGTCGGGCTCGCTGGCGAAGAGGCGTTTGAGGAAGGTGTCGCCTTCGTCCTGTGGGATGTCGTTGATGAAGACGAGGGCGAGGGCGAGGGCCTTTTCGCGTTGTTCGGGCTTGGAGTTGTCGAGGCTCAGGACTTCCATCGTGGTGCGCCAGCCTTGGGCGATGGCTTCCTCACGCGGGGTGCCTTGCTTGGATTTGGCGAGGGCGTCGAAGTAGACGGCGTAGAGGTTGAGCAGCTCAGGGTCTTTTTGTTCGCGGGCGACCTCGAGGGCGGGTAGGTATTCCTGGGCTTCGATGGGGAGGCCGGCGGCGACGAGGAGGGTGGCGGCGTTTTTGCGTTTGGTTGGGTCGGAGCCGCCGAAGTGGAGGGTGCCGGCTTTGATTTGCGGGGCGACGGCGGAGGCTTGCGAGCCGCGTTGGGAGGTGTTGCGGAGGATTTGGCCGAGGCTGGTGATGAGTTTTTCGTTGAGTGCGTCTGGGGCAGCTTCGGAGAGTTCGAGGACTTCGTCGGGGACCATGGCTTGGTCGGCGTTGACCAGGGTGGTGAGGACGTGGGCGTAGATGGACTTTTTGTCTTCGCCGCCTTCTTTTTGGATGAAATCGCCGACGGATTTCCAATCGCCGGCGACGACGAGGAGGCGGAAGTTCTCGGCTTTATCGGCGAGGGCTTTTTGTGCGGCTTCGCGGGCCTTTCGCTGCGCGGGGGTCATGGAGCGCGGGTTTGCGTTCAGGCCTGGGGCGGATGGGTCCATGCCTGGGGGAAGGTCGGCGGGAATGTCGGATGCGCCTTCTGGGGCGGCGGGGTCGGTTGGTGTGGTGGTGGGTGGAGTGAGGCCTGGGATTGCGGGGAGGGTTGTGGGTGAGAGCGCGGGTGTTGAGGCGGGGGCGGAGGGTGCGGGTTGGGTGTCGGCGGGCTTTGTGGGGTCGGGTTTGGTTGCTTCGGGCTTGGGCTCTTCGGGTTTGGGTTCTTCGGGTGGGCGGAGGCGTTTTTCGCGGGCTTGGGAGGCGAGCTTGGCGCGGGCGGCGACGATGGACTGGGGGTTGCGGGAGAAGTCGAGGCGTTGGATGCGTTTGCCGAGGTCGGTTTTGAAGTCGATGCGGTCGTCGCCGCCGCCGGGGCCGCGACGCAACATGGCGGGGTCGAAGTCTTCGCCGGGGCCTTCTTCGTCGAAGTCGACGCGGTCGGCGAGGCCTGTGGATGGGGAGATGGTGAATGAGAAGCTGCCGGGCTGTGCGAGGAGTTGGGCGGGGTGGAGGGCGAGGATGGAGGTGCAGACGCCCGCGGCGGCGAGGAGCTTCCGGAGGGTGCGGGCGCGGGCGGAGGGATCGGATGAGGGGCGGGTGGTCATGGGCGGGTCCGTTGGGTGCTTGAGCGCGGGGAAGGGAGAAGCAAGGGGTGTGCGGGTGAACTCAGCGTGGTTGGATGAAGTGAGCGGGTGAGGCGAAGGCGGTTACGAGCCCTTGGGGTTGTGGCGTTCTTCGCTGGAGTTTTTGTTGATGTCGTCGCGGGCGTCTTTGGGTTGCTGCTGTTTTTGCTGGCGGCTGGCGCGCTGGTCGCGTTTTTTCTGCTTGATGTTCTTGCCGGCGTTTTTGGTGTTGCCGGGCTTGTCGCACTCGGCGAGTTGCTGCTCGCTGATGTCCTGGAAGCGGATGACCGCTTCGAGGTTCTCTTTGAGCTTTTCGGCTTCGGGGCTGTTCTGTTCGAGGGCGTCCTCTGCGAGCAGGCGGTACTGCTGACGGGCGATTTCGGATTCGGGGTACCACTCTTCGCGTGAGGCTTGCTCGAGGCGCATGAGCCAGGCGATGGAGTAGCTGGTGGCGGCGAGCTCGCTGCGGGCGCGGGCGAGGAGGGTTGCGTCTTTGGTCTTGGTTGACGATTCGTCGGTGAGTTCGGCGACGAGGCTTTGGAAGGCTTCTTGCCCCGCGACGAGATCGCCCGACCAGACGATGGCGCGGGCCTCGGCGTAACGGACTTTCAGGGTCTCGAGCGGTGGCGTGTCGGTGCTGCTGACGAGCACGCCTCGGGCTTGCGAGTAGAGCTTGGCGGCGTCGGTCCACTTGCCGTCGCGTTCGAGGGCCTCGGCCTTGCGGAGGATGTCGGCGGCTTCGTCGCGGGCGAGGAGTTTTTGACCCGGGCCCAGATGAACGGCGAGGGCGGCGACGGGGACGAGGGCCCAGAGTGACCAGAGGATGACGCGTTTCATGCTGAGCTCCCGGGAGAGAGTGCGCTCGTCGCGAAGGCCTCGCGAGCGTGTGCGTGTTCGTTGATACCGCCGCGTGATGGACGGGCCGCGGCGGGTGGTGCGATCGGTGCGGGGCGGGGCTTTTCGGCTCCGAGGAACGTCAGGAGGATGGGCAGGAGGCCCAGGATGGATGAGCCGACGCTCAGCAGGATGAGCCCGATGGTGCGGAGGCCCAGGGGTTGTTTCTCGTCGATGGCGAGCATTTTCAGTGAGCCCAGGCGCAGCGATGAAACGTGGCTGGTGTTGACGTCCTGGTATTGACCGCGGAGTTGGACGGCGAGGCGTTGGAGGGATTCGCGGTCTTGGCGGCTGGTGGTGTCGCCCACGGGTGAGGAGCGGAAGGGGTTGCCCACGCCCAAGACGATGCAATCGGCGACGGAGGGGGGCATGGGGGGGAGTTGGACTTTGGGGGCGTCGCCGCCGTCGCTGATGACGACGATGGTGGCGGAGCCCGGGGCCCAGGGTTCGGCGAGTTTGGTGGCGAGGGCGACGCCGGCGTTGAGGTCGGTGCGCGGGCCGCTGAAGGCGTAGTGGAGGGGGAGGTCGCCCACGGCGTTGGTGATGACGTTGAGGTCGAAGGTGTCGATGACGACGGGGAGGGCCTTTTCCCAGAAGGCGATCATGCTGACGCGCATGCGGGTGGTATCGAGGCGTGAGAGGAGCGATGTGACGACATCGCGGGCGCGTTCGCGGCGGGTTTGTTTGCCTGTGGCGCCGGCGTCTTTGATCTCGAACATGCTGGGGGAGACGTCCATGACCAGCAGGAGGTGCTTGGTACCGGAGGTGAGTTTGGCGCGGTCGGGTGTGGTGGCGGCGCGACCGTCGGTTTGAAGGAGGGCGAGGAGGCCGAAGCAGACCATGGCGGCGGCGAGAGCGCGGAGGGGTGGGACGGCGAGGACCCAGGGGTGGGGCTGGCCTTTGCGTGGGAAGGCGAGATGGCCCAGGCGCTTGATGCGGCGGGTGTGGAGGAGCTCGGCGGCGAGCATGAGCAGGCCCGCGGCGACGGCGATCAGGATGAGGTGGTTCAGGTCCATCGAGTTCGTTTGCGAGACTGGACTGCGTGATTACCAGGGCGTGGAGCGGAGACCGAGGGAGGCGAGTTGGTGCAGGGAGAGGATGACGAGGGCGGCGATGAGGAATGGGCGGGCGAAGGCGATGGGTTCGGGGAGGCCCGCGATGGATTTGGCGGGTTGCATTTTGTCGATGGCTTCGAAGACGCCGACGAGGGCGTCGGCGTTGGTGGCGTTGTGAACGGCGCCGCCGGTGGGTGCGGCGAGGTCGCCGAGCTCGCGGGGCGGGGTGCCGCCGCCGACGTTGATGGCGTGGAGGACGATGCCGCTGGCGCTGAGGCGTTTACCGAGGAGGCTGGCCTTGCCTGCGGCGAGGTCGGGGGACTCGCCGTCGGTGAGGACGATCATCATGCGGTCGCCCTTTTCTTGTTTGAGGAGGACGGACTCGGCGTATTCGACGGCGTGGGCGACGCGGGTGCCGCCGAGGCTTGGGGGGACGGCGCGGGGGTTGACGAAGGGAGTGGCGGCGCTGATGACGCGGAGGTCGCGGGTGAGGGGGATCCAGCGGAGGACTTCGTTGCCGAAGATGGTGAGGCCGGCGGCGTCGCCTTTGCGTTTGTCGACGAACTGCTCGATAGCGCTCATGGCGGCGGTGTAGCGGGTGGCGCCGGGGGTTGAGGAGGGGAAGGGTGCGGCCATGGAGCCTGAGACGTCGAGGACGAGCTCGATGTTGGTGACTTGGCGTTTTTCGCTGGGCGGGCCGAGGACTTGCGGGCCGGCGAGGATGATGAGAGCGAGGGCGAGCAGGAGGATGGGGAGGATGGACGAGAGGCGGAGGAGCCAAGAGAGGATGGGGCGGCGCGTGCGGGTGGTGTGGTCAACGGGGAGGACGACGCGGCGTGCGGAGCGTGCGAACTGCACGAACAAAAGCACGGCGGGGATGATGAGCAGCCAGAGAAGCCAGGGGGTTGCGAAGCTCACCGGGCACCTCCGCTCTGTGTTGAGGCGGCGGTGGATGGGTGGTTGGCGAACTCGTCGATGGGTGCGGCGGGGCGTGAGGGCGGGGTTAGCCGGGGGGGAGTGCGGGCGGGGTCAACC
>JAVTWO010000011.1:0-11101 GCA_032229765.1 Phycisphaerales bacterium | reverse complement strand
CCGCTCTGTGTTGCGGGGGGGGGGTTGGGGTGGTGGGCCAACTGGGCGTGGGGGGCGGGGGGGGGTGCGGGGGGTAACTCGAGTTTAATGGGTGGTGGGGGGGGGGGCGGCTCGGGCGGTGGGATGAGGATGGAGGCGGCTTCGCTGCGGAGCGAGCCAAGGTCGGCGCTGGGTGAGTGCAACCAGCGTTCGAGGAGTGTGACGGCTTTGCTCGCGCCGGGGTGAGTTCGCAGGGCGGCGATGGCGGTTCGGCGGCTGCGGAGGTCGACCTTGAGCTTCTTGGCCCAGGCGCCGAGGGCGAGCATTTCGAGCCGGGCACGCTCGCGTATTGAAAGTTCGCCCGTGACGAGTTGCTTCAGCAGCGGTTCGAGCATGGCCCAGAGGTCGGGCTCGGTGGCGGGAGGCTCGGGGAGCGGAGGCTCCTGGCCTCGGAGTTTGCGGGCGATGAGGGCGATCATCGGCACGGCCCAGAGGGCGGCGAGGGCGGCGAGAATGACGCGGTACCAGGAGTTGATGGCGGGGTTCGGGCCTTCGAACTGGTTGAGAGAGAGGTCGTGATCCTCGGGGAGGATGGAGATGGTTTTCACGAGGGCGCGTTCGCCTTCGGTGACGTCGCTGCCGTCGACGTGCTGGAGGTATTGGCGGAGGTCGTACCAGCCCGGCGCGCGGGCGATGTAGCGGAGGTCGTAGAGGAAGGCGGTGCCGTTTTGATCGGGCGTGACGGTGGCGATGCGGAGTTGGAGTTCGTCGTCCTCGCGAGCGGGGCTGCGCATGATGGACGCGGCGCGCGGGCCTGTGGCGCGGTAGATGAGGCGGCCTTCGATGCCGATGGGGACGGGGTCGACTTTGGTGCCTGGTGGGACGAGGTCGTCTTCGGTGGTGGTTGCGGTTGTTGTGGTGGTTGGATCGGTTGCGGGGGCGGTTTGACGTGTGGAGCCGAGGGCGTGGGCGCTGGTGAAGTTGAGCGTGAGCGTGAGGGCGGCGATGAGGATGACAGTGGCCCGGCGCGTGGGGGTGTGAGGGCGTGGCTGAGCTGCGCGGCGGTGCGGAGTCGGGATGGTGCGCGGTGTGGTGGTCATCGGGCGACCCTCGCGGGCCCGCGCTTGGGGCTGAGGATGCGGGCGAGGACGGGGCCCAGCGGGCGATCGGTCCAGAGCTCGGCGAAGTCAATGCCTGAGCCCACGAAACCCGCGGCGGTGCTGTCGGTGCTCGATGATTCGTCGTCGGCGAACCAGCGGGCCCGGCCTGTGGCGACGAAATCGGCGGCGGGGTCTTCGGCTTCGCTGGCGTGCAGGAAGCCGGCGTGCAGCGAGCCTTCCTCGGCGCGGTCGCGCGGGCGGAGGACGATGACGTCGTGGCGCTGGGCGAGGCGTTTGATGGCGTCGGGCGCAGTGGGGTCGTAGAGATCACTGACCACCGCGACGATGGCGCGGTTCATCGACAGGGCCTCGACGCTTCGCACGGCGTCGGTGAGGCGTGTGCGCTCGTTCCAGCCTTGCGTGCGGAGGGTTTCGACCCAGCGTGTGACCATGGCGCGCGAGCTGGTTGGGCGCGAGAGGATCGCGCGGTCGGAACCGGAGACAACGGCGACCGGCGAGCGGCGGTTCAGCGCGAGCTGCGCGAGGACGGCGGTTGTCCAGACGGCGATGTCGTGCTTGCTGACGCGGGAGCTGGCGGCGGCCATGCTTGCGGAGGTGTCGACGATGATGTAGACGCCCAGGCGTTTGGAGGCTTCGTAGTCTTTGACGTGGAGGCGGCCGGTGCGGGCGGTGACGCGCCAATCGATGGAGCGGACGGAATCGCCGAGCTGCATGGGGCGGGATTGGGCGAAGTCGATCCCCGAGCCGACGAAGCGGGAGGGGTCGGTGCCGAAGGTGAGTTCGTCGGCGAGCTTGCGGGCGAGGAGGTGGAAGCGCGAGGCCGCGAGATGGGCGGGTTGAGCGAGGAGGGCCGGGTTGTCGGTGGCGGCGGAGGTCATGGGTTGATCGGTGAGATTGGTGAAGCGACGGATCGCGCGTCAGGCCATGGCGCGGGCACCGACGGCGGGGAAGGTGACGCTGGTGCCCGAGCGTGAGGGGTCGAGGAGGTCGTTGAGGATTTGGCGACCGGAGCGGCCACGGGCGAGGGCGTCGTAGCTGAGGCGGAGGCGGTGGAGCATGACGCTCTCGGCGAGTGCGAAGAGGTCTTCGGTCACGGCGTATGAGCGGCCCATGATGTACGCACGGGCGCGGGCGGCGTTGACGAGGGCGATGCCGGCGCGGGGGGAGCAGCCGAGCTCGATCTCGGGGTGGTTGCGGGTGGCGTTGACGAGCTCGACACAGTGGCGGATGAAGACGTCGGAGACGTGGACCTGCTGGACTTCTTCCATGGCGCGGGTGAGGTCCGAAAGGTGGAGCTCGGCCTGGGTGGAGATGGAGTCGAAGGCGCTGCGGGGGACGGCACCACCGGTTTGTGCGGCGGAGTTGGCGGAGGAGTCGGTGCGTTGGAGGCCGTAGGAAAGGGAGCGGCGGAGGACTTCGGCTTCCTGATCGGAGGTTGGGTATTCGAGGCGGTGGCAGAGCATGAAGCGGTCGAGCTGGGCTTCGGGGAGTTCGAAGGTGCCGGCTTGTTCGATGGGGTTCTGGGTGGCGATGACGAGGAAGGGGACGGGGAGGCGGAGGGTGCGGTTGCCGACGGTGACGCGGCGTTCCTGCATGGCTTCGAGCAGGGCGCTTTGGACCTTGGGCGTGGCGCGGTTGATTTCGTCGGCCAGCAGCAGGTTGGTGAAGACCGGGCCTTGGTGCAGGCGGAACTCGCGGGTTTTTTCGTCGAGGATCTCGGCGCCGACGATGTCGGCGGGGAGGAGGTCGATGGTGAACTGCACGCGGGCGAACTTCAGGTCGACGGCGCTGGCGATGGAGTGCACGAGGAGGGTTTTGGCGAGGCCCGGGACGCCCTGCAGGAGGAGGTGCCCGCCGGTGAGGAGGGCGATGAGGATCGATTCGACGACGGAGTCTTGACCGACGACGGTTTGTGCGACGCGGGCGCGGACGCGTTTGGCGAGGGCGAGGCCCGGGCCTTCGCCCGCGTGGCCTTCTGCACTATGCTCGCCTGAGATGCCGTTGTCACCCGCGTTGCTCGCCATGGTCGTCTCCATCGGTCGGTCGTTGTGAGGTTGTGATATCGGGACGGTCGGCGTGTGCAGTATAAAGACGCCGCCGGGGGGCTGAAGTTCTCCCGATTCAGGACCGGAAGGTGATTGGCTGCAACTTTTTGATGTTTGATGGGGCGTGGGTTGCGGCTGGGATTTGGTCGATGCAGCCTGACTCCCCCACTTTGCCCGGTGCTTTGAGTGGCTGCGGAGTTTCGCGAAGACCGTCGTTTTGGTTTCAGGCGCGGGTAAACCCGGCGTTGGGTTGGGTGCGGCGGTTTATGGCACGACCCAGTTGACGCGTGGGAGGAAGGTGTAGTCGGGGGTGGTGTTGACGATGCCTGGTGGGACGGTCAACGGGCCTTTGACGTGGAAGTCGAGGAAGAGGAGGTTGGCGGCGACGTCTTTTTTGCCGTACCAGCCGCGCATGCCGCGGTCGCCGTTCTCTTGGTAGTTGTAGATGGTGTGGGAGCCGAGGACCCAGACCTTGGTGGTGTCTGAGACGTTGGGCATTTTGCCGCCGCCGCGGGGGACGAGGGTTGCGGTTTCGTCGCCGTCGAGGGTGTGGTCGTTGAGGGTGAAGCTTGAGCCGATGAGGTCGTACATGGAGCGGACGTTGCCGACGCCCGGAATGTTGCCGCCGACGTCGCAGGGGGAGCGGAAGGCTTCGACCTCGGCGACGCCCGGGTCGCTGTCGGGGGGAACTTCGCCGATGGTCAGGTAGCGGTTGAGGGGTCGGCGTTCGGCGCCGTATTCGTTGATGCCGAAGGCGGGGAGGGAGCCCTTTTTGCCGCCGAAGAGCGAGCCGATGATCTGAGGCGAGCCGAAGACGTTGGCTTTGACCTGCGGGAGGCAGTCTTTGGAGTCGTTGAGGTATTGGCTGAGGGCGACGCCGAGCTGTTGCAGGCGGCTGAGGCAGGCGACGTTTTTTGCGGCTTGTCGGGCGCTGCCCATCGCGGGGAGGAGGATGCCGACCAAGAGCGCGATGATGGCGATGACGACGAGGAGTTCGATGAGGGTGAAGGCGGAGCGTGGTTTGGCGGAGTGTGCGTTGGTCTTTGTGGTGCTGATCACGCGACACCCCCACTGCTGCCAACGACCCCACCGCTGCCGCTCGTGAGTTCGTTGAGCAGTCCCTCGCAGGCGGGGACGAGCATGTCGAAGACGGCGTCGAAGTCGCGGTCGGTCCCGGTGTACGGATCGGGGACGATGGCGTTGGGCTCGCGGAGGTTTGGATCAAAGGAACGCATGAAGCGGATCTTCTTCTGATCAAAGCCCAGCTTGAGCACGTCGCGGTGGTTCATTTCATCCATGACGATGACCAAGTCCCAAGCGTGCAGGTCAACGTGGGGCTTGATCTGGCGGGCGACGTGGGTGATTTTCACGCCGCGACGGCGGAGGGCTTCGATGGTGCGCGGGTCGGCGGTGTCGCCTTCGTGCCAGTGACCGGTGCCTGCGCTGTCGATTTCGAGACGGTCGAGCAGGCCTCGCTTGTGGGCGAGGTCGATGAAGACGGCCTCGGCCATGGGCGAGCGGCAGATATTCCCCAGACAGACGAAGAGCACGCGGCGCTTGGCGTTCGGCGAACTCATCCGACTCCCCCGGTGATGAACGGCGCGGCGTCGGTGGGCATGCTTACGCGCGCGGTTGTGCTGAAGATCAGACGGCGGAACTGCTCCGCGAAGGTTGCGTTGGTTTCGCCCGCGCGGGCGCCGGCGATCAGGTCACGCCCGACGGATTCGCGCAACGCGGGATCGTCGAGCAGGGCCAGGCCCGCGGAGCCCAGCCCGGGCATGGTCGATGCGCCGGAGAGGCACCAGCCCGGCGCGCCGGCGAGTGTTCTGCGAGAGAGAGCGCTGGCGACGGTGAAGATCGGAACGCCCGCGGCGCAGAGCATTTTGGCGGTGATCTGACCGCCGCCGGGCTGGCCTGACTCGACGGCGGGGCGGCGCGGGTCGAGATCCCAGAGCACAAGATCGGCGGCGGGGAGTGCGAGGGCGGTTGGGCCTTCGAAGTGCACGGCGTCCCACTCGCGTTTGTGCAGGTAGAGGTACCGCGCGGCGCGGCGGCTCTGCCCGCTTTCGCGCGGGGCGATGGCGACGCATTTGCGTCCCGCGATGGTCAGCACGCCGGCGATCCACGTCAGCAGGCGCATGTCGATGGCTTTCGCGGGCTCGGCGATCACGCCCAGGACGGTCTCGGTCGGGGCGATGCGGAGTTCTTCACGCACGGTTGATCGGCGTTCGCTCCAACGGTCGATCGAGGCAACGGGGCAGGTGACGATCTCGGCGGGGCTGACGCCTGCTTTGTTCCAGGCTTGCGCGATTTCTTCATCGAAGCAGACGGGTTGGGCTCGGCCGAGGGCGGAGCCGCTGACGACGCTGAGGTCGCCTTCGATCCACGGCTCGCGCGGGCCGGTGGTGAGCATCGTGAATGTGCGGGCGCGGGCGTTGGTTGCGTGCAGGACGGTTTCAGCCACCACGCCCGCGAGGCGTGAGGACCAGACGCAGACGGCGGCGACGTGAGCGAGCTGCTCAAGTCGGCGGTGCAGGAGCGTGCGGAGGGCACGCTCGCCCGCGATGGAGGCGAATGCGCCGCTCGCGGCGATCGTTGCGTTGTCTTCGATAAGCGAATCCGCGACGAGACTCACGCGGTCGCTTGTGATGACACCCAAGGCGGCGGCGTCGAGCTCGTGCTGGCGTGTGCCGGCGATGATGGCGAACTGTTCAACGTCGGGGAGCAGATCGACGCAGCACTTTACCGCGAGGGTTGGGTCATGCCCGGTCCAGCGCGGGTCGAGGATGTGCAGCACGCGCCCGGCGCTGGTGGGGCTGGGTTGGGGCGGGCTTGCTGTTTCGGAACCGTGCCGCATGCGGAGATGAATGTAGCCGGGGTTGTGCGGTGTAGAGCGGATCAGCGGCCTTCTTCGCGACGGTCGACCTGGGTCTCGGGGATCCACTCGTAGAAGACGCGGGCGAGGCGGACGCCCAGTCGTTTGGCGAAGGCGATCTCGAGTTGGGCGAGCTCGCCGCGGGTTCTGCTGCTGAACTCGGGGCGTCCGGATTCGGCGAGTTCGATGGTGAGGCTGTCGCGTGGTGCGTTTGGACCGGGGAAGAGGCGCTCACCGGTTTCCACGTCGATGACTTTGACTTCCATCGAGGCGGTGGGCGAGTAGGACTGCCCGTCGCTGGAGAGCCCGAAGCGGGTGACGAGGGCGTAGATGACGACCTTGGCGCCGAGGGCTTTACCGACCTTGGCGATGGAGACGGGCTCGGTGCGTTTCTCGCCTCGCAGGTGCTGGAGGACCTGGCGCGATTGGATCATGTCCTTGACGTACTTCTCGTTGAGCAGTTGCTCTTCGCAGGCTTGCCCGACGGCGAGGCGTGCGTCACGCGAGGGGAGCACGCTGACGGGGTCGTCGATGAAGACGACGGTGGTGAGCTCTGGGTTGAGGGTGTAGGCGGCGGGGACTTTCGCGGGTCCGCTGACGAGGTAGCTGGCGGGGCCGACGATGTTGCAGGCGGGGAGGGGCGCGAAGATCGCGAGCCCGGCGACCGCGAGCAGGCCCGAGAGAGCGCGGCGAGGAGCGTGGCGATTGGGGGCGTCGTTGCGTGAGCGATCAATACTTGGAGTCATACTTCTCCTCGTGCTTATAGAAGAGCCACGAGACGCGATCGATCATTCGGCGGCTGAGCTCGGTGTTGACGAGCACGCGTTGCATGTCTTGCTGGCCGTAGCCGTCGTCGTCGGGATAGCGGACGCTGAGGGGTTTTCTGAGGACGAGATCATCGGGGGAAGCGCCGTCGACTTCGGAGACGCCGACGGTTGCGCGGGCGATGCCCTTCCAGAGGTAGGCGTTGCCCGGGTCGTTGAGGCGGTAGTCGAGCAGTTCGACGTAGACGACGCGCTGCACGCCCAGGGCTTTGCCAAGTTCGCCCGGGCTGAGCGAGACCCAGCGCGGGTTGTCGAACTGGTACTGGAGCATGCGTTTGCCGGGCACGTAGGCGGTGGCGGTGGTTTCTTTCTTCAGGCGCTCGGCGATTTCGATGGTCAGGCGAGCGACGACTTCGGGGTATTCCGATTGGATCACCCGGTCGGCGAGAACGACGACGGCGAAGCTTTTGCCCGAGAGGCCTTCGTACTCCGCGAGGACTTCGACGGGGGTGTCGCGTTTGATGTTCTCCATCACGCCGCCGATGGGGGCGACGAGGTTGCAGCCGCTGAGCGAGAGCATCAGCCCGGCGGCGAGCACGGCGAAGCTGGCCAGACCTGCGCGGCGGTCGCTTGGCTGCACGTCAGGGGCGGGTGGGCGAGACGTCGGATCCGGTGCGGTCATGGACGGAGTTCCATTTCAGGGCGGTGTAGCCCCAACTGAGTCCCCAGAGGGCGGCGATGATCCACAAAGCCTTTGGCCGCAAGAGTTTAGCGAAAGGTCGCCCGACGCGTGAACCGAAAATCAGAACGTGAAGACCCACCCAAAACCCCACCGCGGCGCTGATGGCGATGAGGGTGCCGAAGGGTTGGGTAAGCAGTGAGCTGAGCGGTCGGGCATGAACAGCGAGGGTGACGGCGGTGGTCATGCCGCAGGTCGGGCAGGGTTGACCTGTGGCGGCGTACCAACCGCACTTGGGCAGGCCGAGCTGGGTGTGGGTGCCGTGGCCGGCGGGGTCGGGGCTGAGCCAGGCGGCGGTGAGGATGAGCGCGGCGGAGAGGACGACCACGCCTGCGGCGAAGACGCGTTCTTCGAGCGTCGCGCGCTGGGGCGTGAACCAGTCTGGGGAGCGGTCGCTCGCTTGGTGGGGCGTGTGTGAGTTGAAGGTGGTGTCTGCGGGCACGTGGACGATGGTATCACTGGGTCAGTTCGTGCGCTTGCGGCGGGTTGCGAGCTGCGTGCTGAGGCCCAGGAGCATACCTGCGGTTGGTGTGGGGATGACGATGAAGCCACCGCCGAAGGCGATTTGGGTGCTGCCTGCGGGGATGAGGGAGCGGAGGTTGGTCATGACGCCGTTGATTGGGGCGAAGACGTCGGTGGAACGATCGATGATGAGGCGCGAGCCGGAGAGGAGGAAGAGGCCGTTGCGGTCGTTGGAGGAGAGGCCGCCGAAGAGGTAGAGGGCTTCGCGGCTGGTTGCACCGCGTTGGCCGTTGTCGAAGAGATCGGCGACGACGACGGAGACGGCCGGACCACCGGCGACCCCGATGCGGAGCTGACCGATGCCGAAGTTCCCGGAGTTGGTGGAGCGGGTGGCGGAGGTGCCGAGGTTTGCGCCGGCGGCTTCGAGGTTGATCAGCCCGGAGCCGGCGATGAAGCTGACGGTGCCGCTGTGAGCCTGGAAGTCGTTCAGGTTCGTGGTGTTGATGTTCAGCGCGCCGGAGAGGCGGAGACCGCCGCTGACGGTGCTTGTGCCGATGATGTTGAATGTGGAGGACGGGCTGGCGGTGGCGGTGGGCATGGTGATGGAACCGCCGTTGACTTCGTAGGACAGCGCACCCTGATTGGTTCTTTCGATCAACGGGGTTGAGCCGAACTCGATCACGGCGCCGGTGGTGCGGATGCGTTGCACGACGCCGGTTTCGGTGGAAGAACCGACGATGATGCGGTTGAGAGCGGGGAAGACGAAGCGGCCGGCGGTGAATGACATCAGCGTGTTATCGGTCACCCCGCGTGCGTCGATGGTTCGCAGTGACGGGAGGATGGTCGGCTGGCTGGAGTTGGCGGCACCGGTGAAGGATGTGCCGCGGGTGGAGTTGAGTGCCGCGGCGTTGAGAATGCCGCTCTGGGTGTAGACGACCGATGTGTTGTTGAGCTCGGGGAGTGAATCAATGTTCAGGACGCCGCTGAGGTTGACGGTGAGGCGGGCGTTGTTGATGAGTTCGATGGAGGTGAGGTTGCGGAGGTCAAGGATGCCGCCGGTGACGGCTTGGAAGGTCATGGTGGAGTTGGGTGTGAAGATGCTGCCGAGGCGGAGGGTTGTGAGTCCGAGGGCGTTGATTCGCCCGCCGGAGCCCACGGCGCGAAGGGCGGTGACCGCTCCGCGGTCGGTGATGCTCAGGGTGCTGACACCCGTGGGGATGGTGAGGGTTGCGCCCGTGGCGGCGAAGGTTGATTCGTCGAGGTTGGTCAAGGAGCTCGGCAGTGCGACATTCGTGCTTGAGTAGTTGAAGTTGACGTAGTTGAAAGCGGTGAGATTGGGGAGTGTGAGGGTTGAGGCGTTGGCGGTGAGGTTGAGCAGGCCGCCGTTGACGCGGGTGAGGCTGGTAAGCCCGGAGAGGTTGATGGTGCCGCCGGAAGTTGCGGAGATTTCGTGCACGGCGTTGGGCACGGTCTGCGAACCGAAGCTGAGCGATCGGAGGGATGAGAGGTTGATCACGCCGCCGGAGATTGCGGAAAAGGTCGCGACCTGACCGCCGGTGAGGTTCTGATATTCGGTGATGGCGGCGGGGAGAACGAACTGTGCGCCACTTTCGATGCGGATGGTGCCGTTGGAGATGTTCGTGAGCGCGGCGAACTGAACCTGTGAGGTGCTACCGAGGATGCGCAGGTCGATGTTGGAAAGGGAGTTGAGGCTTTGGAGGTTGACGACGCCACCGGACGAAGCGGAGACGTTCAGGCGTGCGTTGTTCACGCTGGTGAGGGATGTGACGCCGGCGAGATTGATGACGCCCTGACTTGCGGAAACGGTGTAGATTTGTGCCGGTGCGTCGGCGGTGCCGAAGGTCAATGAGGAGAGGGAAGAGAGATCGAGCGCGGAGCCGGTGCCGGTGGTTTGGAAGAGCGACATGGATCGGCGGTCGAGGGTTGAATAGGTGGTGGTCTGGTTGGAAAGGGCGTAGGCGCGGCCGAGTTGGAGGAGGAATGAGGAGCCGTCGATGGACTGGAGCGGCGCGGTGAGCAGGGTGGAGCCGCCGCTGAGAACGACGTCGACGCCGTTGAGACGGTTGAGTGAGGAGAGATTGACGGATCCACCCGGGTCGATCTGAAGGCGGAGGATGCCGCCGTTGTTGCGTGAGAGGGTGGTGACGCCGGGAAGGTTGATGGAGCCACCGTCTGAGGCAAGGATGGTGTGCTGGGTTCGTGGGACGGCGGTGCTGCCGAAGGTGAAGGAGGCGATGGAGGGTGCGGAGAACGAGGAGCCGGGGTTGAGGGCGAGGAAGAGGGTCGTATCAAGACGGTTGACGGCGGAGTAGCTGGTCACGGAAGGGGAAAGCGTGTAGGTGGCGCCCATGCGGAGCGCGAACGTTGAGCCGTCGATGGAGGTGAGAGCGCCGGTGAGCAACTGTCCGGGCGAATCGATGGAGACATCGGTGCTGCGGAGTTGAGTCAGACTCGGCGCGGAGAACGTGCCGCCTTGCGTGAGCAAGATGCGTCGATCGGTGCCGTTTCCCATGGACTGCAAAGCGGGGAGCGTGATGACGGAGAGAGCGCCGGATGCGCTGAAGGAAACGCCCGTGGTTGAACCGAGATCGGCAAGAACGGGCATCGACACACGCCCGTTTTGCGATGCGGTGAAAGCACGACCGGTGCCTGAGCCGAGGTTGGTGAGGGCTGGCAAAGCAATCACGCTGTTGGACGCCTCAACCTGTGCGGTGTTGAGAGGCCCGAACGATTCGAGCGACGCGAGCTCGATGTTGCCGCCGTTCTCGGCATAGAACGTTTGATTGCGTGTGCCGAGCGTGAAGGTGCGGAGGTTGTTCAGGCGGATGTTCGAGTCGGCTCCGAGTGCGAAATAGCGACCGTCGGAGCTGGCGTCGATGGTGGTCAGGCTGGGCAGATCGATCGTGCCGCCGCTGGCTCGAAGAGAAATCAAGCCCCGAAGCGTGGTGAGCGCGTTGGCACGAATCAGCGAGTTGAAGTTTGAGCTAAGTTCGAGAGTCTGGGGTCCGCGGATGACTTGTGAGGTCCATGCCGGGAGATCGATGAGCGACGATTGATCCGCGCGAATGCTGACGGTTCCGCCGGTGCTCTCGGGT
>JAVTWO010000010.1:0-3372 GCA_032229765.1 Phycisphaerales bacterium | reverse complement strand
TGCGCACTCCCCCTCTCCACCCTCGAATCCCGCATGAACCGCTGGATCGACTCCCAAAGATCCAAGTAACGTGCCACCGATCGTCCAACGGACGATCGGTGCGTCTTCTCTTCGTTACCAATCACCCAAACAACGATCGCAGCAAAACCTCGTGCCACCGATCGTCCAACGGACGATCGGTGCAAAGGCCCTCACACTCCCGACTTCACCACTCCCCGCCCCAACCGGGCGACGGGATGTATCCACGGGTGAAGCGCAGCGCGACCCGTGGAAAACGAGCACGAAAAACAAACAACCGCGCACCCTGAACCCTGCCCCGGAGGGGCAGAGGACATGATCGTGCCACCGATCGACCAACGGTCGATCGGTGCGTCTTCTCTTTGTCACCAATCACCAAAACAACGATCCAGCAACCACCCTCAACGACGCCGACGCCCGATCGATACGCCCAGTGTCGCGATCAACGCAAACCCGCCCGTCGCCGGCCCAGGGATCACCGTGATCGTCACGTTATCGATGCCAATGCCGTACGCCGACCCGCTGGGAACACCCGGCGCCGCGTTCTGACGAATCCAAAAACCAACCGTAAAACTCGCCGCAAAGTTCAGCGGCACGCCCGACGAGTTGCTGAACTCCGAAAGGTTGAATGTCACCGGGGCGATCGTCGTCCACTCGCTGCTCGTCGGCCCGGCAATAAACGACGTCGGCTGATACAGCCGGTTGTTCTGAATGATGATCGGCACCAGTTCCGGAACAGGCGTCCCCGCACTCACCACCGACGTTCGCCGAACATCCGCACCAATGGTGATCTGCCCGCCGGAGTTGGCAAACACAATCGTGGACCCAACGCCCCGGTACTGAAACCCCGTGCCAATGCGATTGTTCGGCGAAGTCGTCGCAACCAGCGAGGAGTACGTGCCAGGATTCCCGCCAACGGAAAGAAAAGTCCCCGTCTGCGCCTCGGGGCTCACGACGCTGGACCAGACGTTGAAACTTGTCGATCCAAACCCATCGCTGATGCTCACCACCGGCTGGGCAAGCAACGCCGACCCACCGACACCGAAAAGAGTTCCAGCCGCGATGACACCAAGCCCTGCGACGTTCTTCATAACCAACTCCCAAAAAAGGAATGTGATTCACCACCCACGAACCTCGCACGCACGCGCCGACAAGCCTATCACAAACTCACCCCGGGTGGAAGAACAACATCGCCAAAACAAAGATCAATAAACGCTTCACACTCCGCCGTGCCACCGAGCGACCGAAGCTCGATCGGTGCAAATCCCCCGCACCCGTGCCACCGATCGTCCAACGGACGATCGGTGCAAAGACCCACACTCACGCTCAAACTCATCCCCCCGCCCCGAAGGGGCGAAGGTCTGTAGCCACGGGTGACGCGCAGCGCAACCCGTGGATACCGAGCACGAAAAAAAACTCAACCACGCAGCATCAACTCTGCACCGGAGGGGCAGAGGACTTGATCGTGCCACCGATCGTCCAACGGACGATCGGTGCAAAGACCCTCACTCACGCTCAAACTCATCCGCCCGCCCCGAAGGGGCGAAGGCCTGTAGCCACGGGTGAAGCGCAGCGCAACCCGTGGAAAGCAAACACACACACACACACACACACACACACACACACACACACACACACTCCACCCAAACTCAACACTGCCCCGAAGGGGCAGAGGAAATCCCCGACACACACACACAAACCCTTGAACGCTCGCTCCTCTTCCAACGATCCAAAAACAAAAACCCCCCAAGCAAGCTCAGGGGGCGTTCAATCCGATTCCGTCATTTGGCCATTTGACCATTTGACGATCTGACCATTTATCCAATGTTCCGCAGCGGCGTCGCACGCCCATACTTCGGATGCCCCGGCGGCGTCGCATTCTGCTGCTGTTGTTGCTGTTGTGCCTGCTGTGCCTGCGTCAGCGGGATCGGCGCCGGGATCGGCCCGCCCGCCGGGCTGTTCGTCGCGCTCGTGTTCGAACGCCCACCTCCAACCACCGTGTTCAGCCCCAACGTCTCGCCGCTCCCGCCCGCCGGATTCCCCGTCGAGCCGCCCGCGTTCCCGACCGGATTCGTCGCCGGGCTCGGGTCACCATTCACCCGCCGGTTGCGAACCGCGTCGATGCGCTGGTCGAGCTTCCCCAGGATGTTCTTGACTTGGTCGAATGTCTTCGCTGAAGTAGCCATGGCAGCGCAACCTCCTTGTCGCCGTGACTCTCACTATCGGTCCCCGCCTTCCCCACCTGAGCCCATCCATCCAATCCTGCGCGTCAACACCTCCCGACCGTTCCGTCTGTAACGCCTGCTCCGTCCGCGCGTCCGGATAAACACAAGACCCCGGGCACTTCTGCCCGGGGTCCTTCGTTCAAACCATGATCAAGCCATCGCTCGATCGTTCAATCAGCCTCGCATTACCGACGGCGGCGGCCCGCAACCAGCCCGCCCAGGCCCAGCAGCGCCATCGCGCCCGGGGTCGGGATGAAGCGGTTGTAGTTCGCAATCGTCAGTGTGCCGGCGTTGAACCCGATGTTCGTCCCGCCGTCAAGGTTCCCCGTCCACGCGTTCGTGCCCGGGATCGCCTCGTTGCTCAGGTAGCCGCTCTCCGCGGTGTACAGGCCGAACCAGTTGATCGTCGAGCCCATCGAGCCGCCGATGGTGGCGTAGGGGATCGAAACTTCGCGGAAGCCCGAGCCGCTGCCGCCGGCCGAGCCGAAGAACGACAGGAAGTTGATCGGGCCGCTGCTGGTGAGCTGGAACAGCACCGCACCGAAGTTGCCGAAGACCAGCGTGTGCGTCACCGAGATCGGGTAGTTCACCGAAGCGCCCTGACCCGAGGCCGGCAGCGTCGACGCGCGACGACCGCCGTCGCTCACGTCGTTGCCCAGCTGGCTGGTGATCGTGCCGCCGCTGTCAACGTTGAAGTAGATCACGAACAGGTCGTTCACGTTCCCGCCCGGCTGCCAGCCGACCTGCCAGTTCGTGTTCGACGCGCCCATGTACACGGTGCCGTTACCCACAGCGCCCGTGAAACCGCTCGCCGCGTTCCCCGCGTACGACTGGCTGTTGCCAGCGCCGTACTCGTTGGCGCTCAGCGTGTTGTCCGCCGCACGAGCGCCCGCCGGGTTCGCCTCGATACGCGTGGTGACCAGACCCGCCTGAGCGCTCGCGCCCAGACCGGCCAAAGCAACAATCACAAATGCCTTCTTCATCTCTCGCTCCTCAACGTGCTCGGGCCACCGCCAGTCGCTTTACACACGCAACCGACAAACAACCCGAAAATGCAGATATGACCCTCTAAACCTACCCGCACACGCCAGAAAAACCACAAAATCCCACGTTTTTCCCCAGCCCACCG
>JAVTWO010000009.1:0-20601 GCA_032229765.1 Phycisphaerales bacterium | reverse complement strand
CCTTCTGACCCACGACGGTTTCGTAGGCGAGCTGGCGGACGGTTTTGCCTTGCTTGAAGGCGTCCTTGGCGAGGGCGGCGGATTTGTCGTAGCCGATGACGGGCACGAGGCTGGTGCACATCGCCAGCGAGCCTTCGATGAGGGCCTTGCAGCGTGCTTCGTCGGGCTTGAGGCCCTCGAGCAGGTTGGTGGTGAACATGTCGCAGCCGCGGGCGAGGAGGCGGATGCTCTCGAGGAGGTTGCGGGCGATGAGGGGCATGGCGACGTTGAGGTCGAGGGTGCTGTTGAGTGCGCCGAGGTTGCCGAAGGTGACGGCGGAGTCGTTGGCGATGACCTGCCCGCAGACCATGATGAGGGCTTCGGCGATGACGGGGTTGACCTTGCCGGGCATGATGGATGAGCCGGGCTGAACGGCGGGGATGACCAGCTCGCCTATGCCGCAGCGCGGGCCCATGCCCATCAGGCGGATGTCGGCGGCGATTTTCGTGAGGCTGGTAGCGATGGTTTTGAGCTGGCCGCTGACTTCGACGCAGGCGTCCTTAGCATGCTGGGCTTCGAAGTGGTTCTCGGCTTTGCGGAACTTGATGCCGGTGGTGCGGGTGAGCTCTTCGCAGACCATGCGGTCGAAGTCTTCGTGGGCGTTGATGCCGGTGCCCACGGCGGTGCCGCCGATGGCGAGCTCGCCCAGGGCGACGACGGCCTGGCGGAGGCGTGACTCGGCGTGGGTCATCTGGCTGGCGAAGCCGCTGAACTCTTGACCCAGGCGGATGGGGGTTGCGTCTTGCAGGTGGGTGCGCCCGATCTTGACGATCTTGTCCCAGGCCTTGGCTTGCTGCTGGAGCTTTTTGCCCATGCGCTGCACGGCGGGGAGGAGATCGCTTGCAATGGCGCGGGCGGCGGCGATGTGGATGGCGGTTGGGAAGGTGTCGTTGCTGCTCTGCCCCATGTTGACGTGGTCGTTGGGGTGGATGCCGCCGCCTTTGAGGTAGACGGGGTCCTTGCTGCTGCCGATCGGCGCGCCGCGGGTGAGGCAGACGAGGTTGGCGACGACCTCGTTGACGTTCATGTTGGTGCTGGTGCCGCTGCCGGTCTGGAAAACGTCGACGGGGAAGTGCTTTTCCCAGCCGCCGCGGGATGGGAGACCTTCGGCGATCTCGTCGCAGGCGTTGATGAAGAGGTCGCAGCGTTTTTTGTCGAGGCGTTTGAGCTTGAAGTTGACGGTGGCGCACGCGGCCTTGAGCGTTGCGTAGGCGGAGATGATCTCTCGCGGGACGGGGGAGCCCGAGATCGGGAAGTTCAGGACCGCGCGCTGCGTGCTGGCGCCGTAGAGCACGTCGGCGGGGACGGTCATCTCGCCCATCGTGTCTTTTTCAAGACGGACTTCGCTCGTGAAGGATGAGGAACGACGGTCAGAACCCGCGGACGTGGAACGCTTGGCCATGCTTCGACTCCGTGAAGAAGCCGAGGATAGCCGGGCAAAGGCGGGCTCGCGAAGCCGAGAAGCTCAGCGACCGAGGTGCATCTTCACGCGGTTGAGCAGCTCGACCTTGTTCACGGGCTTGGAGAGGAAGTCGTCAGCGCCGGAGTCCACCGCGCGGGCCTGGTCGCTCTCTTCGTTCAGGGCGGTGACCATGATGATCTTGATGCCCTTGGTCGCGGGGTCGTCCTTGAGCTTTCGGCAGACCTGGAACCCGCTGAGCTTGGGCATCATCACGTCCAGCAGGATGAGGTCGGGCTTGCGCTGCTGCACCAGCGTCAAAGCCTCGGCCCCGTCGCGGGCCATGCGGACCGTGCCCGAAAGGCTCTCGAGATAGGCTTCGAGCAGTTCGAGGTTCTGCTCGTGGTCGTCGACGAGCAGGATGTCCGGGGCTTGGGTGCTGCTGGTGGTCATCGGTGGTTCTCGGATCGGGCGGGGTGCACGGGGCCGACGGGGTTTTCGGGTCGTCGGTACGGTGCGGGTTCGACTCGTGGATGATACAGCCCGTCCGCGTTGCGTACAAAGCGGGCGGGCGGGTTTCGTGTGGGCGGTCGTTTCGAATCCGAGGAGTTGCAGCCGCGAAGGCGCACAGGCCGATATTGCATCGGGGTTTGGGCGGGTATCGATCGGGCTTGCGCGGGTCGGTGCGGGGTATGAGTCGGAGTGTGCGGAGATCCTTGGGTGGTTGGTGACTTTTCGATGAGGAAGCCGAGCATGCGTGCTGTTGCTGCTGTTGAACTGAATCGTCGTGGTGGCCGTCGAGGTGGTGTGGTGTCGGGGCTGGCTGGGGTGCTGGTCGCGTCGGCGGTGGGGCTGATTGCGCCGGACCTCGCGGGGTTGACGGGTGCGGCCTTTGCGCAGACGCGCTCGACCGTTTCGCGTGCGGACGATGCGCGCGGGCCGCTGGGGCGTGAGATTGTCGCGCAGGTCGACAACAACAAGATGGGCAAGGCGTCGGTGGGGATCAGCATCATCGACGTGGACACCGGCGAGGTGATCGCGGAGTATCGCGAGCGCCAGAGACTCATCCCGGCGAGCAACCTGAAAGTGCTGACGGCGGGGACCGCGGCGGTGATGCTCGGCGCGGATTACAAGTTCACCACCACCTTCAACATCGACGGGGACAAGCTCGTGGTCGTGGGCTCCGGGGACCCGGCGTTTGCCGATCCGGAACTGCTGAAGGACAAGAACGTGCCGCTGGAGCAGTTTCTGGACAGCCTGATCCAGCCGATCGTCGACGCGCAGGTGAAGGGCTTGCGTCAGGTGATCGTTGACGACCGCGCCTTCGACCGCGACATGGTGCACCCGACATGGCCCAAGGACCAGCTCAGCCGGTGGTACTGCGCGCCGGTGAGCGGGTTCAACTTCTACACGAACATCATCGAGCTGTGGCCGCGCCCCGCGGGCGTGGGCGAGCCCGCGACGTATCGTCGCGTACCCGATGCGCCGTGGCTGGAGATCATCAACCGCACCAAGACCGTCGGGAACAAGGGCACCACCGCCATCGGGCTTGATCGTGACGGCGACAGTAATAAGTTCGTCCTTTCGGGAACGATCCTCGCGGCACCGCAGGAGCCCGTCTCGTGCACGGTTTCGAACCCGCCAGCGATTTTCGCTCGACTGCTGGCCGATCGGCTTCAGAAGCACCCGGGGCTTCTGGCGACGGACGAGGCGACGGGCGCACCGGTTCGGCTGATCTCACGCGTGGCGTCGGCAGAAGAAAAGTTTGACCTCAGCCAGCCGCCGATCGTGGCGGTGCAGACGCCGATCTTCGCGGTGCTGCGTCGGTGCAATGTGGACTCGTACAACCTCTATGCCGAGGCGTTGATCAAGACGCTGGGACGGAGCACCGGGCAATCGGGCTCGTGGGGCAACGGGGCGGCGGTGATCCGCATGGCGGTGAAAGACCTGGTCGGGCCTGACGCGGGTGATCTGGTGATCGTCGATGGCTCGGGAATGTCGGCTGAGAACGCCGTCTCGCCCTCGCTGCTTTCGCGTTGGCTGGCGGCGGTTGCCCGCAACAAGGACGTCGGAACGATGTTCATCGATTCGCTTCCTCAGCCCGGCGAAGGCACGCTGACCAAGCGGTTTGCGAAGCGCCCGCCGGGGATCATCCATGCGAAGTCCGGGTTTATCCGCGGGGTGCAGTGCCTCTCGGGGTACATCATCAATCCGAACAACAACCGCCGCCTGGCTTTCAGCGTGATGGCGAATCGCCTCGAGCTTGCGCAAGGCTCCGCGAAGGAACTGCACGAGGACGTGGTCCGCAAAGCGGCGGAATGGCTCGAGAAGCAGCCCGTGCGTTCGGCTCGCGAGAAGGTCGGCGGCTGAAATGCGCCTTCGAGCGTGCTGATCGACCGCAGACCGCGCGTAACTATTCGCCGCCGGAATCGCCGGGCAGACCGAGTTCCAGGGCGCGAAGGCTCACACGCCGAGCGGTCTCAACATCGGGCTTGAGCACCGGTGGCCAGGCGCGGACGGGCTGACCGTGACGCTCGTCGCCGGGCTTTTTCGCGGTCGCGTCGAAGGCGACGAACCCGGCGCAGACGTGCAGATCGCGCCCGGCGTCGCTGTGGGCGCACCAATGAAAGAGCACGCTGTCGGTATCGTTCACGTCCGCGTGCCGATCGACGACGATCACAAACCTGGGCGTCTGTTTGATCTGCCCGCGGGTCAAGAGGCCATCGACGACCGACGAAATCTGGCGGATGGCCCGTGCGCCGTCGCCCGCGGCGTGCTTATCGATCGTCACGAAGAGCCAGCCGCCGCCAAGTTCGGACGGGATGGTCGCCCGTGATCCACCGATCTCGCCGGCGATGGCGCTGACGATCGCGGCGCGGTCGTCGTTCGAAAGATCCGCGAAGCCCTGCGCGTTGAGTTCGCGCCCGTCGATCGCCTCGTCCGGGCGTTTACGGGTGCAGTCGAAGCCGATCTTCGTGCCCACGCCCAATCGCGGGGCGGCGTGGTCGAGGATGTCCAGCGGGCCGTTGACCTTCTCGATATCGCGGAGCGGATCGCACCAGCGGGCGGCGGCCTTGAAGACCGCACGCACATCGTGCACGTCGACGTCGTCGTCGACCACGAAGAGGGTCTTCGTCCAGGCCATCTGCCCGGCGCCCCAGACGCTGTGCATCACACGCCGTGCCTGAAGGGCGTACGCCTTGCGGATCTTGATCATCGCGCAGTTGTGGAAGGCCCCGAACATCGGCAGGTCGTAATCCTCGATGTCGTGGATGAGCGTCTTCAGCAGCGGGAAGAAGACCCGCTCGGTCGCCTTGCCCAGGAAGTAATCCTCCTGCGGCGGCAACCCGACGACGGTCGTGGGATAGATCGCGTTTCTGCGGTGCGTGACGGCCGTCACACGCAGCACGGGGTAACGATCCGGAAGCGAATAGAACCCGGTGTGGTCGCCGAAGGGCCCTTCGAAGACCGCGCCGGGACCCAGCGGGCCCGAGACGCTCGGGTCGTAGCCGATCTCGCCCGCTTCGTGGCTGACGTACCCCTCGATGACGATCTCGGCGTTCGCGGGGACCCAGAGCGGGACGGTCTTGCCGCGAACGAGCTCGATGCCGCCGCGGTTGAGGAAGCCCGCGAGCAGCAGTTCGCTGATCCCGGGCGGCAGCGGCGCGGTGGCGGCGTAGGGCAGCACGCTCTCACCGCCCAGCGCCACCGCGACGGGCATGGGCTTACCGAGCTTTTTCCAGGAGCGCCAATGGCGTGCGCCGTCGTGGTGAATGTGCCAGTGCATCGCCATCGTGCGCGGGCCGAGCAACTGCACGCGGTACATACCGATGTTGTGGCTGGAGGGTTTCTTCTCGTCGCGGTCGTCGGCGTGGACGGTGTGGATCCCCGCGAGGGTCACATATCGCCCGCGGTATGTCGCGTCCCACTCTGGCCCGCTTTCGACACCCTCGATCCCCACGTTGAGCTGGGCGGGATAGCCCAGCGAGGCGAAGTCGCCGTCGTGAGGCCAGCAGCGGATGATCGGCAGTGTCCGCAGGTCCACCGCGTTGCCCTCGATGACGACCTCCTGGCACGCACCCGATCCACGCCGACGCTTGGGCGGGATCCGCAGCAGCGGCAGGAACTGCTTCGCCTTCGCGATCAGCTCGCTGAAACTCTTGGGCGGTTCGGGCTTGACCAGTGCGCCGATGCGGGCGCCGACACTGTCGAAGCCACCCTGCGTGCAGCCCAGGGCCATTTCCATTCGGCGGTACGAGCCGAAGGCATTGATGAGCAGGGGGAAGGGGCTGCCGATGACGTTCTCGAAGAGCAGGGCCTTGCCACCCAGGCCTGCGCGGAGCGGGTCGTTCTTCTGAGCGCTGGCGCTGGGCAGGGCGGGGCAGCGGGCCTTGCTCATGCGGTCGGCGATCCAGGCGATCTCGAGCACCGGATCGGCCGGGGCTTTGATGCGGACCAACTCGCCTGCGGATTCCAGGGCACGGACAAACTCACCAAGGCTTGCGTACATTGGATCACACGGTATGACCGGAAAGCCCACCCATCCTGACGGCGCGATGACCACCGGCGGAACAAGCGGGTCGACGCCGCCGGCACACTATTACGCCGCCCGTCGTGATTGGCCGGCGTATTTCGAAGCGATGCGTGGCACGCCCGCACGCGAGACGCTCGTGCGTGCGCTCGATCTGTTCGATCTGGAGTTCAAGGCCGGTCGAACGTGGGGTGAGGGACCGATCAAGAAGCTGGCGTTGGATCTCGCCGCGGGAGAAGGTCGGGACGTTCGCGAGCTGCTCAAACGCGGCTGGTCGGTGATCGCCACCGACAACGTGGAAGAGGCGCTCAATCGCATCAAACAGCGAACGGATATCAGCGAGAACGAACGCGAGCGACTGACAATCATCAAGCGGTCATTCGAGGAGTTGACCGCGAACGGATTCGGTTCGATCGTGCCCGCAGATCAGCGCCCGCTGCTGATCAACGCGTCGTTCGCGCTGCCATTCTGCCCTGCGGAGTGCTTCGAGGTGTTGTGGCGAAAGATCGTCGAAGCGCTGCCGATCGGCGGGCGCTTCGCGGGTCAGTTCTTTGGTGATCGCGACGACTGGGCCAAGCGCGGCGAGTCGGCATCGGATTCGACACCCCCCCACTCATCAACGACCCCTGGCACGACGCACATCTCGCGAGATCGGCTGATGGTGCTGTTGGAACCCATGATCATCGAGTATCTCAGCGAGGAAGACCGTGCGTCAGCGGATCGCACGCACGCGCCGAAGCGCTGGCACCTGTTCCACGTGGTGCTGCGGAAGCGATGACGGGGCGGATGGGGGATGTGCCGGGCACGCTGATTGTCCAAGCGCCAAGGATGATTGTGCGGCTGCGAATGTCACAACCGAACAATTCTCAAACATCAACAACCCACACGGGAAGCTCACAAACTTGTCCACCGGAGAGATCGGCGGTGGTAAAGTGGTCCCTCCCGTCGGCCGAACTTTGCATTTCCGTCCGGAGTACCCACCATGCACACCCGCTACCGCACCATCCTGCTCTTCGGCCCGCCCGGCGCGGGGAAGGGCACTCAAGGCAAAATCCTCGGGCACGTCCCGGGGTTTTACCACCTCTCCTGCGGCGACGTCTTCCGCAACGTCGACGTCAACAGCCACCTGGGCAAGATCTTCATCGAGTATTCATCGAAGGGCTTGCTCGTCCCCGACGAACCGACGGTCGCGATGTGGTCGCAGCACATGCACGCTCGCACCGTCATGAGCATCTACAAGCCCAACGTCGACCTGCTCATCCTCGACGGCATCCCGCGCAACCCGGCGCAGGCGAAGCTTCTTGAGAAGCACATCAAGGTGCTGAAGATCATCCACCTGGTCTGCCCCGACGAGGACAAGATGATCGCGCGGCTGCGCCGCCGGGCCATCAAGGAGAACCGCTTCGACGACGCACGCGAGGACGTGATCCGCAAGCGCTGGGAGGTCTACAAGCAGGAAACCTACCCCGTGCTGAAGTGCTACAACCAGAGCCTGATCGCTGAGGTCGACGCGATGGGTTCGCCGGGCGAGGTGCTCATCGAGGTACTCAAGCAGGTCGTGCCCGTTCAGGACGCGCACTTCGGCAACCGCCTCTCGGGTGAAGCGCCCATCGAGCAGGAAGCCAAGCCCGCGAAGCGACACACCCCGGGCTCAAACGGCACCGCGGGCAGCAAGTCGCGCGGTAAGAAGACGGCCAAACGCTGAACTTCGAGTAACCTGCACCGCGCCGAGTCACCCCGATTCATCTTAGTTCAAACGAAAAAAGGCCCCGACGCACACGCGACAGGGCCTTTTTCTTTTCGTTGCGCTCTCTTCGCTGTATGCGAGGAAAGGCACTCATCACTCGCGCCGAACCAGGGACGATCAGTTCGCCGCGGGCAGGCCTTCGATGCGGCGCCAGGCGCTGAACTGCCCGAGGTGGCTCATCGGGTGCCCACAGAGCAGGAACATCACCGCGTCGCCCACGGTTGGGAACATCTCGGTGAATCGCCCGCCGGCGGGATTGGGCTTCGCGAAAACCGCGTCGTCGGTTTCCTTCACCCCGGCGATCGCGGTGCGGTACGCGTCGAAGTAGAACTTCGTCACGGTCTCAAGCGCGGGGTACTTCTTGCCCGTCGGGTCGTCCTCGCACTTCACGCCCGCCTTGAAGAGTTCCTCCCAACCCGCGGGGCGGGCGGTTGTGCCCTTGGGCTTGCCGATGAGTTCGAGAATGTTCGAGGCGTAGAGGCTCAAGTGACCCAGCACGAAGACCGGGTGATTCGAGTCCACGGCCTTGCCGCCCGTCACACCCAGACGCCCGGCGCGATCAGCCTTCACATCCTTCAGCAGCGATTCGCTGTAGTTCAGGCTCATCGTGCCCATCGTTGCCGCGATTGATCCGATCTGTCCCATGCAATGCTCCTTGTGTATTCGGTGATGCCGAGTGATGAACCGCGGCTACGCGCCGACGTACTTGATATACGCCGCCCGCGCCGCGGCCGGGTCGGTCGTGCCGCGCACGATCGCCCTTCCGTCGCTGAAAACCGTGAGTCCTTCGACCGTTTCGTTGTTGAGTGTGGCGTGCAAGACGCCTTCGTCACTGGTGACCTTGGCCAGGCGAGACAGCCGCCGATGCAGAGCTGAAAGATCCACCGGCCCAGCCCCAGCAACCTGCACCGCGCCGCGCCCGCACAGCACCCGCTGCTCCCCCTCGTCCTGATCCAGAAACTCGAACTGCCTTAAACCACAACACGGACAGTCCGCCCGTTTAGCACCCTCAAGCCCAACACTCCGCACTGCGAAGCGCATCAGGTCCACCGAGAGCAGCGACTTTGATGCAAGGTCACCCCGCCCGCACAGGATCTTGATCGCCTCGCTCGCCTGCACCGCGCCGATCATGCTGCTCACCGGTGCGAGAATCCCCGACAGCTCGCAGCTTTGCCCGGCGCCGTCGCTCGGGGGCTGATCGAAGACGCACCGCAGGCACGCGCTCACGCCCGGGAGAATCGTCATGCTCATGCCGGTGGTGCCCACTGCACCGCCGTAGACCAGCGGGATGTTGAGCTTGACGGCGGCGTCGTTGATGAGGAACCGCGCGCGGTAGTTATCGGTGCAATCCAGGATCACCCCGGGGCGCGGGTGCGGGCGCAGGATCGCCTCGATGTTGTCGCTGCGAAGATCCTCGACCATCGCTTCAACGCGCACGCACGGGTTCACCGCTCGCAAACGATCGGCCGCCGCGAGGGCCTTCGCCCTTCGTTCGTCCGCGTCGCGTTGCTGGAAGAGCGTTTGCCGCTGGAGGTTGGTCACTTCAACCACGTCGCGGTCGAGGATGGTGACGAGCCCGACGCCCGCGCGGACGAGCAAGTCCGCCGCGGGGCATCCCAGCGCCCCGCAGCCGATGATCATCGCGTGCGCGGAACTCAGGCGCTTCTGCCCGTCGAGACCGATCTCCGCCAGCACGCTCTGGCGGCTGTATCGTGAGAGATCGTCCCTTTCCATATCGACGTTCATCGATACAAGTGTAGACGCTTCTCACCCCGGGGCAACACGCCGCATCATCCGGAGCGCTTGCGCTTCAGCCTGATCTGCAGCACCTCCGCCGGCACGTTGAACCGCAGAGGCAGGATCGAAACCCCCACGCCGTTGCTCGTGATCACCGGGAACCCGCCCGGCGAGATCGCCAGCCCCGAGACGTACTTCTGTCCATAGTCCGAGGGCACGATCGGTTGCCCGATCAGCGGCAGGCGGACCTGCCCGCCGTGGGTGTGCCCGCTGAGCATCAGGTCACCGCGGAGCTTCGGTCGGTCGGTTGTGCCGCGGGCGAAATCCACGTGCTCGGCAAGGTCGGGGTTGTGCGAGATGATCACGCGGGGCGTGCGTTCGTCGACGCCGCGGAGTGCCGCTCGCGCGTCACACACATCGGTCCAGAGGTCCGCCATGCCCGTCAGCGCCAGCGCCGCCTCACCCGCCGTCGGCGCGTCGATGCGGATGCTCCGCGTGCGATCGACGTACACGGTCTGGTTCCGCAGCACCATCGCGCCGCGCTTGGTCAGGGCCTTGACCACCGCTTGCGTGGACTCAAAGTAGTTGTCGTGATTCCCCAAGACCGCGACGCACTTGCCGCTGGAGATCACCGGCTCAAGCAACGCCGCGGCACCCTCCGCGTACGCCGAACCGTTGTGGATGTAATCGCCCCCCAGCACGTAGATGTCCGGTCGCATCTGCGCCGCGATCGACGCGGCGGCGACGATCTGCTCCGCCGGCACGCGCGGGCCGAAGTGCGTGTCGCTGATGAACGCGATCACCAAATCCTCGTGCTCAGGGGCCAGCCCTTCGATCTCAACCACAAACTGCCTCACCCCCACCGACCACGGCGCCACCAGCACCGAGCCCGAGAGCGTCCCCGCGCCGAGCGCTCCGACCGAAAGACCGGCACCGTCAACAAGCAGCCGTCTGCGCGAAAGATCAACCCGCCCGCGCGACGGTCCCGCCGTCGCACTCATCACCCCTGCGTGCGTCGACGCAACGTCGGCTGATTTCGCGGTCGATCCGCGATTGAGCACCGCCCGCCGAGCCCGCAGCACGCACCAAACCCCACCGACCCACGGCATCCAACCCACCGCGCTGGCCGCGAACGCGAACCACATTGAACGCCCGTCGAGCCCGCCGTTGAGTCGCGTGACGATGATCCACCCGGGCACGGTGGGCAGCACCGCCAGCCCAGCCGCCTTTTTCATTGCGGGCGAGTCCTGCCCCAGGACCGCCTGAGGCGTCGCCCACACCCACGTGAACATGTGCAACGCGGTGCTGGTCGTTGCGAGCAGCAACCAGAGACTCAGCCACGCCAACGCACGCGCACGTCGACCGCGGATCGGCCGGGCCGCCGGACCATTCATCGCTCCGGCATCCTCCACGTGGGGTTGCGTCGTTTCGCTCATGCACACTCCGAATCGGCTCGCTCGGCTCAGGGCATCCACAAACCAGCCGCACTGAATACGCCCGTCCATTCAGCAACAAAGCCCGATCCCACTCGGGACCGGGCTCTGTGTTTGGTCTGTTCTGCTACGGCTCATCGACTCGAGGGGTTCAAACTCCCGCGATGATTCACCGAAGTTTGAGAGCGGATCAGGCGAAGTGGGCGAAGGCCTTGTTCGCCTCGGCCATGCGGTGCGTCTGATCGCGGGTGGCCATCGCCTTGCCTTCCTTCTTCGCCGCGTTGTAGATCTCGTCGGCGAGGCGCTGGGCCATCGGGCGGCCCTTATCGCTGCGGGCGGCGTCGATGATCCAGCGGAAGGCCAGCGACTGCTGACGCTTCGAACCGACCTGGATCGGCACCTGGTAGTTCGCACCACCGATGCGCTTGCTGCGGACTTCGACGAAGGGCTTGACGTTCTCGATGCCCATGCGGAAGACCTCGACCGAGGACTTCGGGGCGTTCGGGTCGGTTTCCTTCGCGAGCTTCTGCGTGATCAGGTCCAGCGCGTCGTAGATCAGACGCTGAGCCGTGGCCTTCTTGCCGCGCTCCATGACGCAGTTGATGAACTTGGAGAGCACCAGATCCTGGAAGCGAGGATCGGGACGCAGCTGCTCGGCCGACTTCGTGAACGACTTGCCACCCATGACATCAACTCCGTTTCAGAAAACACGCGGCCCCGAAGGCGTCTACCCGTGCACACGCGGCCCGGATACTCGACACGACAGGCAACGCAGAAAAAACAACTCCGCACCCAACCGCCCCGAAGACCTGACTTCGCCGCTCGCCGCCACGGTCCCGCCCCGTGCCGCCGCGGCGTGATCACGCGCAGCGTCCAAGTCGGTCGGGCGAAACGAAAGGCGATTTAGCTCTTGGCCATCTTGGCGCCGTACTTCGACCGGCCCTGCTTGCGCTTCTCAACGCCGAGGCAGTCGCGCGAGCCGCGGACGATGTGGTAACGCACACCGGGGAGGTCGCGAACGCGTCCGCCGCGGACGAGAACGATCGAGTGTTCCTGCAGGTTGTGACCCTCGCCACCGATGTACGCGGTGACTTCCTTGCCGTTGCTCAGACGGACGCGGGCGACCTTACGCAACGCCGAGTTCGGCTTCTTCGGGGTCTGCGTACGCACGATCATGCACACGCCACGCTTCTGCGGGGCCTGGTTCAAGTCGCGGGTCTTGCCCTTGTAAGCAACGGCGCGGCGGGGCTTGCGGATGAGCTGGTTGATCGTCGGCATGGTTCTGCTTCAATGAAAGGAGGAAAATCAACACCACCGGCGCTTCCAGCCGGGCCCCAACCATAGACCCCACCTCCGCTCAAGTCGAGCCCCCCGTACCCCTCCGAACCTCCCCACCGACCTCCACCGAACACTTCGCTTTGCTCCGCCAATCCGACCGGCTTGTGAATGTCACTTTGTTTGGATTTTAGAAGGATTCCCCCGCCAATACACTCCTGCACCATGCCCAGCCAGCCTGCCAGCAACCCGCCGTCGCTTTCCCGCCCGCTGACCTTTGCCGGGCTTCAGGGGCTTATCAGGGATCGCTACTACGCCACCGATTCCGCCCGGGGCACGCCCGCGACGTTCATGTGGTTCATCGAAGAGGTGGGCGAGCTTTCCACCGCGCTGGCAAACAACGCCCCGGGCAAGTCCCCCACTGTTGAGGAGCGGGCCAACCTCGACGAAGAGTTCGCCGACGTGGTCGCCTGGCTCTGCACGCTGGCGAACATCAACAACGTCGACCTTGAGAAAGCACTCGAGAAGTACACCGTCAAGGGTGTCGAGGGTGTGAAGAGCTGAACGCTCGATCTTCGGTCAATCCACGATAAACAAAACCGTCGGCACCTCGCACCGCGAGCGGTGCGGTTCGGCGTTGTCGGCCACCTGATAACTCATGCCTGGTTGGAGCCTGACCACTCGGCCGTCGTTCAACTCGGTAATCAACTCCCCCGAAAGGCACAAGACCACGTGCCCTTTGCTGCACCAATGGTCCGCGAGATACCCGGCCGAGTACTCCACGCGACGTACGCGCACACCGCCGAACGTTCGCGTGCGCCAGATCGCTTCGCCCGTCTCACCAGGATGATGCGTCGGCTCGACGTTCGACCAGTCCGTGGTTTCAAACTCGAAGCCTGCGAGGTTCATGCTCGTTGGATCCTGATGGTTGCAGCGGCTCAGCGCGACGCCCCACACGCTTCAACATGCCACGTTGATTTCACGTCCGACCGAATCGCTTCTCCAACTCCTTGATCGTTACGCGGATGCTCGTCGGACGCCCGTGCGGGCAGTTGCTGGCGCGTTCGATCCGCTCACGCAGCGCCAGCATCTCCGCCAGTTCAACATCGCTGAGGTGGTCCCCCGCTTTGATCGCGGCCTTGCACGCCATCATGTCCAGCACCTCGTGCAAAACCGCTTCCTGACCCATCGGGGTCATCTCGTCGGTCGACGATATCGATGCGGTTGACTTGCTCACGCCGCTCTGTGCGGTGTCCCAGCCTTCCTCGATCGCTCGATCAAGCAACTCGGCAAAGAACGGCCCCGCCTCGACGTTGCGCTCGAACAGGAACATCGAGAACGCCGTGATGCCGATCGAGGTCGGGCCCATCACCTGTGCCTCGATCCCCAAACGATCGAGCAATGGTTTGAGCTGGTCCAGAGCCTCGATCTGCCTTGGCGAAGCCTCCACGATCACCGGCACCAGCATCCGCTGGCTCGCCAGCGTTGAGCCCGGCGCACCGAGCCGTGCGAGCAGCTTTTCGAACATCACCCGCTCGTGCAGCGCGTGCTGATCGATGATGAGGATGCCGTGCTGATCCTGCGTGATGAGGAACGAGTTGTGAACCTGCAACGCCCCCGATGCTGGAGATGCGTCGAGGAGTTCGCCCGTCGCGGGGGTATTCGCTCCGCCGGTTGACCCCGCCGACGTGGGCTCAACCTCGCCTCCAGCACCCGGGTGCGTCACACCCGGCATCACCTGCGCATCGCCCGTCTCGCTCGGAATCGCGTGATTCGCAGACGATTCGCCCGCACCCGCGACGGCCGACCGCATCGCTTCGTAGCTGATGGCCTGCTGGGCGTTCATGGGCATCTGCGTGCGGAAGCGTTCAACGAATGCCGCGGGATTGACGTACCGCGCTTTCGCTGCGGGCAGGTTGGTCATCGAATCGACCGAACCGCCCAGCGGCGTGGGGACGATCCCGCCGCCGACGCCGAAGCCCTGTCGCGGTTCAACAAGCGTGCCCAGCCCCGAGCCCGATGCACCATCACCCGCACCGCCACCCCAACCACCCTGCTGCCCGACGCTGGGGGTCAGGTCCGCCGCGCGAAGGGCCTTTCTGCACGTGTGCAGCACGAGCTGGTGCACCGCGGAGGAATCACGGAAACGCACCTCGCTCTTTGCGGGGTGCACGTTCACGTCCACCGCGTCGGGAGGCATGTCGATCATCACCACACACGTTGGGTACCGCCCCGGTTCGATCAGCCCGCGGTACGCCTCTTTCACGGCGTGCTGGAGCGTGCGGTCCTTCACCGCACGCCCGTTGACGTACAGATATTGCCCCGCGGCCGTCGCACGCGCAAGCCCCGGCAAGCCCAAGAGCCCCCACATCGACACGTTCATCCGAGGCCCGAGCACCCCGCCCTCCAGCGGGTCCGAGCTGATCTCGATCAGTTCCTTTTCCAGCTCCGTCCCCAAGATCGCCAGACACCGCGCCCGGCTCGTCTGCTGTGTCGGCAGATCGAGAATCACACGCCCGTCGCAGACCAGCGTGAATCCCACGGCCGGGTGACTCATCGCGATCTGCCGAACCACGTCCGCGCACCGCCCCTGCTCCGTCGTCGGTGTACGCAGGAACTTCCTTCGCGCCGGGGTGTTGAAGAAGAGGTTCTTCACCGAAACCACCGTGCCAACCCCGCCGGCCGCGGGCCTGACGGGCGAAACCACGTCGCCGTCGGCTTGAAGTTCCGCCGCCGCGGGCTGCTCGTTCGTGCGCGAGCGCATCGTCAATCGCGAGACCGAGGCGATCGAAGCGAGGGCCTCACCTCGGAAGCCCATGGTGGCGATGCGGTCGAGGTCCTGCGTATCGACGATCTTGCTCGTTGCGTGCGCCGAGAGGGCCAGCAGCAGTTCCTGTTCGGGGATGCCCAGGCCGTCGTCGCTGACGCGGACGAGTTCGATCCCGCCCTGCTCAAGCTCGACGCGCACGCGCGTCGCCTGGGCGTCGAGGGCGTTCTCGACGAGTTCCTTCACCACGCTCGCCGGCCGCTCGACCACCTCGCCCGCGGCGATCTGGCTCGCCACCAGCGCGCTCATCTGGCGGATGGGCCTGCGCACGCCCGGCGTGTGTGTGTCTGTCGGGTTGGTCGTGTGTGCTGACATGCGTGAGAAACACTTCACCGATCGATCAACCAACACAATTCGTCAAAGACTCAGCCGCGACGGCGAGCCTTTCGCGTCGCTGGCGCGCAGGATTGCTTCAAGCTCGGGGGTGTGCCCGACGACTTCCGCCTCGCTCGCGCCGAGCACCTCCGCCGCCTCGTCGCTGACGCCGATCGTCGCGCCTTTGCGGGCGCTCGCGCCCTTACCCGAAGAAGCGTTCATCCGCAGCGGCGTTTCCAAAAGCCTGAAGTGCCCGCCTTGCCGCAAGGTGCTCACCAGTCCCATCGTCCCACCCGCCACGCGCCGCCCGACGCCCTGCACGGCGGTCAGCCTCGTCGTCGCCTTCACCAGCGGCACCAACTTGGTCTTCGCCTCAAGGTGAGGCCCGCCGTCGAGCGGATCGATGCGGTTGTGGTACTCGAAGCCCAGCCGCTCAAGCAGCCGCCGGGCCGGCCGCGTGTCCTCAGAGACCTCGCCCGCGGCGTTCGCCACTTCCGGATCGAGGATCGAGAGATAGATCTCATCCGCGGGCAAAAGCGTCTCGACAAACTCGCGCGAGGTCTGCGAGAAGCGGTAGATATCGCTGAACGCCCGCGTGATGAAGTGCCTTGTGAACTTCTCGAAGAACGGGTTGTACCCCGTGCGTGTGATGGGCCCGAGCATCTCGGCGACGATGTGATCGCTGAACCGCTGCGGGAAGAGGCCCATCAGGTGGAAGCGCGCGAAGCTCAGCAGCCGCCCATGGCGCGCCGGGTGACCACGGAAGGCGTGGTTGAGGATGAGCCCGCCGATCTCGGTGGGCCCGGTTTCGTCTTTGCCAAGCTTTGCCGACAGGTGCGTCCAGCCGAGCCCCAGGCTCTTCGACGAGTTGCTGACACGACGCAGCGTCATGAAGTACCGCGGGTGCCCGTGCCCGCCCATGCTGCTGATGACCTGCGAGGTCCCCACCACCGTCCCGGTCTCAAGGTTCTGAAGAACGACCATGAACAGATCGCTGCGGCCGGTCAGCGAGCGGAGCCCCGAGTTGTGCGCGTGCCCGTGTGCGTGGCTCGAGCCCTTGCCGTGTTTGCCTTTCCCCGTCGGCTCGACTTTCTTCCCCACCGCCCGGCTCAGCGACGCGAACGACCGCTGCGACTGGTCGATCTTCGACGCGATGATGTCCCTGTCCGGCGGCAGGTTGATAAAAAACGTCTGCTTCGCCAACGCCAGCAGGTCGTCCAAGTCCCCCTGCTGTGCCTCGCGGATGACAAACATGCGCCTCGCCTCCGTGCTGCCTCATCACCGACCGACGCCCATCGCCCGTCGGCATCAGAAAAATCGACTCATCCGAGCATACGCCCCAACAGGCCGAACCGCCCCCGCACCGACTGCGTACGGAGAATGGTCCAACTCCCCAACCACCTCCTCAACACCTTCTCCACCCGACCATCTCTCGAACCGCTTCCCCCTCCCGCTCGGCTATCCTTCCCGCCTTCCCAACCGCTTCCCTCCATATCCTTGCTCCTGCTTCAGAATCCGGGGATCGACCGTTCTGGTCCGCTCCCCCGCGAACTGCCTCCCGGTTTCGTCCCCGCGGCTTCGTTCATCATCCCCCTTCTCTCAGGGACCGATCGATATGTCCAGCACCTCCCTCCCCGTGCTCCAGCCTCAGCACAACCACAACCACAAGCGCAGCCACAAGCACGAAGACGGCGTCGCCTGCTGCTCGCACCACCAAATGTCCGAGCTGCAGAGCGAACGCTACATGACGATGTACTTCGTGGGCTTCACGCTGCTCGTGGTGACGTTCCTGGCGAACATCTTCCTCGTGAAGGCCGAGGTCATCTCGCAGGCCGCCGCGGAAATTCCGGCGATCATCGCCGCGGTCATGCTGGGTGCGCCGCTCTTCTACGCCGCCCTCAAGGAACTCCGCGCCGGTCACGCCTCCAGCAGCTCGCTGGCCGCGTTGGCCCTGCTGGGCCTCTTCGCACTCAAGAAGTTCGAAGCCGCGGGTTGGGTGGCGCTCATCCTGCTCTTTGCCGATCAGATCCTCCGCCGAACCGCCTTCAGCGCTCAGCGCGTCATCGAGCAGCTCGTGCAGCTGACCCCGGATATCGCCCGCCTGCTCGTCGACGGGCAGGAACGTGAAGTGCCCCTCGCACAGGTCAAAGTCGGCGATGTCGTCCGCGTTCGCGCCGGTGAGAACCTCCCCATCGACGGCGTCGTCGCTTCGGGCCGATCAACCCTCGACCAGGCTTCGCTGACCGGCGAAGCCGCCCCGCACGAAGTGCAGCCCGGCGATCAGGTCTACGCCGGCACCACGAACCTCTCGGGCATGCTCGACATCCGCGTGACGCAGGTCGGCACCGACACGACCATCGGCAAGGTCACCGAGCTGATCTCCGCCGCGGAAAAGGCCAAGACCCCGCGCCAGCTCATCATCGAGCAGGTCGCGCGGTTCTACGTCCCCGTCGTGCTGTCGATGGCCTTCCTTACCTGGTTCCTCTCGGGCTCCGACTCTCAGGGCGGGCTGGAGCGTGCGGTCAACGTGCTCTTCGTCGCCTGCCCCAGTGCTCTGCTGATCAGCTCCCCCACCGCGCTGGTGGCGGCCTTCGCCGCCGCCGCACGCTTGGGCATCATGATCAAGGAAGCCCGCTTCCTCGAAGCCGCCGCGAGCATCGACACCGTCGTGATGGACAAGACCGGCACCATCACCACCGGCCGATTCGCGGTCTCGCGCCTCGCACCCGCGACGGGCGTTGAGGGCGCCGAGCTCCTCGCCGCCGCCGCCAACGGCGAACAGCAGTCCAACCACCCGCTGGCGAAGAGCATCATCTCCACCGCCAACGCCGCGCGCATCGCCCTCGACACCAACGCCTCCTTCGAGGAAATCCACGGGCGTGGCGTGAAGGCCGTCACATCCACCGGCACCGTCTACGTCGGCCGCGCCACCTGGCTCGAAGAGCTCTTCCCCCACATCAAGAACGAAGTCGCCGCCGTCAACGAACGCATCGAGGGCATGACGGGCGTGCACGTGGTCAAGGACTCGCGCTACCTCGGCTGCGTCGGACTTGAGGACAAGATCCGCCCCAACACCAAGGGCGTCATCGACCGCCTCCGCGATTTGGGCGTCAAGAAGATCTCCATCTTCACGGGTGACCGCCTCTCGGTTGCGCAGCGTGTGGGCGTCTCGGTCGGGGCCGACTCGGTCGAGGCCGAGTGCCTCCCCGCTGAGAAGCACGAGCAGATCGAGGCGCTCGTGAAGCAAGGCCGCCGCGTGCTGATGGTCGGCGACGGCATCAACGACGGCCCCTCCCTCGCCGCCGCCGACGTGGGCGTGGCGATGGGCCTGGGCGGGTCGGATATCGCCACCAACTCCGCGGGCGTGGCGCTGATGAACGACGACCTGTCGCGTATCCCCTTCATGATCGAACTCTCCCGCATGGTCCGCGGCATCATCGCGCAGAACATCGCCATCTCCATCACCGTCGCGGTCGTGGGCCTCGCCCTCGCCAGCGCCGGGTACATCGACACGCTGGTGGCGTTGCTCTTCCACTTCGTGGGCGACGTGCTGGTGGTGCTCAACAGCTTCCGCCTCTTCCGCTTCGGCGAGGCGTACGCCGAGGCCGAGCCTGTGGAGACCGACGCCCTGCCCCAGCGCCGCCGCCAGGGCTCGGCGAACCTGCTGGCCGCTCAGCCCGCCTAATCGGGTTTCAACGAAGAACTCAGTCTGTTCAACGATTCAGAGCCGTCGACTTCAGTCGACGGTTCTTTTTTCCACCCGCGAACACGATCGCTACTCTTTCGCACGATGCACCCGACGCAACTCCCCGCCGCCTCTCCGCTCGCCCATCACTGGTCGCTGGACCCGAGCGTCTGCTTCCTCAACCACGGCTCCTTCGGCGCCACACCGAAAGTCGTGCTGGCGCAGCAAGAGCAGTACCGCGCCCAAATGGAAGCCGAGCCCGTGCGCTGGTTCGTCGAGACGCTCGAGCCGCTGCTCGATAGCGCACGCGCCCGCATGGGCTCGCTCATGAACGCCGACGCCGACGACCTCGCCTTCGTCACCAACGCCACCGAGGGCGTCAGCACGGTCGTCAGCAGCCTGCGCTTTGAAGCGGGCGACGAACTGCTCACCAGCGCGCACGAGTACAACGCCTGCACAAACGCCCTGCGCCTCGCCGCGCAGCGCACCGGCGCGAAGGTCGTCTCGGCGTCGATCCCTTTCCCGATCGAATCGCCCGAACAAGCAGAGCGAGCGATCCTCAGCGCCGTTACCCCACGCACGAAGCTCGTCCTGCTCAGCCACATCACTTCACCCACGGGGCTGATCCTCCCCGTGCAGCGCATCATCGCCTCCCTCAACGCCCGCGGCATCGACACGCTCCTCGATTCCGCCCACGCCCCGGGCTTCCTCCCCATCGACCTGAAAGCCCTTAACCCCGCCTACTGCACGGGCAACTTCCACAAGTGGCTCTGCGCACCGAAGGGCATCGCCTTTCTCTTCGTTCGCAAAGACCGCCAGCACCTCATCCACCCGCTCCGCCTCTCCCACGGCTTCAACTCCCCGCGTACCGATCGCTCCCACTTCCGCCTCAACTTCGACATCACGGGCACGGCCGACTACTCCCCCGCACTCTGCGCACCGACCAGCCTCGACTTCCTCTCCAACCTCTTCCCCGGCGGCTTGAGCGAAGTCATGCACCGCAACAACACCCTGCTTCTGCAAGGGCGAGAGATCCTCTGCAACGCGCTGAAGATCACCCCGCCCGCGCCCGCGAACATGCTGGGCACGCTCTTCGCGATGATCCTGCCGCCGCACGCGCCCGACGTCCAATCCCGCCTCGACGCGAGGCCCACCCGCTACGCCGATGCCTTGCAGGACGCACTTTTGAAGAACTGGCGGATTCAGGTCCCGGTCTTCCGCGCCGCGGGGCTCGAAGGCCCGAGCGCCACGCCGCACCGCATCCTCCGCATCGCCGCCCAGGTCTACAACACCCCCGCTCAGTACGAATACCTCGCCAAGGCCGTGCAGCACGAACTCGCGGCCGAATCCAAGCTCTAACCATCACCCCAACCGTCACGCCCCGGGTTTCTTGCTCCAAGCACCCTCAACCGGCCGATACAGCAACCGGTCCACCAGGGGGCAACACCGCGTGAAACCGAAGCACCGAACCCGTCGATCAACCACCCGGTCACTCGCAACTTCGCACCCCACGCGGGTGTCGTCGTTGCGCTTCACCCTCGCGTTCATCGCGACCTTTTCCCTTTCGCAATCCCAAGCCGTCATCGCCCAACCTTCCGAAGTCTCACCGCCCA
>JAVTWO010000008.1:3116-20694 GCA_032229765.1 Phycisphaerales bacterium | reverse complement strand
TCGCTCGCTCCATCCTCGTCGCGCCCCTCTTCCACCCCGACCGCCACGTCACCGACCCGCGCCAACGCATCGGCGAGCACGCCCACGCCGTCTTCTACTCAGGCCCCGATCACCACGACCCGCTGGGCCTCGGCGCCATCCTCCGCCCCGTCGAATGGGCCCTCGGTACCCGCATCGTCTACGGCACCCGCACCCTCTCCTCTCCCGGTCAGCCCGACGCAACCGCCGAAGTCCTCCTCTTCGACGTCTCCAACCCCGACCGCACCCGCCTCGCCGCCCTCAAATGGCTCCTCTGGGAGCACTACCACCTCGACTCGCAACGCTACGAAACCGGATGGGATTTCGAGGAATACTGCCGCCTCGCCGACATGGCCTACCACACCCTCTGCGTGCTTTTGAAGCCACAGGAACTCCCCGCCGTCGTCGTCAGCCACGAGTACATGGGCATGATCACCGCCCTGCGCTGCGCCGTCGACCGCGCCCGCTTCCGCACCGTCTTCCACGCCCACGAGTGCACAACCGCCCGCCGCGTGACCGAGAACCTCCCCGCCTACGACTCCGCCTTCTACCCCGCGATGCGCGCCGCCGCCAAACGCTCCTGGTCCATCGAGACCGTCTTCGGCGATCAATCCGACTACGCCCGCCACGCGCTGGTCAGCAAAGTTCACCGCCTCGATAACGCCCTGGCCGTCGGTCCGGAAACCGCCGAGGAACTCCGCTTCCTGTCGGCGCAGATGAACGCCTCCGACATCCGCATCGCCTACAACGGGCTCCCCGCGCCAAAGGTCGATCTGGCCGCCAAGAAACGCTCCCGCGCCATCGTCGACGCCTGGCTCAAAGCCACCATCGGCTACGCCCCCGACGTCCTGCTCACCCACGTCACCCGACCCGTCCCCAGCAAGGGCCTCTGGCGCGACCTCCAGGTCGTCCGCAACCTCGCCCACATCCTCCGCGCTCAAAACAAATCCCTCGCCTACATCCTCCTGACCTGTGGCGGGCCCGTCCGCTCCCCCGAAGCCGTCCGCGACATGCACGCCAACTACCGCTGGCCCGCCAACCACCACCACGGTTATCCAGACCTCACCGGTCCAGAAGCCGACCTCTACGCCGGCATCCAAACCCTCAACGACCACTTCGCAACAGTGGGGGGGACGGACAAACACGCCAAGGCCCTGCTCATCAACCAGTTCGGCTTCACCCGCGATCGCATCGGGCCCGACCTCGACGCCGCCGCCACCACCACCGACCTCCGCACCGCCACCGACGTCGAACTGGGCCTCTCCACATACGAGCCCTTCGGCATCGCCCAGCTCGAGCCCCTCTACGCCGGGGCCATCTGCCTCCCCAGCTCCGTCTGCGGCTGCCTGGGCCTCGTCAAACGCGCCATGCAGGAGCTCAACCTCACCGACAGCCCCCTCGTCCTGCCGGGCGATTTCACCCGCCCTGAACTGTTGCCCGATTCCGCCCGCGCCGCGGTCATGAACGCCGCGAGCCCCAGCGACCTGAACCCGATCATCCGCATGAATGACCAGGATCGCGCGCGCATCGAAGCCCAGGTCTGCCAAGAGCTCGCCACCGAACTCGCCCGCCGCCTCCCCAAGTCCGACAGCGAGCGGGCGGCCCTCATCGAAGCGGGACAGAAGCTCGTCTCGCACATGAGCTGGGATTTCGTCGCCCGCAGCGACTTCCTTCCGGGCATTCACGCCACGCTGGCCAAGTAATCCAAGCCCAGCCCGCGTCCGGATTGGTGTTATCCCCGAGGATGGAACTTTCGATGCACGTCCTTCAGGTGCGTGCGATCGACGTGGGTGTAGATCTCCGTCGTCCCGATGTCCGCGTGCCCTAAGAGCTCCTGCACCACGCGCAGGTCCGCCCCGCCCGAGAGCAAGTGCGTCGCGAACGAGTGCCGAAGCGCGTGCGGGTGCACCTTCCTCAACCCCGCGGCCTTCGCGTTCTTCTTCACCAACTGCCACACCGCCACCCGCTCGAGTGGCCGCCCACTGCGCGACAGCAAAAGCGTCTCGCCCGACTTTGCGCGCGCAAGCACGGGCCTGCACCGCTTGAGGTACTCCTCCACAGCCTTCTGAGCGGGCTTGCCGATGGGCACCATGCGTTGCTTGTTGCCCTTGCCGGTGACGATGATGACCCCGAGGGTTGGTTTCAGGTCGTCGATGCGGAGGGTGCAGACTTCGCTGGCGCGCAAGCCGCAGGCGTAGAGGAGTTCGAGCATGGCGCGGTCGCGGAGGTGCAGTGGAGCTTGCGCCGGCGTTTGGGGCGATTTCGCGCGCGATGAGGACGCTTTCGCACCCTCTTCCCCGGCGTTCGAAGCTTTCAGAATCTTGACCTCAACCGCGCCCGCCTCCGCCGTCTGCCCCGGTGCTTCCAGCAGCTTCTTCATCTGTCCCGGCGTCAGCACATTGGGCAGCTTCTTCCAGCGTGTGGGGCGTTCCAGCAGGTCGGCGGGGCTCTTTTTCAGGCGCTGGGTGCTGACGAGGTAGCGGTAGAGGACACGGATGGTCGCCAGGTGGCGGATGACGCTGGAGCCGGTGAGGTTCTTGTCGGTCTTCAGGCGCCCGACGTGCTCGCTGAGCTGGCGCGGGGTGATTGAGGTGAAGAGTTTCAGAACATCAACCGTCGCGGCCTTCTGCCCATCCGGGCCTTTGCCCAGGTCGTTGATCAGGTCGCGCAGATCGCGGAGGTACCCCTGGAGGGTGTTGTCGGAGAGCCCGCACTCGACGCGCAGGAAGCTCTTGAACTCCGCGAGGAACGGGTCGTTGGGGAGGTTGGGGATGGAGAGCGGACGTCTGGGCATGAATCATGATCGTTGGCAGGGTGGACAGTTGAGAAGTTGAGGCACATGAAAGCACGGCTCTGGAGAGCCGTGCCACCAGAAACCAATGAAAAGCCGCCCAGGGAGGGTGTCCCGGGGCGGCCTTGGAGATTCAAACGATCCGTCACGATCCCGGGCGGGTCAGACCCGGGCTGGTTGCGTCAAGGCTGATTAGCCTCGCAGCAGGGCCAGGGCCGACTGGGGCTGGCTGTTGGCCAGACCCAGCGAGTTCTGAGCGGCCTGCGAGAGGATCTGCGAACGGGTCAGGTTCGCGGTCTCGCTGGCGAAGTCGGCATCGCGGATGACCGACTCAGCCGCCGAGGAGTTCTCGAGGCTGACGTTCAGGTTGCGGACGGTGCTGCCGACGGTGTTGCGCTGGAAGGCACCCAGGCGACCGCGGAGGCTGGAGATGCTGCGGATGCCCTCGTCGACGATCTTGGCGGCCTTGTCCAGGTTGCCGTCGACGACGTTGTTGCCCTTGCCGGAGGCCAGCGAGTTCAGGAACCCGACATCGCTGTTGCCCAGCTTACGGGCGGCGACGTTCTGGATACCCAGGGCGACCTTGCCGCCGACGTCCACCTTGGAGGCGAGCTGGAACTCAGCGCCGCCGCCGGTGATGGTGAAAGCCGCGACGTTGCCCAGTGCCGTGGCGGTGCCGGTGGCGAGGGTGATTTCAACATCGAGGAAGTCGGTGTTGACGCGGATGTTGCGGCCCTTGGCGGTGGCGGCGACGCCGTTGATCGTCGCGGTCAGGTCCTGACCGGCATCGCGGACGCCGTTCTTCGCGGCGGCGGAGTTGAAGGCGCTGACGGTGGCGCTCGGCTGGGTGGCCGAGGAACTCAGCGCGGTGTACACGCCGTTACCACCGGTGATGCCGGCGTCGTTGACAACCTTCACCGAGACGAAGGCGTCGCTGCCGTAGTTGGTCGACTTGAGGCTGATGTTGGTCACACCACCGGAGGTGAAGGTCGTCGCGGAGACGCCGGTCACGTCCTTGTAGGTGTTCACCGCATCGATGATCTGCTGACGGGTGGTGCCCGAGGCGAACGACAGTTCGCGGCTGCCCAGCTCGCCACCGACTTCGATGGTGAACAGGCCGTTGGCGCTACCACCGAGGTTCAGGGTCGCACCGGTGGAGAGGAAGAGCGAGCCGGTCTGGGCCGACTTGGTCACCAGGGCCTGCACCGCAACGGTCGAGCCCTTGGAGAGCTTCGCACCGTTGACGCGGAAGTCGCTCACACCGGTGGCGACGGAGTTGACGTTGAAGTCGAAGTTGCCGTTCAGGAGCTTGACGCCCTGGAAGTTCGTCGACTCGGCGATGCGGTCAACGGTCTGCAGGATCGAGTCGATCTGCAACTGGTTGGCCTGCTTCTCTTCACGCGAGAGGCCGGCGTTGTTGGCCGTCGCGGTCACCAGACCACGCAGGTCGGTCAGCAGGTTGCTGAGCTCCTGGAGGCCGCCTTCGGCGATGTTCACGAGCTGGTCGGCGCGCTCGGCGTTGCTGATGGCGGAACCGAGGGCCGACTTTTCGGCGCGGAGGTTCTCGCTGGCGATCAGACCCGCGGGGTCGTCCTTGCCGCGGTTGACGCGCAGACCCGTGGAGAGCCGCTCAAGAGTCGTGTTCAGACTCTTGTTGTTGCTCTGCAGGTTGCGCTGAGCGATGAGGGAGTTGGGATTCGTGTTGATACGTGACATGCGATTGAACCTCCGTGCATTCGGGCGCTTGGGCCCCGCGACCACCCCCGACCTGGGGGACCCTGCGAAAGACAGATCCGCGTCGCGACGGCCTGTCCCAAACACCGCGTCGGCATCCGTACCGACCCGGGTGCGCATCGGCCCGAAGGCTTCACGCACCCTGTGGACATCGGAGCCGATGGGCACCGCGATGAGCCGCGGGGTTCACCGAAGCGTGCGGAGCGCCCGCACGCCCGCCATCGCCCGCACACCCGGCACAGACCGACCCAGTTATGGGGCAAAGCGGTGTTTCTTACGGGGTTTTGGGGTCTTCTGCGGTGCGGTGCGTTGGTGCGGTGTGGTCTTGGTGCAGAGACTTCGTCAACAAACGAAGTCACGCCTGGGGAGATCGGAGAGGAGCGCGGGCGTGCGTCCAGCGCACGGCTCTGGAGAGCCGTGCCACCCAAGAACGCGCACGGCTCTGGAGAGCCGTGCTATCGGAAAACAAGAACACCCCGCCCGGGTGAACGGGCGGGGTGCCTGGAAGTGATTCACGTCAACTTTGAATCAGCGATCCACGGACGCTGTCAGGGGCTTAGCTCCGCAGCAGCGAGAGCGCCGCCTGGGGCGCGGTGTTCGCAAGCTGGAGGGAGTTCTGTGCCGCCTGAGAGAGGATCTGCGAACGGGTAAGGTTCGCGGTCTCATTGGCGAAGTCGGCATCACGGATGACCGACTCAGCGGCCGAGGAGTTCTCAAGGCTGATGTTCAGGTTGCGGATCGTCGCACCGACGGTGTTCTTCTGGAAGGCACCGAGGCGACCGCGCAGACCCGAGATGGTTCGGATGGCCTCGTCGACGACGTTCTGCGCCGCGGTGAGGTTGCCGTCCACGACGTTGTTGTTCTTGCCCGAAGCCAGCGAGCTGAGGAAGCCCACGTCGCTGTTGCCGAGCTTTCGGCTGGCGACGTTCTGGATACCCAGGGCGACCTTGCCGGCGATGTCCACGCGGGTGGCGAGCTGGAAGTCGGCGCCGCCGCCGGTGATCTGGAAGGCGTTGATGGAGGCGAGCTGCGTCGACTGACCGGCGGTGAAGGTGACTTCAACGTCGAGGAAGTCGGTGTTGACGCGGGCGGTTCGGCCGCGGGTGGTGGCCTGGACGCCGTTGATGGTGGCGACGAGGTCCTGACCGAGGTCGCGGATGCCGTTCTTGGCGTTGTTGTTGCTGAAGGCGGTAGAGCCACCGGTGGCGGGGCGAACGGTGTCGCTGGCGGAGAGGGGGTTGTAGATGCCCGTGGTGCCCGCGGTACCGGAGGCGTTGACGACCTTGACGGAGACGAACTGATCAGAGCCGTAGGCGGTGGAGTTCAGCTTGATGGTGGTGAAACCACCGGAGGTGTAGATGGAGCCCGAGACACCGGTGACATCCTTATAGGTGTTGACGGCGTCGATGATCTGCTGACGGGTGGTGCCCGAGGCGAAGGAGAGCTCGCGGCTGCCCAGTGCGCCGCCGACTTCGATGGTGAAGAGGTTGGAGTTGCCCGCGAGGTTGAGGGTGGTGTCGGTGGAGAGGAAGAGCGTGCCGGTCTGGGCAGACTTGGTCACGATGGCCTGAACGGTGATGGTCCCGCCCTTGGCGAGCTTGGCACCGTTGACGCGGAAGTCGCTGACACCGGTCGCCACCGCGGTGGTGGTGAAGTCGAAGTTGCCGTTGAGGAGCTTGACGCCCTGGAAGTTGGTCGAGTCGGCCAGACGGTCGATGGTCTGGAGGATCGAGTCGATCTGGAGCTGGTTGGCGCGCTTCTCTTCGTTGGAGAGGCCGGCGTTGTTGGCGCTGCTGGTGACCAGCCCGCGGAGGTCGGTCAGGAGGTTGCTGAGCTCCTGGAGCCCGCCCTCGGCGATGTTGACAAGCTGGTCGGTGCGTTCGGCGTTCCCGATCGCGGAGGTGAGTGCGGTCTTCTCGGACCGGAGGGCCTCGCTGGCGATGAGGCCGGCGGGGTCATCCTTGCCGCGGTTGATGCGCAGACCTGTGGACAGACGCTCAAGAGTCGTGTTCAGACTCTTGTTGTTCTGTGTCAAGTTCCGCTGGGCGATCAGAGAGGAAGGGTTGGTGTTAATCCGAGACATGCGAACCTCCGTGCGAGAACGGCCTGGGTTGACGTTTCCGGGCCTGACGTTTCGAACCGGCGTCCGTACCGGCTCAAGCGGGAGGCGTCCGAAAAGGACGACCCGCCTCTCGGACATCGGGGGCTATCGGGCACGACTTCACGTTACGGGGCGCAATTGCCTCAAAAAGTTCGGAATATCCCCTCCAGACCGCATAAACGGTCGTGCGGGTTGTAGCGGTTCGGACCTCGGAAGGGGTTTTTCCGACCTCTCCGCCCACGTCCGGCAGTACCGTCTGCGGGCAAAAAGCAGGACGGGCCGACTGTGTCAGTCGGCCCGTCTATGACGATTTTCCTTGGACTTACCGGGCTTTTTCAGCCTTTGAACCGTTCAGAACGTTACTGCCTCAAGAGCTGCAGCACGTTCTGCGTCTGGCTGTTGGCAAGCTGCAGCACGCTCGTGCCCGCGCTGGAGAGGACCTGGGCCCGCGAGAGCTGCGAAGTCTCGGCCGCGAAGTCCGCGTCGCGGATCACGGACTGCGAAGCGGTGAGATTCTCAATCGCGGCCTGCACGCTTCGCACGTTGGTGTCGAGGGTGTTGCGTTCGAGCGCACCGAGGCGGCCACGCAGCAGCGAGATCTCGTCGATGGCGCTGGTGAGCACCGAGGTTGCGTTCTGGAAGTTCTTGCTGTTCAGATCGTTCACGCCGCCGGAGCGGATGGAGTCGAGGAAGTTGATCTTGCCGCTGATGAGCGTGCCACCGAGGCGGCTGGAGGCGATGGAGGGGAGGCCGACGTTGATCTGCTGAGAGGAGTTGATGTCGCCGCCGAGCTGGTAGAGCGCGCCGCCGCCGGTGATGTTGAAGGTGGTGGTTGAGCCGTTGGTGGTGCCGAAGGTCTGCGTGAGCAGCATGTCCAGCGAGAGTGTGGAGGCGTTGGGGAGCGAGAGCCGCAGCCCGCGACCGGTGCCCAGGGCGCCGTTGACGATCGCGAAGACGTCGCGGCCGGTGTCCTGCTGCGCCGCCACCAGCGTGCCCGCACCGATGAGGGTCGGAATGTCCGCGGCGGTGGGGACGGCGGCGTTGTTGTTCAGGGCGTAGGTCTGGAAGAAACCGCCCGCGGCGACGCGGTCGATCTGCTTGACGGAGATGAACTCGGAGGAGCCGAACTCCACGGAGGAGAAGACCAGGCCCGAGTTCTGGTTGTTGTTGTTGAGGCTCGCCGAGACGCCGGTGGATTCTTTGAACTGGTTGATGGCGTTTCGGACGTTGGTCAGGGTGGTACCTGAGAGGAACTGGATCGTCTGCACACCCTTGGCACCGGCGATTTCGAGGGTGATGGAAGACTGCAAAGCGCCGTTGCCGAACGGGCCGGCGTAGTCGCCCCGGACGTACAGACGCGCGGTCTGAGCGGAGGCGATGGTCTGCACGTTGACCGAAAGGGCGGTGCGGTTGGTCAGGTTGGCGCCAAAGATCTGAGTCTTGGCGATGGCGGTGTTGCTGACGCCCGAGAGGACGTAGTCGAGCGAGCCGTTGAGCAGCTTCAGCCCGCCGAAGGACGTGGAGTTGCTGATGCGCGTGATGGACTCGATGGCCGAGTCGATCTGGAGCTGGTTCGCGGCGCGTTCGTCGGAGCTGATGGCCCCGGTGTTGGCGGCTTCAACCACCAGCCCGCGGATGCTGTTCAGCAGGTCCTGAACTTCCGCCAGCGCGCCTTCCGCGGTCGAGATGACCGAGCTTGCCCGCTCGGAGTTCTTCACCGCTTGGTTCAGCCCGTTGATCTCCGAACCGAGTCGGTTGGAGACGATCAGGCCAGCCGGGTCGTCCTTACCCCGGTTGATGCGCAGGCCCGTGCTCAGCCGCTCGAGGCGCAGGTTGAGGTCCTGGCTGCTGCGGCCCAGGTTGGTCCGGGCGATGAGACTGGGGATGTTGCTGTTAATCCGTGACATGGCAATCCTCCGTGATTGCGCCGACTTCCACCGACGATGACAACCGATTCCTCCGGCTGACGGCGTCCGCTTTGGACGCCGCGACGAACGATCCCTTCAAGCCCCCACCCAAGCGACCCGACCGATCGGCGTTCTACGCCTCCGCGGCGGGCGGGAGCCCGCTTCGGATCGGTCGCACCGCCCCGGGCCCGGCTTGGGCTGAGGCGCTGGTCACCCGACTGGTGGCCAGTCGGGGCCTGATCACCCCCGGGCTTGCCGAGCCTGAACCCAAGGGTCCAACCGAGCCCGCGATGGCGGGACGGGGGAGCTTCAGGTCCGAGCCGGCGATCTGCGCCGCCCGTTGATTCTCCGCCTTGATCGCGTCGTACACCTCTTTGCGGTGTACGGCGATGCGGGTCGGAGCGTTGATTCCCAGGCGAACCTTGTCGCCCCTGATATCCACGACGGTGATCTCGATGTCGTCACCGATCATGATCGTTTCGTCGCGCTGACGGGAGAGCACCAGCATGCGAGGGTCCTTCCTTGCTTGGTGTCTGCGCGTGTCGTCCGCGGCGTGCCCAGGTGCGCACAGCAATGCCGCCCTATCGCGATCGTCCCTGATCGCGTCACTTCCCCGGCCCGGGCGCGGGATCTGTAGCCGCCCGGATCTCCGTTGTTCACCCCACCCCGCACGTGCCTTGCAGGGCGTTGACCTCGGCTTACGCCGACGCCGCCGCTTGCTGAGCACCCGAACCGCTCGCCACACGCATGAGCGGGTGACGGGTGGTCCATCGCTTCTCCGCGAGAACGAACTGCTCGCCCACGCGTGAAAGCGTGTTGATCACCAGCGGGCCCTGCAAGTTGCCCGTGAGTGTCTGATCAACCTTGTTCACGATGATGAAGACCTGCGCATCGCCCAGGCTGTCGAGCTTCAGCTCGCCCATCTGCTCGGGGCGGATGGGCACGGTGAACTCGGGGACGAAGAACGCCGGGTCCGTCACCACGAAGGCCAGTGAAGGCTCTTCGATCGACTGGAGCCAGAAGAAGCAGGCGTCGTCGGCCGGCTCCAAAAGGCAGAACTTCGTGAAGCTCGAAAAGCCCAAAAGGCCTTTGGGGAAGGTGATGATGCGGTCCTCCGCGATATTCACCGTTCCGAATCGGGTCGTTCGCACGTCCATCTGTGCGCTCCTGGTTCACCAGGCGGTCCCGGCGTCCACGCCGGGCGACGTCCTGTCGTTTTGTTCTCTCCGCAAAGGCCATGCCAGCCCGTGCGGGTTCTTCGCCGTCCATCCTGCCTTCTTCCGTCCGTCAACTCAGAAAATCAAACAGCGATCTCGATCCCACCGTTCCCGAAACCCGCAGCGACGCCTCCAACTGCGTCTGCAACTGGCTGTACCGCGTGGCGGCCTCGGCAAAGTCCACGTACTGCAGGTCGGATTTGGTCTTTTCGTCCAGCACGTCCTGATCCGCGAGCTGGTCCTTCGCCTGGTCCACACGCTGGGCGTAGGTCCCCACCAACGCCGCGGCGCCGAAAAGCCGGTCACCGCTGGCGGAGAGGTTCTCCCCCGCGATCGTCAGTCCCGACTGGTCGTCCTTCAGCAGGGCGTCGCGCAGATCGATCAGGTCGCTGAAGAGGTTGTTCACGCGGACGGTCGCCTTGTCCTGCGCCACGTAGGCAGAACTTGCGCCGTCAAAGGTCAGGTTGTTCAGCCCAAGATCCTCCGCCGCGGCGGAGTTGTTCAGCGAGCTGGTCCGCACCGCCCCGGCAATGGGGGAGGAGAAGGCCAGCCCGTTGATCCCGTTGGTGATCGAGGCGGTGAAATCGCCCGCCGCCAGGGCTGGTGCGGAGGCGTTGTTCTGGGTGCCGATGGCGCTGGTGAACTGGGCGTTGATGCGGTTGAGCAGGGTCTGCACGTCGGTGAGATCCTGCGGGCGAAGGTCCACGTTGAAGTACTGCCCGTTACCCAGGGTGATGCGGAAATCGGTGTTCAGGGCCGGATCGACCAAACCGCTGGCGGGGTTGACCACGCCGTCGACGATGCGCACGCCCCGGCCGTTGTTGAAGTCGGCGATGCTCGTGGTGAGTCCGAGCGAGCGGATCCCGAACTCGGTGGCGGTGTTGGTCCCGCCCGGCACTTCTTCGATGGCGATGGAGACGCCCGCGATTTCGTTGAAGAAGTTGATGCCGTTCTTCGCGTCGTTGATTTCGACGCGCGTGCCCGGGGCGGCGGTCTCGATGATCGAGCGCACATCACCAAGCGTTGTCGCGGTGGAAAGGTCGATGTCCTTGATCGAAGGCACCCCCGCGGTGAACGAGCGGATGCGGATCGAGCCCGGCGGGATCGTCACGCCGTTCAGGGCGCTCAGCGGCGTCTGCCACGACAGGCCGGGCGAGACATCCTGCCCGGTGTTCACGATCGACGTGTAGCTCGTGCCCACCAGCCCCAAGTCCGCGGCCGTAGTCCCGTTGGTCGGGTCAGAGAACGTCAACTGCGGCGCGCCCGCCGCGACGACATCGATGTAAATCGCTTCGCCCGAAACACTCACGCCGCCGGGGCCCAGCACCGTGACGGAGTTGGCCGTTTCGTACGCGCGGATCGAGGCGGTGACCTTCGTCACCACGTCCCCGATGGTCTTCGCGTCGGTCAAATCCACCGAGCCCACGGCCGGTGAACCCGAGAACTGAAAGTTGATGATCCCCGGGGCCACACCCAACCCCCGCGCACCGGAAACATCGCTCAAGGCGGTGCCGATCCACAGGTCCGGGTCCAGATCACGCTGCGAGCGCACGCGAGAGGACAGCTCGCCCAGCGCGTTCGACCCGCCCAGGGTGATGGGGATCTGCTCGGCCAGTCCGAGATCGGTGTACGTGGCGCTACCTCGACCGACGTAGCGGTACCCGCCGTTCTGCTCGATGACCGGGGGCGTGTCGGAGGTCGCGCCGCCGAAGAGATACACACCCCGGCTCGAACCGTCGTTGGTGCGGTTGACCAGCGAGAAGAGCTGACGCAACTGCGAGTTGACCACCTCCGCCTGCTGCCGACGCGTGTTCGCGTCGGAGGTCAGGCCGATCTGCGAGCTCGCCAGCGACTGCGCCTGTCGGACAAGGTCCGAGGCTTCGCTGAGCGAGGAATCAAGACGGTCGAGGACGCCCGAGGCATGTTCGATCGACCGCCCGCGCTGCTGAGCGGCGAGTCGGCGGCTGTCGAGCAGCGTGATCGCCGCGGCCCGCACGGGATCATCGGAGGGTCGGTTGACCTGCCGACCCGTGGAAAGCTGGTTGGTGACGTCGAAGAGCGAGACGTTGGTGCGCTGGATATTGCTGAGCGACGAAGCGCTGAACAGGGCGGTTGAGACGCGCGAGATGTTCAGAGGGGGGATGCTCATCGCGGTGTCAACCTCGCAAGATCCGTGCCAATGGTTCAATCAGCGAATGATCGCCAAGAGCGACTGAGTGAGTTCGTCAACGGTGGAGATGAACCGGGCCGAGGCCTGGTACGCGCGCTGATAGCTCAGCAGGTTGATCGCTTCTTCGTCGAGCGAAACGCCCGAAAGGCTGGAGCGCTGGGCGTCGAGGTTCTCACGCACCACACGCGTCGCGCCGGCGTTGGTCTTCGCGGCACTCGTCCGAACCGCGATGTTCTGCACCGTCTGGTCCCAGCGGTCCGTCAGCGTCACGTTGCCGAGGTTCTTGATCCGCTCCGATCGCAGGCCCGCGATCGCCATCGCCGCTCCGTTCGCGGTCGGGTCACCCTTGATCACCTGACCGGCGTTGATGAGGTTCGGGTCGGCCGAGAGCTCGTCGCGCACGGCGATGTCCTGCGCGTCCTTGCCCTTGAAGTACGTGTTGATCCCCAGCGCCGCCAGCACGCCCGAGGTGTCGTCCGAAAGGGTGATCTCGTACCCCGTCGCGGCGTCGATCTTGAGCTTGCCGTCCGCGGTCACAGTGGCGGTGAGGTTCGAGATGCCGTTGAAGCCCAGGCGCAGATCGTCCAGCGAGGTGTCGTCAGTAAATCCGGGGGCAAAGCTGTTGTTGATCCCGTCCAGATCGATCTGGATCGTGCGGGTTTGCTTCGCGCCGGTGGCGGTGTTGGTGACGGTGACGGTGAAGCTGCCGCTCTCGGGTCGAAGGGCCGCGGGCAGCAGAGAGATGGTCTGGTTCGCCGGGTCGTTGAAGGCGAGCGTCTGATCCCTGGTCCCGAAAGAAAGCGTCCCCGTCGCGGAACGCAGCGGCGTCGACGACGTTCCCACCGAGTGCAGGCGATTGACCCGCGCGATCAGGTTTGTCGCGATCTCGTCGAGCTTCACGATCGCGTCGTTGACCAGCTCCGTCCGCTGACTCAACAGCGAGCCCAGCTCGCCCTGCGTGATCGGCAGCGTCTCTTTGTTGTCCTTCGTCACCACCGTGATCTGCGTCGCGCCGTTGACCGTCGTGGTCTTCAGCTCAACCCCGCGGCTCCGCCCCGCCAGCACCACCGGGGTCGAACCCACGAGCAGGTCCAGCGTCCCGTTCTGCTGAGGCAAGGGCGTCACATCCACAAGCTGTGACAGTTCCGTCACAAGCGCGTCGCGCTGATCACGCAGCGCTCCGCTCTCACCCTGCCCGCCTTCCGCCAGCACGATCTGCGTGTTCAGTGCCGCGACCTGATCGAGCAGATCGTTCGCACGCACCGTGGTGACCTGCAGGTTCGTATCCACCTGATCGCGCTGCGAGACAAGGTTCGCACGCAGATCGCGCACGTACGAGGCGAGCTGTCGGCCGGACTGCACCACCAGCGAGCGGTTCCCGGCCGTACCGGGCTGGTCCGCCAGGTTCGACCACGAGTTGAAGAAGCTGCCCAAGCGAGCCGAAAGGTTGTTGTTCCCCAGCGGGTCGAGGGCCGTTTCAACATTGCTCAGCAGGTTGAGATCCGAGTTCGCCCGCCCTTCCTGCGAAAGGCTCGACCACAGCCGCTGCTGCAGCGCGCTGTCGGCCTGCCTGCGGATCCCCGAAACATCCACCCCGCGACCAACAAACGCGTTCCCGAAACGACCGTCACCGGTGGGGTTCAGCCCCACGATCTGGCGCGAATACCCCGCCGTCGACGCGTTGGCGACGTTGTTGCCCGTGACCTGGATCGCCAGTTGGCTGGCGTTCAGGGCCGACCGTCCGATGTTCAGTGCGCCGCCGAGTGACATGCTCGCTCCGCTCTTGGTTCGTTCTGCTCAGCTCGTCAGGTCCACCGACGACATCACCACGCTGGCGCCGTGCCCGCCCATGACGGCCGTCCCGGGCCTGCGGTACGTCCCCGTGTGCGAGACCGCCCGCGACAACCTTTCCATCAGCCCGTTCATGTGCGAAAGCAGCGAGCGTGCCGCACTGCTGAGCACCGACTGCTCCTGCGCCACCGTCTTCGCCAACTCTCGCAGAGCCTCCGCTTGCCTGCGCAGCTCCGTCCGCGCCGGCTCGGGGCACTTCTCAACCAACTGCGAGAGCGTGAGTTTCACCGCCGCCCCGCCCGGCGCGGTGAGGGCCGCCGCCAGACGCACGGGGGCCGAGCCCTGCACGATCACCCGAACGAGGTTCAGTCGGCGGGCTTCGATCTCCGCGAGCTTCTGGGCGCACAGCTTCTGCCCCTGCGTGCACTGCGCCATCATCTTGTTGTCCGCCTTCGCGATCGCGGCCCGGTGTTCCCGCACCAGCGTGAGCTGCTCGCTCTGCTGCTCGTGCATCGCCTTGATGAGCCGGGCAAGCTCCGCCGCGTGGGCTTGCTGAAGCGTCGGGACGCTCCACGAGCCCGCGTTCATGGTCTCGGGCGAGCGCTGCTGATTCTGCGGGTGCATCGTCATGGTCATGGCGGGGCCCTTCCATCAAACGAACCGAGGACAAAACCTCACCGCGAACCGCGTGCCACAGCCCCCGCACCCAGCGAGAACGAACGAATACCGGACGAAACCGCGTTGAGGGCGTTCTCGCTGGCGATTTCGTTCGTCGGGAGTGCCGCCGCGATCCCGCCGCGCTGCCGAGCGGCTTTGAGCGTCTGTTCCGCGACGCGTTCAACCAGCGGGAAGTTGCTCGCCCGGACCATCTGCTTCGCCATCGCCGCGTCCATCATGGATCGGAACTGCTTCTCCGCGGGGCCCTGGTTGAACGGCGCCGCCGACCGGTCGCTCTCGCGGAGCTGCTTCAGCACGGGCTGCACGAACGCCACCGAGACAAAGTCCTCCGCCGCCTCGCGCGCCCGCTGCTGATCGCTCTTCCCCGCATCCCGCGCCCGGCTCAGCACCCCCGCGAACGCTTCCTGCCGCTCAGTCAGGCTGGTCAGACGGGTCGAGGCCTTCGCCTCGGGCACAAAGCCACCGGACGAGAATCCCGAGTTGTAAACCGCTTCGCTGCCGGTCATGCAAACCTCGCACAGTCAATCAGCCACTCACGCTTCGTCTGGACTTCCGTGTTTCACCCCTCCGGCTCTTCTCCGTGCCTCCGCGCCTCTGCGGTGAATCCGCTCCCCATCACTCGATCACAAGCTGCGCGTGCAACCGCCCCGACCGGTGCATCTGCGTCAAGATGTTGATCTGGTCCGCCACCGGCACGTCAAGCTGCTTGAACGCCTGCAACAAATCCTGGATCCGCGCCCGGTCCGAAGCCCGGTTCGTTGTGCCCGCCGCCGTCCAACGCGTCGTCCGCGTCTGCGGGTTCGCGGGCGTGGGCAAGACCGCCGGCGTCGTCGTCGTCACCACCAAGTCCTTGTGCGCAATCGCCACCGGGCTGATCTCGACATTCCCCGTGACGATGATCGTCCCCGTCCGCTGGTTCACCACGACCTTCGCGGGCAGCCGAAGCTCCGACGGGTCCATCGTTGCCGTCAGGCAGTCCGAGATGAACCCCGCCGGGCTCTTCCGGCTTTCCATCGGCACGTCCACCTCCACCACCGCGTCATCGATTGCCCGCGCCATCGGCACCACCTCGGGCTGTACGCTCGGATCCGCGAACGAACCCGGATCCTGGAACCGCGCATTGATCGTCGAGGCCACCCGCTCCGTCACCGAGAAGCTCCGCAGGTGCGGGTGAATCACCAGGCGGATCTTCTCCTGACCCACGGGCATGAGGATGTCGTGCGTGACCATCGCCCCGCCGCGGATCACCCCGCTGGTCAGTGTGTTCGGATCTTCCAGCGAGATCGCCCCCTCCGCGAACGCGAAGACGCCCTGCCCGGGCAAAGGCCCCTGCAAAGGTGAAAGGAACAACCGACCGCCGGCGAGACTCGTCGCTGAGTGCGAGACGGTCACGTGAATGTCGAGCTTGTCCTGCACCCGTGCTCCGCTGGCGGGGATGGTGCAGGTGATGATGACCAGAGCCGCGGACTTGGATTTGGAGAGTTCGCGCAAGTCGCCCAGCGGGTTGCCGTTGGATTCGTAGATCTTCGCCAGCGGGCGGGCGAGGACGAGATCCTGCCCCGAGTCGCCCGTGCCCTTCAGGCCCGTGACGATCCCGATCCCGCGGAGCACGACTTCGCCCTGCCCTTCCAGGCGGGCGATCTCTTGAATGCTGATCGCGTCGATGCCGGGCCTGGGCTCTTCCGACCCCGCCGGCGGCACAGGCAGCCCGGGTAAAGGGTTCGTCAGCGCGTTCATCGCGGGCGTATTCGGATTCGTCGCCGGCGCTTGTCCCAAGGCAACGCTCGTGAGCGTCAGCACGCAAAGTCCGCCCATCAGGTGCGCAACAACCGCGCCCAACCGCGCCGCAATCGCCCGTCGTGTGTACGTGCTTCCCGTCATGGCTTCGCACTCCGTGCGTTTTCCGTCGTCTCGTGAGGCATCCTGCCCCACGCTGAAGCGAATCCGGTGCCAGCCGCGGGCGCTTTCACACCCGCCGACACGAACCCGGCTTCAGAGTTCCCGCCCACCCCACCCCAACCCCCACATCCCGCTTCAGAAGTTGAAGAGCTGCTCCAGCGTCCGCGGGATCAGCCCTTTCTCCGACGAGTCCTTCACCTGCCCGGTGTTGTTCACGCGGATGGTCAGGTCAGCAATCTGCGACGACTGCACCGTGTTGCTCTTGGTGATGTCCTTCGGATCGACGATCCCCGAAAGCACCAGGTGCTGCGTCTCGCTGTTGGATTCCACGCTCTTGCGGGCCTCGACCACCAGCAGCCCGTTGGGCTTCACGTCGATGACAATCGCCGCGATCCTGGCGGTAAAGTTGTCCTTGCGTTCGTACGCACCGGAGCCCTTGAAGTCGTTCGACGACCCCAGCCCGATCTCCGGCGGCGTCTCGATCCCGTTGCGAAGTTCATTCTCAAGCAGCAACGCCTGCAACGAGGGGAACTGCGTCAGTTTTCCCTTCAGGTCGTACGATTTCTTCGCGTCGAGCTTCTGCTCGTGCTTCTGGTTCGACGTTTCGTTCACAATAATGTCCACCTTGTCGTGGATCTGGAACTTGTGCGGCTCCGGCGGCACCACCACCATCAAACTCACCTCCTTCAACGCCGGGGGCTGCGTCATCATCGCCGCACCCGTCACGACAGGGGCAGGTTGCGCCGGTGCTGGTGCCGGTGTCGGCGCAGGTGCTTGCGCAGGTGCCGCGGCCGGTTGACCGGCTGATTCCGTACCCGCGGGAGTTCCGGTTGCCGGTTCCGTCGAAGGAGCGGTCGTTGCGGGCTGAGTGACGGGCGCAGGCATCGGCGCGCGGAAGAGATTCTGCCCGCTCGCGGAGCAGGCGAGGGCGGAGGCGGTGATGGCCGAGGCCGCGATCGACCGCACGCCCGCCGTGACGGAATCCAAACCGAAGATGCACAGATGCTGCCTGGTCATGCGTGGGCTCCGTCAATGGGTCGATGGGCTCAAAAGAGGCTGAAAAGGCTGTTTCTCATCAACGCTTGCCGGTGGCGCGGGGCTGGTTTGAGCGCCCGCGGACGGTCTTTTCCCCCGCGTTGAGTTCATCCTCGGTGATGATGACCTTCGAGGGGTTCGCGGGGTAGGTCGGGGGTGTGGTCCGGGTGGGGGGGAGGGTGGCGGGATTGGCCGCCTGATCAGCCCGGTTTTCCTTGTTCTGAAAGATCATCAGCT
>JAVTWO010000008.1:0-3106 GCA_032229765.1 Phycisphaerales bacterium | reverse complement strand
TGGGGGATTGCTCCGACTCCAGCGCGGTCGACGGTTGCATCTCGATCACCGCCACCCCGCGCCCGGACATGCGGGCCATGAAGGTCTTCTTATTCTGAAAGCTTGTTGAACGGGCACCGGGAGCCACGGGGTTCCCCTCGGTCTGGAAAGGCACGAGCTGCCCGTCACGCCCGGCGCTCATCGCCCGGGCCTTGGTCTTGATCACGAAGCCCCCCGAAAGGCAATGGACCCAGACCGTCTCGCCTTTTTGCACCACCACCGGGGACTGCAGGTCTTGCGCCGTAATCACCCGACCGGCTTCCAATCGACGGCGCGGGGTGGCCCCGATGACCTGGGTGACGTCGGCGGGTGCGTCGGCGGCGGGGCTGACCCAGCGCTGCTCACGCTTGAAATCCTCTTCGGTGATGATCTGGTCGCGCTCGATCGTGCCCATCGGCACCACCACCCAGCGCCGAACCTGAATCTCCGCGGTGTATTGGCGATTCTCAACCAGCCGATCACCCTGATAAACGTCCACGTTCAGGGGCGTTCGGCTGGAGTTCCGCGCGCCGGGGGTGATCTCCACCCGCTGGTCGGCGCTGACGGGCACGTCGAGAAACGCCTCGTCGGCCCGGGTCGGCGAAGCGACCTTGAGGCGTAGATCGCCCAATGTCACCCCCTGAAGCTCGGCCAGACGTGCGGCGATGATGCCCCGCAGGGTGGTTTGGGAAACTTCCGCCGCGGGCTGGCTGATCTGCTTTCGGCCTGGAACAAACTCGGGCACAGGCGGACCGGCCGGGACGCTGCTGAGATCCTCGGCTTTGCGGAGCAGGCACGTCGAGCCCGAGAGGGTGACGCGGCCCCAGGAAATTCCGCCCGGGATGCGGGAAATCGCCTCGCGGACCTGCTCGAGCTCAACCGCAAAGCCGCGGGAGAAGTCGGCCTTGGCCAGCTCGTCGCTGGTCAGGACGACGGCGTTCTTCAGGCGGTGTGCGTCTGGGCCGGTGACTTCGGCGATGTCGCTGAGGCGCAGGTCTTGCGCGTTGGCGCTGTCGGTGGCGGCGCGGGGGAGTGTGGCGGCGGGCTTGATGACCACCGCGGTGGACTCGGCGCGTGCGGCGGCGGCCCGCGCGGGGGCGAGGAGCCCCGGGGCGAGGGTCGCCGGCGTCAGGGTCAGGGCCAAGAGCGGCAGGAGCAGGTTGGTGGCGTGTCGCGTCATGCGTGGTTCTCCGGGTGCGTCCTGCGTTCGGAGCTTCAGTTCGAGGTGATTTCAGGTTTAGCGGCGGAGCTGGGCGACGGTCTGGAGGACCTGGTCGGCGGCGCGGATGGTGTTGGAGTTCATCTCGAAGGCCCGCTGGGTGCGGATGAGGTCGATGAGCTCGAAGGTCGGATCGACGTTGGAGCCTTCGAGGAAGCGCTGGGTGACGGTGCCGCGTTGATCGACGCCCGGGTTGCCGAGGGCGGGTGGGCCTGAGGCGGCGGACTCGGCGTAGAGGCTTTCGCCGATTTGTTTCAGGCCCGCGGGGTTGATGAAGGTGGCGAGTTCGAGCTGCCCGATCTGTTCGAGGCCGACCTGGTTGGGGAGCTGGACGAAGACGCGGCCGGTGGCGTCGATGGAGAGCTTGGTGGCGGTTTCGGGGATGACGATGTTGGGTTCGAGGCGGCGGCCCTGGTCGGAGGCGAGGACGATCTCGCCATCGGAGTTGACGGCCAGAGAGCCGGAGCGGGTGTAGGCGAAGCCGTCGCCGATCTGGTCTTGAACGCGGACGCGGAAGAAGCCGTTGCCTTGGATGGCGACGTCGAGCTCTCGTCCGGTGTCGAGGAGGGGTCCTTGTTTGAAGTCGACCTGGGTGCCGGTGGCTTTGACGCCGAGGCCGATGTAGAGCCCGATGGGGCGTTGGTCGCCCTGGGCGTTTTCGACGCCGGGCTGCTGTTTTTCGACGTAAAGGAGGTCCTGGAAGTTGGTTCGGCTGGTCTTGTAGGCGGGGGTGTTGACGTTGGCGAGGTTGTTGGAGATGACCTCAAGATGGGTGTTGAGGGCGGAGAGACCCGAAGAGGCGGACTGGAGGGCGGTGATGGACATGGTGGGGGTCTTTTCGCAAGGGGTGTGCCAGGTGAAGCCAAATGGCCAAATGGCAAATGGCCAAATAGCAAATGAAAACGGGAACCACGAGTTAGCCGACTCGGCCGAAGGTGCTGATGGTTCTTTGCATGACTTCGTCGTGCATCTGGATCATGCGGGCGGCGCGGGAGACGCCTGATTCGGCCCTGGAGACCGCGAGTGTGGCCTTGATGGGGTCGACAGCGGAGCGTTCCACGGCGCTTTGCTGGAGCTGAGCGGTGGAGGGGGTTCGGCGGGCGAGGAGTTCACCCGGGGCGCTCAGGAGGTTTTGCCCGGCCTTGCGGAGTTGGGTGTTGTCGGCGATGGAGGCGATCTGGATGCGGGCGACGATGGCGCCGCCGCCTGGGCCTTGGCGGATGGTGCCGTCGGTGTCTATGCGGGCGGGCTGTTCGGGGTTGAGGACGATGGGGGAGTCGGAGGTATCGAGGACGGGGAGGCCCGAGGAGGCTTGGACGAGCTGGCCCTTGGCGTTGAGGGTGAGGCGGCCGTCGCGGGAGAGTTTGAAGTCCTCGGCCGTGCCTGTGTTTCGATCGCGAACGACGAAGAAGCCGTCGCCGGTGATGGCGAGATCGAAGGGGTTGGGGGTGGTTTCGATGGAGCCTTGGGAGATGGAGACGCGGTTGGGGGCGATGAGGACGCCTCCACCCAGGGATTCAAGGAGTTGGTTGGAGGGGAGAGAGGAGAGTCGGTCCTCGACCTTGGCGGTGTCGCGTTGGCGCACGGCGGCGGTGTCGGGCTTGTACCCGATGGTCTGGAGGTTGGCGAGGTTGTTGGCGGCGACGTCCATGCGGTACATGGAGGTCTGCATGCCGGAGGCGGAGAGGTAGAGGCCGTAGTTCATGCGCGGGCCTCCGTGGAGGATTGCGCCAAGGGCGCAAGGGTGGCGCGGGCGTGCGCGGTGAGCACGCGGGCGTGGTGCTCGCTGGCGGCGAGCTGGGCGAGATGTCGGATGCGGGCGCCGAGGTGGTTCAGCTGTACGTGGCCGACGACCAGGCCTCGGTGCTG
>JAVTWO010000007.1:0-3504 GCA_032229765.1 Phycisphaerales bacterium | reverse complement strand
CTCCGCACCGAAACCCAAACAGAGCGTCAAGCTCAACAGCTCCACCGGCCGCGGACAAATCTGGTTCGAGGCCGAGGAACGCCGCCTCTCCGCATCGTCGTGGAGCTCCACGCTCGACTTCACCGTCCTCGACGAGAAACAAACCGCCCTCTTCTCACAGCGCGTCACCAGCGAATCCCGCCTCACACGCCTGACCGAGGAGCCCAACGCCTGGCCCGCCGAGGCGACCAAAGCCCCCGAATCCTCACGCCCAAAGACCCGCCCATAACCAAACCGGACCCTTCGCACGCCTCAACCCGCTGACCACAACCGCTGGTGGGTCCAGCGTCTACCACACCAGATCGTTTCGCCCCGCGTTCGGATAGTCCGCTCCATCGGCATATCATCAAAACGGACCTCGGACTCGTGCGAAGAAATTTCCGCTGAATTGAGAAGATTTCCCCCAGCACCGCACGATTGATGACGAACAGTTATCCCGAGGGAACTTCTATGCCCCGTCTCCGCAAGGCCAAGTCGTCCGCCTCAGCAGGCTCCTCGCACCGGACCAAGGTCGTCTGGGCGTCGCTCCTTGCCGCCATGACCCTCGTCGGTGGCCTGCTGGTCATGCTCGACGACCGCCCCGCGCCCCGCGCCGCGGGCATCTCCCTCACCCCCCTGGTCGCCACCGGCACCACCTCCAACATCGAATCCATCTTCAACACCGACAAGCCCCTCGCCACACAGCGCTGGAACTCCATCGTCATCCACCACTCCAAGTCCGTCGCCGGCGGCCCCAACTCCATCGAAGCCGAACACCGCGCCCAAGGCCTCAAAGGTCTGGGTCATCACTTCATCATCGGCAACGGCCGCGGCGGTGAAATGGCCGACGGCGAACTCCACGTCGGTTTCCGCTGGCTCTCCCAGCTCCCCGGCGCTCACGCCGTGGGCCCCCGCGGCACCGAGCTGAACAACCACGCCCTCTCCATCTGCCTCGTCGGTGACGGCTCCCGCCAGAAGTTCTCCCGCGCCCAGATGGCCCGCCTCAACCAGCTCGTCGAGGCCCTCTGCGCCAAGCTCAACATCCCCGCCGACAAGGTCTACCTCGCCTCCGAGGTCTCCAACGTCAAAGATCCCGGACCCCTCTTCCCCGAGAGCGAGTTCCGCGCACGCCTCAACGCCTCCAAACGCTGAACTTCAGCGATAAGCATCAACCCTCTCCGAAACCCCGAACCCGCGAAGCTCACCGCTCCGCGGGTTTTTTCGTTTCACACCCCGCCGCCTTCCCCCGTGCCGCCCGAACCTGCTCTCGCGCCAGATCCAGAATCTCCACCGCGATCAGGTTCAACTCCAGCCCCGACAGCGGATCGACTTCGCACCGGTTCCGAACCACCTCCCGCAGGTACGTCCATTCGTCGCTGAGATGCGCCGGCTTCGCTTGAACCTTCGCCGCCTTCATCGGCCCGTTCTCTTCCCGCACCGTCAGGTCCTTCCACTTCCCCGCGTGGATCGAGCCCTTCTCCAAGTACAGATCCATCTCTTTGTTGTCGTGCGTCCACGCCCACGACGCCTGGATCACCGCGCTGCTCGACGGATACGTCACCACGATCGTCGCGTCATCGTCCACCCGCGGGTAGACCGTCGGCTTCAGCGTCGCGGCGCTCGCCGTCACCCGCACCGGGCGCTCACCGCCCGCGAGGTACGCCGACAGCACCGCGCCGTAGCACCCAAAGTCCACGATCGCCCCGCCGCCGTTCTTTTCCGGATCCGTCAACCACGCCAGAAACTCCTCCGAGCATCCGAGTTCTCTGGGCCCCTTGTGCCCGTGACGGAAGACCATCTTCCGTAGCGCCCCTCGCTCACCCGCCTTGACCATCCGCGCCGCTTCGCGCACCGATTCGTACCAACTCGTCTCATAGTTGGTCAGCACCAAAACCCCGTGCTCTTTCGAAAGCTCGCCGCACCGCTTCGCGTCGTCCAGCGAGAACGCCAGCGGCTTCTCCAGCAGCAGGTGCACCCCACGCGGTGCGCACGCTTCAACCGCCGCGAGGTGTTCGCTGATGGGCGTCATCACGCTCACCGCCTCGGGCTTCGTTTGATCCAGCATTGTCTCCAGCGACGAGTGATACAGCTTGGCGTCGATCGTGTACTTCGCCGCCAAGCGATCGAACAGTGCGCGATCGGGCTCGAAGATCCCCACGATCACCACGTCCTTCCGCTGCGTCGCCGCCCACAGAAGCCCCTCCACATGCCCGTGCGACATCCCCACCACCCCGATCCGAAGAGGCCCGGTCGCGGAGGAGTACCTCATCGCCTTCACCCCCGCCCCGCCAGCCCTCTCAGCCCGCCCGGCCGGCGTCACCGCACACGACACCAAGCCCCCCACCACAACCGTCGCCACCAGCGCAACCGCGATCACCTTCATGAGCACCATGCCCGCGATACTACCGCCGAAGGACCCGAACTGCTCCACACTTCGTTCAATCAATGAACCATCCCCACGCCCCACGGCTCTCGGACGCCAAGCGCCCACGCTTTCTCACTTCTCAGACCCCCGCGAACGCAACCGCACACCCCCCTGTGCCGAACAACTTCCCGCGGCGTTCTGCCGCCAGCGATCCCCACTCGGGCTTTCTTGGGTATTCAGGGTTTCCCCCAATCGTCCGTACCGGCATGGACCCGATTTTCATCTTTGTCCGGGCAATCCGGCATCGACTCCAGCCGATGGACGTTGGACTTCCGCCTATGCTCGACTTTTGCTACACTCCCCGTTCTTATCCCGTTCGTAGCTTCTTCGCCCTTCTTTTCCTTCCCGTGCTTCTCCAGATACCCCTGTTCCCACGCTCGTGCGCTCGGTTTTGATCATCTCCCGCGGGTCTTGCAGCCCCGCATTCCTTGCCCACCGGAAAGTCCTCGAAGTGCATATCTACAAGCCCGGTGATCTCGTCGAAGGCCTCCGCGTCATGTCCGAACTGGGCAAGGGCGCCGCGTCCGTCATTTACCTCGTTCAGGACCCCAAGACCAAGCAGATCTGGGCCCTGAAGCACGTCGCGAAAGAGAACGAGAAGGACGAGCGGTTCCTCGAGCAGACTGAGTCGGAATACCAGATCGCCGCCAAGCTCGACCACCCGGGGCTGCGGAAGGTCGATCGCCTGATCAAGAAGAAGTCCGGGCTCCTGACCGTCTCGGAACTCTTCCTGGTCATGGAGCTCGTCGACGGCACCAGCGTCGACCGGTCGCCGCCGAAGACTTTCGAGTCCGCCGCGGAGATCTTCGAGTCCACCGCGCGGGCGCTGGCGTACATGCACGGCAAGGGCTTTGTCCACGCGGACATGAAGCCCAACAACATCATCGTCGACGCGCAGGGCAACACGAAGGTCATCGACCTTGGTCAGTCCTGCACGCTGGGGACGGTGAAGAAGCGGATCCAGGGCACGCCGGACTACATCGCCCCGGAGCAGGTGCACCGCCGCCCGATCACCGAGAAGACGGACATCTACAACCTGGGCGCGACGATGTACTGGGCCC
>JAVTWO010000006.1:0-20854 GCA_032229765.1 Phycisphaerales bacterium | reverse complement strand
CCTCGGGCAGTGCGAGCGGCAGCGAGAGCGGTTCCGGCCCGCCCGGTTCCGGCTCGGGCTCCGGCAGCGCCCAGCAGTCCGTGGCGCTCGGTGAGGGTGCGTCGTCGTTCATCGAGGGCGGCATGGAGGGCGTGCCTCCGGCGAAATGGCAGCAGAGCGGGTTGAGCAGCGAAGAAGAGGTGAAGGCATGATCCCGAAGGTCATCTACACGGCCGACTTGTCCGAGTCCCCTGATCGTCAGCGGCTTGCTGCGTGGAAGCACGCGTGGCAGACGCTGCACCCCGAGTGGGATGTCGTCACATTCACGCTGGAGACCAGGCCGCCGATCCTGAACCTCGATCAGTGGCAGCAGACGCTGGACCTCAGCGAGCCCGCAGCATCGGCGGCACGGCTGAACCTCCTGCGCTACGAACTGCTCGCCCGCGAAGGCGGGGTGTTCGTCGATCCTGATCGTCTGCCGCTGCGCTCGCTCGATGAACTCGTCGCCGGCGTCGGCGCATTCTGCTCGACTATCGCCAGCCACGGTGCGAGCCGTCCGCACATGCTCTCGCCTTGTGTGCTCGGCGCGACGCGGAACCACCCGATGCTCTGGCACGCGATCCGCGACTTGCCGCACTCGGTGCTGGTCTATCGCGGCGTGTGGGATCAGAGCGGCCCGGGCTTTCTGACTCGCGTGGTCCGCGACCACGGACACTTCCGCGATGTGGTGCCGTTCCACTGGGCGCTCTTCGAGCAGGGCGAAGAAGCCGCCAAGGACCACGGCGGGGCGTTCGGGTTCGTGACCGGCAAGACGGTGGAGGTCGCGGCTTGAGCACCACCGCAACCGCCACCCCGATCCCGCGAGTCCTGCACCAGATCTGGCTGGGCAAGGGCGAGATGCCCCTGCACCAGCGGCGCTGGCGTCGCCGCTTCGCCGAGATGAACCCGCACTGGGAGATGCGGCTGTGGACCGACGACAACCTGCCGCCGATCCTCAACCGAAACGCATGGGCGGCCTGCGGCAACGTCGGCGGCACGCCCGGCTGCGTGATGCGCTCGGACATCCTGCGGCTGGAACTCCTGGCCCGCAATGGCGGCGTCTATCTCGACACGGACGTGAAGCCGATAAGCCCGCTTGACGAGATGTGCCCGCCCGAGGTACGGGCGTGGGCGGCGTGCGAGCAGCTCGACATCGTGACCAACGCGGCGATGGGGTTCCCACCCAACCACCCCGCGATGTGGCACGCCGTGGCGATGGTGGAGGAGTCGTTCTTCGAGCGGAGGTATGTGGGTGACCAGGCGGGGCCGGGGTTGATCGCGCGGGTGGTCACGCAGTACGACGATGTGACGCTCTATCCGCCGGCGTACTTCCACCCGACGGTCGGGGAGTCGAAGTCCAACCCGGACGCGCCCGTGTTCCTGAAGGCGGCGCATCTCTTCGCGGGGACGTGGGTGGAAGAGAACCGGCATCGCTACTCAAGAATGTGGCACGCGAACGAATCACCTCGCTGATCGAGCCCTCAACCTCAGGCTATTGAGCACCACGCTGACGCTGCTGAACGCCATCGCGGCGCTCGCGATGATCGGCGAGAGCAGCCAGCCCGTGAACGGGAACAGCACGCCCGCCGCGATCGGGATGCCGACGACGTTGTAGATGAATGCCCAGAAGAGGTTCTGCTTGATCGTCCGCATGGTGGCGTGCGAGAGGGCGATGGCCTGCGGCACGGCCCGGAGGTCGCCGCGCATGAGCGTGATGTCCGCGGACTCCATCGCTACATCGGTTCCAGTCCCGACCGCGAGGCCGACATCGGCCTGCGCGAGCGCGGGGGCGTCGTTGATGCCGTCGCCGACCATGCCCACAACCTGACCCTCAGCCTGGAGGGCCTTCACCTTGTCCGCCTTGTCCTTGGGCAGGACGTCGGCGAAGACCACATCAACGCCGACCTGCGCGGCGACCGCTTCGGCCGTTCGCTTGTTGTCGCCGGTCATCATGACCACGCGGAGCCCGAGCGCGTGCATCGTGGCGATGGCCTCCTTCGACTCCGGCCGCACCGTGTCGGCGACCGCAATGATCCCCGCTTCGCGGCCGTCTACGGCGACGAACATGGGCGTGCGCCCCATCGCCGCCAGAGCAGCGGCCTTCTCTGCCAGCGTGGACGGGATAGTGCGCTGAGCCAGCAACGCTGCCTTACCGACTAGCACTGCGCGGCCTTCCACCGTGGCCTCGACACCATGCCCGACCACGGCCTGGAAGCCGATCGGCTCGGTGAGGGGCAGTCCGCGTGCCGTGGCCTCGCGCACGATCGCCGCCGCGAGCGGGTGCTCGCTGTGCTGCTCGGCCGATGCGGCCAGCCGCAGCAACTCGCGTTCATCGAGCGGCCCCCCCGCACCGCCGGGTGCCGTGATGATGTCCGTCACGGCGGGTTTGCCGTGCGTGATGGTGCCCGTCTTGTCGAGCACAATGGCCGTGAGCTTGTGGGCGGTCTCCAGCGCCTCGCCGCCCTTGATGAGGATGCCCTTCTCCGCGCCACGCCCCGTGCCCACCATGATCGCCGTCGGCGTTGCCAGCCCTAGGGCGCACGGGCACGCGATGATGAGCACGGAGACGGCCGTGACCAGCGCCATGCTGAGGCGCGAGTCCACCGGCGATGCGAACCACCAGACCACGAACGTCACGAGGGCGACGGCGATCACAATGGGAACAAACACGCCGCTGATTTTGTCGGCCAGACGAGCGATCGGGGCCTTGCTGCCCTGCGCCTCCTGCACGAGCCGCACGATCTGCTGAAGGGCCGAGTCGGCCCCGACCTTGGTGGCTACCAGCCGCAGGGCGCCGGTCGTGTTCATCGTCGCGCCGAAGACGCTGTCGCCGGCTGCCTTCTCGACCGGCACACTCTCACCGGTGAGCATGGACTCGTCCACGGCGGACTGGCCGCTCTCCACGTTCCCGTCCACGGGGATCTTCTCGCCGGGGCGCACCAGCACGCGGTCGCCCACGATCACGGATTCGATCGGCACATCCTGCTCGGTGCCGTCTCGCATGACCCGAGCGGTCCTGGCCTGCATCCCGATAAGCCGCTTGATGGCGGCGCTGGTCCGGCCCGTGGCCCGGGCCTCGAAGTACTTGCCCAGCAGGATCAGGACGATGATGACCGCGGCCGCCTCGTAGTACACGGGGACCATGACCATGCCGCCCATCGTGCCTTCGGTGTGTGCGGCATGGGCCGCCGCTCCGCTCACTCCCGCGAAAAACCCAGGCCAGATCGTCGCCGCGAGCGAGTAGAGGTACGCCGCGCCGGTGCCCATCGCCACCAGCGTGTCCATGTTGGCGCTGAAGTGCCGGAGGCCCTTCCACGCCGAGCGGAAGAACTGCCACCCGCACCAGAACATCACCGGCGTCGTCAGCGCGAGCTGGAGCCAGTTGATCCAGGGGACGTTGAAGGCGTTGATCTTGCCGTGCGACATCGCGATGACCAGCACGGGCAGCGAGAGCACGGCCCCGACGGTCGTCTTGAATAGCAGCCGTCGGGCCTCCGCCTCGCCGACGTTCATGTGGGCCGAGTGGTCCTCGCCCTGAGCGCCGCCGTTCATCGGGTGCCCGGCGTGCGCTCCGGTCCCCTGCGCCGTCAACATCGCGGCGTGATCGTGTCCCGTGTGACCATGCGGAGGAATCACCGCCCCGTGCCTGGCCGAAGCCGCGGCGGAAGAGAGGGGAGGCACGACCGCCTTGTACCCGATGTCGTCCACGGCCTTGGCGAGTTGCTCGGGACCCGTCGTCGCCGAGTCGTACTTCACCGTCGCCACCTTGGTGGCGAAGTTGACGCTCGCCGACTCAACGCCCGGTTGCTTGCCGAGCCGCTTCTCGATCCGGTTCGCGCACGAGGCGCACGTCATCCCCTCGATGGGCAGGTCAGCCCGCGCGACCTCCGGCCCGCCGCCTTCCAAGCTCCGCGGAGTCTCATCCGTTCCGTGATGGTGCTCGTGGCTAGTCATCGTTCGTCGTCGATCCTGCGCCGCTTACGTCGCAGGTGTATCAGGTGACGCGGATGGAGCCGCCGGGCACGGGCACGCCGCGCACCCGCACGCCTCGCCGCGCCACGCGCTGCGGGCCTCCTTTAGGATGAACGGGACAAGCAGCAGCCCGGCTACCGGGTCCGCCCACGCCCACCCGAGCGCCGCGTTCAGCGCCAGACCGGCGAAGGTCGCGAGCGACAGCCACCAGCACGCGAGCGTCTGGATGCCGTCGGCACGGATGGAGGCGCTCCTCAACTCCCGCGCGACCCGCCGCTTGGCCAGGTACAGGCCCGGCATCAAGAGCAGCGACACCGCCGTGAGCACCAGGCCGACGAAGCTCTCCTTGGATTCCGGTCCCCAGCCTGCCAGCCGCCGGATCGACTCGGCCGCGATGTACCCGGCCAGCACAAGCAGTAACGCGGCCATCCACCGCATCGCGGCCTGCTCACTCCCCTGCGCACGGGCGTTCTGCCTCGCGGTCCAGAGTCGCCACGCGATCACCGCCGCGCTCGCCGTCTCGATGAAGGAGTTGATCCCGAAGCCGACGAGCGCCACCGAGTCGGCGACCTCTCCGGCCCAGACCGCGACCACGCCTTCGGCAACGTTCCACACCAGCGAGATGGCTGTGCACCACCACCCGACGCGGACCCAGCGGGCCAGCCGGGCCGCGTCCGTCGTGTCCGCCAGAGTTGTGCCGACCATCGTCGTCATGCTTCAGCGCCCCGATTGCGGCCCCGAGGCCGTCCCGACCGCGGAAGACTTCGCCTGTTTCTTGCCCGCGTCATCCTTCTTGAGTACCGCTCCGACGATGACCGCCCCGACCACCGCCACGCCCACGATCAGGGGCACGAACTTCCTCCACCCCGTCGCCGGCGCTTTGTCGTCATGGCATCCGCAGTTGCAACTCATGGTTCACCTCGCCTTCGCTCTCGCTCACACCAGCACCCGGCTCACGGCTTCGACCGCTTTGAGCCCCGTGCCGAACCGGGCCATCGACTCGCGGTTCTTCTCTAGTTCGCCGTAGGGAAGGAAACGCACGCTCAGGTCGGCCACGCGCCGGAACGCGGGTCGTGCCAACTGCTGACGCACGTCATCCTCTCTCGCATCGGGCGCGACCAGGAAGAGCCTCACGCCCGCATGGTCCGGCACGCCCAGCGCCAGGTCCAGCATCCGCACAATACCCGAGTAGATGCTCGTGGTGTGCTCGACCTCGAACGCCGCGACGACCCGCTCCGCAGCCGTGCCGTTGCTCCCCGCCCGCTCCAGCCAGAGCACGTCGATCAGCCGGATCGCCTCAGCCCCCGTCGAGGCCTCCACGGTCGCCGGGAGCGAGTCGAGACAACCGTCGCACAGGCGGCCGCCCTGCACCGCCCGATTGCGGTCGTTGGCCGCGACCCATACGTCAAAGCCCAGTGACCGGCCCAGGTCGCGGAGCCAGCCCTGCACCTGCGCGTGCGAGCGGTCCTCCTGCTCCGCGGCCTTCTGCGCCTTGACGGCCGCTGCGGATTCGTCACGCACCTTCTTGAGGTCCGCTTCCCACGCCGCGAGCGCACCGGCATCGTCCTCACGCGGTGGCGCGGCGTAGCGCCCGCTCCCCACGTCGAAGAGCAGCCCGGCTATCGCCCCGAGGTCGTTGCTCAGCATCGCGCGGTGCTCGGCATTGATCCGCAGCACGCCCGCGCGCATGGCGAGGTACTCCTCCCACGATCCGAGTTTCACCTTCGAGCCTGTAAGCGCGTTGTACCCCTTCACAATCGCGGTGTTGAACGGGGGCACAAGCGTGGGATGGAGGAAATACAGCATGTTGGCCGCCGCGGGGCCGAGGCCCTTGATGCCCCGTTCGGCGAGCTCTCGGATCGCCCGCACCACGCCCTCCTCGGTGTCGCAGCAGGAGCAGGCGTGCAGGAAGCGCCCGAAGGCTCGCTGGTTCTCCGGGCTCTCGTAGATGTCGGGGATACGGAGTTTGGGCTTCCACAGGAAGGCGTGGTCGGCCCCCTTGAACACCTGCCGCTGCTCGGCGATCGAGTGCACGACCGTCTCCAGCGATGACCCCTTGTAGACGTTGCCGAACGTCCCCGCGTCGATCTCGCGCACCACCTCGGCGATCCCCGCGCGGATGGAGCGGAAGTTCTTGATCCGCTGCTCCCACAGGAACCACGAGCGGTAGGTTCCGCCGGGGTCGTCCTTCCAGCGGGACACGAGTTGTGCGATCGCGGTATTCATGGTGCGTTCAGAGTCGACGGGCGCGTCAGGGCACGCAGCCGGGGTTGGATATCACGGCGGCATCTGTCCCAGTCAATTGTCATCGCCTCGCATGTCGGTCCCTTCATGCCTTCAGAACAAAACCCTGAACCCGAGGGTGACGACGAGGTCGGTCTCGGGCCGCTCGTCCACGTCCTGCACGATCGGGAAGCCGATGGTCGCTTCGAGCGCGAAGGTCCGGGCCTCGTACAGCAGTCCGGGCCCGAAGAGGATCTCGTTGTCGCCGCCGGTCTCGTACAGACCGTTGAGCTCGAACGTGAGGTAGGTCGCGGCGGTGGTGTCCGCCGTGTACTCCGCCGGGTCGAGGCGGAACAGGTAGGCCGTGTCGTAGCGGAGCGCGTCGTCGGGCCCGTCGCCGGCGCGGGTGTTGAAGCGATCTCCGCCGGTGTTGAACTTGTACGAGAGGCTCTGGTTGAAGCCGTGACGCCCGAGGATCGCGGTGAAGACCGTGCCCACGAACGGGTCCCAGGAGTGGCTCCCGAAGTCGCCCGAGCCGGTCGGTGCTTCGACGCCGCCGAAGAAGGCGAGCCGCACCGAGTCGACGGGGTTGAGATCCCACTGGAACGGGCGCCACTTGAACGAGAGCGAGAGGTCGTTGGCCCCGAACTCGGTGTCGGTCCCCGCGCTCCCCGCGGGGTCCTCGAAGCTCAGCACGAGCGGGAGTTCGAGGGAAGCCGAGAGGTCGCGGGTGATGCCGTAGGCGAGCGTGGTCGTGGCCACGACCTTGTCGATGTCGCGCTTCTCCGGCGACGGGTCGTCGCCGAGCTTGAAGTACTGCACCTTCTCGCGGAGGTACCACTTGCCCACCGAGGGCTGGGTCGCCGCGGGTGTGTTCGTCGCCTCCTGCGCCACTGCGAGGGGCGCGAGGGCAAGGGGGAGCATCGCGGCGAAGACTGGGCTCACGATTGAGTGAGATCTGAAGCTGGGAGAGGGGCTCATGGAACGCGGACCTCCGCCAGCGTGAAGCCGCTCTTGTATACCGCGTCGGCGAGTTGCTGCTTGGTGACCCGCGCCTTGGGGAGAAACTCCACCTTGGCCTCGCCCGTGCCCATGTCCACGTGGACGCCCGAGACGCCGGGAACCTCAAGCAGCTGCTTGTCCACGTTGTTGGCGCACAGCGGGCAGCTCATGCCGTGCACGACCAGGGTCGCCGTCGGGCTCTCGACGACCGCGGCAGGATCGGTAAGCCCCGCCGGGCCGCCCTGCCGAGACCCGCTTGCGCATCCCGACATCGCGAGTGCGGTGATACCCAGGCCGAGCCCCGTCCCAAGAACCTTGCTTCGAATCGTCATGCGTGTGCTCCATTCTCACGAGTGATCCGCGGCACGCCGAACCCAACGCGGGCATCCGGGGCCACGATCCGTTTCAATGTCTGCTCGTCTACCGCGCCACCTTCGCCACCAACTCCAGCAGTTCCTCGATCATGTTGTCCCGCTTGTCCCCATCCTGGCTCATCGCGGCCACGGCGCAGTGGGTCAGGTGGTTGCGCAGCAGGTTCTTGGCGACCGAGCGCAGCGACTCCTGCACCGCCGCGCACTGCTGGATGATGTCGGCGCAGTAGCGGTCCTCTTCGACCATCTGGGCGATGCCGCGGACCTGCCCCTCGATGCGCTTGAGGTGCTTCAGGTTCGCGGCCTTGATGGCCGCGTCCACACCGACCGCGTGCGCACCCGGTCCCACGCCATCGCGCGCGGCCTCCAGCCCAGCCGCAGCGCCGCACCCGCAGCACGCCGTGCTGGCCGCGCCATCCTCTGGTGTCTGCGCTGCACCGCTCACGCTCGCCCCGCTTCTGGCGGTGCCCGCTCGTCCATTGCTCGCCGAACTCTGCTTCTTCATGGGTGATAACCTCTTCGTTGTCCACATTGCTCGCCGCACCGCACGCCGCTTTCAGCCGCAGCACCCGCCCCGCGCGGCATCCTTCTTCGCGCCGCCGCAGCACGAAGCGCCGGGGACCGCTTGAGCAGCGGTTCCCGCCGACACCTCGCTCGCCTTCGCCGCGTACCCGGCCTCGCCCAGCGCGTTGACGGCCCGGGCCACGGTCAGCCCATCGGGCGCGGTAATCTCGGCGCGGCCCACCGCGACCGACCGGACCCCCACGCCCGGAACAGCGGCCAGAGCCTTGGTGACGGCCTGCACGCAGTGCCCGCAGGTCATCCCGTTGATGGTGAGCCTGAACGAGGCCGGGCCAGCGGTGTTGGAAGAAAGATCCGTCGTGGTCGTGTTCATGACTGTTTTCCTTTCCGAAGTATACTCCCCCCCAGTATGTACGTCTAGCTCGATGCCTGGGTTCGCACGCGGTTACACCAAGGCGCAACCTTGCAGCGGCACATCGCCGCGCAGGGACACCCTTCCATAGACCGAAAATCGGATCTCTAACGCAATACGCCGCCCGCCGCACGCTCGAGCTCGATCGCGGCGAGTGCCCCATCGCGCTCCAGATCGAGCAGCGTCCGTCGGGCTTCGATCAGTTCGCGCTGGGCATCGAGGAGCACTGTGACATCGGCCTGGCCCGATTTGAGCGCGGCCTCGGCAAGCGTGAGGTTTCGCTCGGAGAGCGCCAGCACCGTGGCGCGGTACTGCTCGGTGAGCCGTGACGCGGTGTCCAGGTCGATCCACGCCGTGCGGGCTTCACGGACGGCCCGCTGCGAAGCGGCTTCATAGGAAGCGAGGGCAACGCGGGCGAGCGACCCGGCCTTGGCGATCTGCGCGGCGTTGGTGTCGAAGATCGGGATGCCGACTTCAAGGACAGGACCGAGGGACTTGCTGCCGTCGGTCTCCCGCTCGAAGTCGGCCCCCAGCCCGAAGTCCCGCAGGCGGCTCTTCTCCTCGGTGGAGAGGTCGGATTGTTGCGCCGTTACGACCGACCGTGCCGCCGCCACGTCCAGCCGCTGCGAGAGCGAGAGCGCGATTGCCACGGCTTCGTCGATCGGGGAAGCAAGCGGCATCGAACCCGCTGCATCAACGGTCCACTCCGCATTCTCGGCCGCGAAGCCGATCAGTTCGAGCATGACGCGTCGCTCCTTCGCCAGGTCGCGGGCGACGAGCGCACGGTCGGCCTCGGCCTTGGCGAGCTGCTGGCGAGCGCGGTTGACGTCGAGCGTCGTCCCTTCGCCGCCACGCACGCGGGCGTCGAGCGAGTCGATGGATTTGCGAACTGTCGCGAGATTCTCATCGAACAGGGCGAGTGTTCTCTCGCCGAAGGCGATGCGTGCGTGCGTGGCCTTCACGTCCGCGACCAGTCGCAGCGCCCTGTCAGAGACATCAAGCACGGTCTGGTTGAGACGGGCGTCGGCGGCCTTCACCTTGCCGTCTCGGAGCCACAACGCCGTGAACGACTGCACTACCGACGCACCGATAAACGTGCCCCCGCTCACGGGATCGACCGGGAACCGCAGCGTCAGTCCGAGTACCGGATTCGGAAGCAGGCCCGCCTGTACCAAGTCCGCCCGCGACGCGGCGATCTGCTCGACCTGGGATCGAATCTCCCGGTTGTTACGGAGAGCCATCACGAGCGCCGCCTCTCGCGTCAGGGGCGAGCGCCCATCCCACGTCGTCAAGGCCGCTTCCCACGGCTGCGTCCACTCGGGCGTCACGCCGGAGCGATCGCCGATGGTCGAAGCGGCACGGCCGATGTCGGGCGTGGGGTCGAGCGAGGCGCACCCGCCCGCGATTAGCGCAAGCGCGAGGGCAAGCGTCGCGGGCGTGCAAGTGAAGACGAAAAGCTGACGGGTCGGCTGGCGCATCATGCGGAAAGTCTCCAAGCGGGAATCGGCCCACGCCGCGTCGGCGGAGCGGGACGGTGGTTGCGATTACTTGTGCTCGTGGCCGCCGCTCGCGCCATGCCCGGTCTCGGGCTTCGCGGAGGCGTCGGCGGCGGGTTTCTTCTCCGCCCGGCTCGACCAGTGCAGGTGCGCGATCCTGGGCGTGCCGCTGTCGTCCACCACGACGTAGGTCACGGCGGCGAGGAACTTCCGCGGCGCATCGGGGTGGTTGGGGTCGGGGACGGTGAACGAGCCGATCTGGCGGACGATCGAGGTCGTGCCGAAGGTCTGCACGTCCTCCTTCGCCACGGTCATGACGAAGCCGGGCATCTCCTTGAGCTCGGGCAGCAGGTGGTGATCCCGATAGGTCTCCCACGTCCCCTCATCGCCCGCGTTTTCACTCACGGTCGCGCGGCCCTTGTCAAGGAAGAGTACGTTGAGAGCCGTCGCGTCGCCCTTGCCGCACGCGGCGAGATAGTCACGCGCGACCTTCAGAGCCGGGTTGCTTGCCGCGTTGATCGCGGCGACCGCTTCCGGGGCCATCTTGGTCAACATGGCCATCTTCGCTTCGTCGGACTTGCGGTCCCACTTGCGGTCGCAGCCGGGACAGCAGAAGCCGATGGTGACGCCCTTGAACTGCCGCGTGGGCGATTCGGCATCCACCTCGTTCTCCATGATCGGGCAGAGCTTGTTGACGGGCTTAGGCGCATCTTGGGCCGGTGCTGATGCGGCGGGTTGCGTGGGCGCGGCGGCTGGCGGCTGGGGCTGCGCCGCCAAGGCGGCAGCACTGATGATTCCAGCGCCGAGCACGAGCGCGGCGAGTGAGCGGATGAACACGATGGGGGCCTTCTTCATGGGTTTGACTCCGGGAAACGAGGACTGCGAATGTTGAACGAACGATGGGCGGCCCATCGGTGTGGGCACACGGGATGCCGCCGCGCCGGCTCTCGCTTGGCGCGGCGGCGACGATCACTTCTTCACGTACTCGCTGGGATCGAGGACCTCCTTGGGCGAGGTCTTGGCGAGCAGCACGTACTCGTCGATGCACGGTGGGCAGCAGAACTCGTAGGTCTTACCGCCGATGATCCAGGTGAACTTGGGGTTGGCCTTGGTCATCGTGATCGGGCAGATCTTGTCCCCGGCCTTGGGCTTCATGTCGTGCTTGGCCATCTTGCCCTTGAACTTCTCGCCCGCCGTCACCGAGCCGTTGGCCTTGATGTCGGCCTCGGTGTAGATGCCGCCGGGCGTTAGGTAGAGCGCACGCTCCTCGGCCGCGTCCACGCCCGCGGGCATGGCGTCGTCTCCGCCCGCGTGGTCCGAGCCCGAGTGCCCCGCCCCCGGTTGAGCGCCGTGCGGAGTCTTGGGGGTGGAGCCTGCGATCGCCGCGACAAACTTCGCCATCCGCTCCTCGTCATTGAGGCCGTCCCAGCGCAGCGCGCAGTCGCCGTCGCAGAATCCGACCGTCTGCCCCTTGAAGTCTCGGGTGTGGAAGGCGTTGACCACATCGCCAGTCATGGGGCAAACCTTGTTGACGGGTGCTGCGCTGATCGGTCCCTTCTCGACGGTGAACGTGAAGGGCACGGTCAAGACCTGCTCCTTCTCAGCGGTGCCCACGTTGAACTGGCCCCACGCCTTGTAAGTCCCCGGCTGCTTGAAGTGGGCCTCGAAGTCCACCTTGGGTCCGCCGGTCTGGGCCGCCGTCTTGGGCGCAGCGCTGCCGTGCCCCGCGTGGTCGTCCTTCTTCGCATCCGCGCCGCCTGCGTCGTGTCCCCCGTGGGCATCGTGCCCGCCCGTCCCGTGCTCGCCGCCTTCGTGCGGATGGGCGTGGACGAACTGCGTGCCGTCCTGGCTGATGATGACCAGGTGCCCCATCGCGCCCAGGTACGGGCGGAGCGTGGTGACGGGCTTGCCGTCCTTGCTGATCGTGAACGCCATGTGCGCGTTGCCGCCCGTCTTGATCTTCCCTTCAGTGTCGAGCGCGACTGTGAAGCCGTCGATGGTCTTGGGCTTGTCGGCATCGACCGTCAGCGGCACGGCGGCCTTGGGCGTGCCCGTCGCGGTCACCTTCACCGGCACCACTTGCTGCGGCGAACCCTTGGGCGTGAAGTCAAAGTACAGCGTGTACTCGCCCCCGGCAGGGAAGGTCACCGGCATCGTGAACGCACCATCTGCGCGCCAAGTGGGGTGCTCGTGCGCGAACCACGAGAGGTCCTTGCTCACCACCAGCAGGTGCAGCACCTTCTCGTGGACGGTGTCGAGGTCCTTGACGGGCGTCCCTTTCGCGTCCTTGAGGGTAAAGACCATCGGCGCGGCCTTGCCCGCCTCGATCGCCTTGCCACCTTCGACAGCAACCGTAACAGCGTGCGTCACCGCCGCTGCCTCTGCACCATGCGCGTGATCGTGCCCATCGGCCATCGCCGGGGCCAAAGCCGCGACCTTTGACGCCGCCGCCTTCACCGGGGCGAATGCCGCCTTGCTCTTGGCGACATCGCCGGCATCGGCGATGTTGTGCAGGTTGTCCGCCGCCTCGGCGAGTTCCTTGCTCGCGAGGTTGATGTCCTTGACCTTCTCGCGCGGCACGCCGCTGTCCTTGGCGAGCGCGAGCGCCCCCAGTGTCTTCGCGAGCGTGGCGACGGCGTTGGCCTTGTCCGAAACGCCCGCGATGGAGCCGGCCGCTAGGGCCGAGTCCATTGCCTTCACATCGGCGGCGATGCGCTGGGCGGCATCGGCGAACGACCCGGCCTTGGCGACTTCGCCGTGCGCGTGGCCCTCGTCCTTGTGGCCGGGCTGCCCCCCTGCGCCCGGCTTGCCATCGCCGTGGCTGTGCTGGGCGAGAGCACTCGGCGCGGTTGCGAGTGCAAGGCCGGATGCGAGGATCAACGACAGGACCGGAAGACGTAAACGATTCATGACTGGGCTCCTTGATCTGAGGCCGCTGAGCGGCCGGGTTCGGGTGATGCAGAGGCGGACGAGCTGCCACGATCGCTCGCCCCTGCTGGTGTGGCGACGGTGGGTGTTGAGTGGCTTTCGATAGTGGTCGGCACGGGTTGGCTCGGTGCGTGCTCGCCGTGCTTCTCGGCGTGTTCCCGCGCCAGCCGCTCGGCGGCAGTCTTGCCGAAGCGGTAGAAGACGGCCGGGGTGACGAAAAAGTCCAGCAGCGTGCTGGTGATAAGGCCGCCCAAGATGACGACCGCCACCGGGTACAGGATCTCCTTGCCCGGCTCGCCCTTGCTGAGCACCAGGGGAATCAGGCCCAGCCCCGCCGTGACGGCGGTCATGAGCACGGGGGCGACGCGCTCCTGGCTGCCCTGGATGATGAGCTCCTTGCTCCACGGGCGGCGCTCCTCGGTCATGAGGTGGATGTAGTGGCTGACCATCAGCACGCCGTTGCGCGTGGCGATGCCCGTGAGCGAGATGAAGCCCACCAGCGAGGCCACGCTGAACGGCTCGCGCGTGATGGCGAGCGCGGCGACGCTCCCCAGGAACGCGAAGGGGACGTTGAGCATGATCTGGATGGCGACCATGCCCGAGCGGTAGTGCGTGAAGAGAATGACGAAAATGGCGATGAGCGAGCCCGCGCCAAGCGCCAGCAGCAGGCGGGTCGATTCCTGCTGGGCCTCGTACAGGCCGCCGTACTGAATCGTGTACCCCTGCGGCAACTGCACATCCATCGCCACCGACTTCTTGATCTCCTCGACCGTCGAGCCCAGGTCGCGGCCCCGGACGTTGGCGGAGACGACGATGCGGCGGCGGAGGCTCTCGCGCTGCACTTCGTTGGGGCCGAGCTTCTCAACGATCTCGGCGACGTCCTGCACGAGCACGATCGCGCCCGTCGGGGACACCAGCCGCACGAGGCCCAGCGCGGTCGGATCGGTGCGGTGGTGGTCGTCGAGGGTCAGTGTGATGTCGAAGACCTTGAGGCCGTCGAGCACTTGGCCCACGACCTTGCCCTTGGTGGCCGTCTCCATCGCGTCGGTGAGCGTCGCGGGCGTGAAGCCGACGCGGGCCGCCGCCGCGCGGTTGACGCTGATGTGCAGCTGCGGGATGAGCACCTGCTGTTCAACCTGCAGGTCGGCGACGCCGGGGATGCCTTCCATCGCGGCCTTGGTCTGCTCCGCGAGCGTGCGGAGCGTGCCGAGGTCGTCGCCGAAGATCTTGATGGCGACCTGGGCGCGGACGCCCGAGAGCAAGTGCTCGATGCGGTGGCTGATGGGCTGGCCGATGCCCGTGGCGACGCCGGGGAAGGCCGCCAGCTTCTCCTCGATCATCGAGAAGACCTGTTCGCGCGGCAGGATGTCCTTGACCGGCGGCGGTCTGCGGCCTGCGGCGGTCGTGTGCCCTTCGGGGTTCTTCGCTTCTTCCTTGGTCCAGAAGTCCACCTCGATCTCGCTGGCGTTCACGCCCAGGGCGTGCTCGTCCTGCTCGGCGCGGCCCGTGCGGCGGGCCGTGCTTTTGACCTGCGGGATCGAGAGGATCATCTCCTCGGCCTTGGTTCCCAGCTTGTTGGATTCCTCGAGCGAAATGCCCGGCTGCTGCATGAACGAGACCACGGCCGTACCCTCGTTGAAGGGCGGCAGGAACTCTGAACCCAGCCGCGTGACGACGAAGAGGGCAACCGCCACCAGCGCGCCGAGCGTGCCGAGCACCGCCACCGGGCGCGGCATCGAGATCGAGTAGGACCTGAGCGCCAGCCACTTGCAGGCCCGAAGCAGCGGGCCGTCCTTGCCGTGCTCCATGCGCTTGATGCCCGGAAGCAGGTAGTACGCCAGCACCGGCGTCACCGTGAGCGCCACGAGCAGCGACGCGAAGATGCTCACGATGTACGCGGTCGCAAGCGGAGCGAAGAGCCGCCCCTCAATCCCCGGGAGGAAGAACGTCGGCAGGAAGACGAGGTTGACGATGATCGTGCCCAGGATGATCGGGTTGCGGATCTCGCTGGATGCGTCGAAGACCACCTGCGCGATGGGCTTGGGACTCGCCGCGCGGCGGTTCTCGCCCAGGCGGCGGTAGACGTTCTCGACATCGACCACAGCGTCGTCCACGAGTTCACCGATGGCGACCGCGAGCCCGCCCAGCGTCATCGTGTTCACGCTCATGCCCAGCCAGTGGAAGACCAGGAACGTCGTGATGATCGACAAGGGAAGCGCCGTGAGCGTGACGATCGTCGTCCGCACGTTCATCAGGAACAAGATGAGCACAATGACCACGAGGATCGCGCCATCGCGGAGCGCCTCGACAACATTGCCGATGGCCGAATTGATGAAGTGCTCCTGCCGGAACACGTCGGCGTTGATCTCGATCCCCTTTGGCAGCGTGGGCCTGAGCTGCGCCAGCGTCTGGTCGAGGGCGCGCGTGAGCGTGATCGTGTCCGCGCCCGGCTGCTTCTGGATCGCCATGATGACGGCGGGCGAGGCGTTGTCCGAACCATCGCCGCGTTTGATGGTGGGACCGGACTCGATCACCGTCGCGACGTCTCGGACCAGCACGGCCCTCGGAGGGCTGGCGTGATCGCCGGGCTTGGTCGAAATGAGGGAGAGTGCAATGTCGTCCGCGGTTTGGACCCGGCCGATGTTCCGAACGACCAGTTCCTGCGCCCCGCTGACGACAAAGCCGCCACCGGTGTTCTGGTTGGCGGCGGCGAGCGCCTTCTCGACGTCCTCGATGGAGAGATCGAAGAGGCGGAGCTTGTCGGGATCGACCTGGACGCGGAACTGCTTGAGGTCGCCGCCCATCGCCGTCACCTGGGCGATGCCCGGGATCGAGAGGATCGCCGGGCGCAGCGTGAACTCGGCCACGGTGCGCACGTCCATCGGGGTCAGCGACTTACTTGAAACGCTGATCAGGGCGATCTCGCCCATGATGCTGGTGGCGGGCGTCATAACCGGCACGACGCCGGGGGGCAGCTTCTCCGTGATGGTGCCCATCCGCTCGCTGACGACCTGCCGGTTGTATTTGAGGTCCGTGCCCCACTGGAACTCGACGAAGACGATCGAGAGCCCAAGCGATGAAACGCTCCGCACCCTTTCGACGCCCGGCGAGCCGTTGACGGCGGTTTCGATGTTGTACGTGACCTGGGCCTCGACCTCCTCGGGTGCAAGCCCGGCGGCCTCGGTCATGATGGTCACGACCGGCCGGTTGAGGTCGGGCAGAACGTCCGTGGGCGTCCGCAGCGTCACGTACATCCCATAGACGGAGACGAGCAGCGCGGCGATCAGCACCAGCACGCGGTTGTTCAAAGATGATCGGATGATCCAGTTGAGCACGGGGAGGTTCCTCGTTTGGCTGTCGGGCGTGGAGCGTGGATGGTGTGATCAGTGCGAGTGGCCGTGGCCGTCACCAGACTTGGCAGGCTCAGCGACGGGTTCGGGAGCGCCGGGCACGAATCCACGGAGTTGCGACAGGCTGAACGCGCCGCTAACCGCCACGACATCGCCGGGCACCAGACCCTTGACAATCTCGATGACTCGGTCATCTCGCACCCCGACGGCGACGTCGCGTTTCTTGAAGACCTCATTCTCGCCCTTGCCCTCGCGCACGAACACGTACAGCATCGGTCCTTCCTTCACGACCGCTGACGCAGGCACCACGACTGCGCCGTCGTTGGACGAAAGCACCACGCTCAGGTCTACGAACTGTCCTTGTCGCAAGAGGCCCTGTGGGTTTTCGACGTCGATGATGACGTGCGCGGTGCGCTTGGACGCATCGATCACGGGGCTGAGGAACCGGACAACCCCTTCGGCAACAACCTCGCTCGCTGCGGCCACGCCTCGCCGGACCCGCACCTTTGCGTTCGGCGCTCCCTCCACGCGGGAGAGCAGACCTTCGGGCAGTTCTCCCTCGATCTGCACCCGCGAGAAGTCACCGATGCTCACAATGGGGCTTCCAGCAACAACACCCTCACCGATCACCGCCGTCCGGCTCACAACCACGCCGTCCAGCGGCGCGAGGAGGCGGATGAAACCCGCCGCATCGGTCCCCGCTCCAGCCGGGAGCGTGGCTCGGAGGGCTTCGACGGACGCCAGCGTGGCCTCGATCTGACGACGCAACGAATCGGCGTCGGTCTTTGCCTGTGCGAGGGAGACCTTGCGGAGCGATGCGTCGGTGCGGAGACGGATCGCCTCGGCTCGACGCTGCGCCAGCAGGTTTGCCGACACGCTCTCGCCGGCGGACACCAACCGATCGACCTCCGCGTCGGCGAGCGCCGCGCTCTGTTCGGACGCGGGAGCCTCGATCTCGAGTGATGCGACCTGCGACGTCGCCCGCCTTTGCTCGGCGCTGAGCCGCTCGGCCTCCGACTCCAGCCGCCGGACGTCGAACATGGCCCGGGCCAGTTCCGGTGACTCAACTTCCGCGATGAGATCGCCCTTACGCACACGATCGCCGGGTTGCACCACGATCGAGCGGACAACACCCGCGTAGGTCGCTGAGACCCCGGCGAGCGCCCCGGGCTGGGCGCGGACCATGCCTGTCAGACGGACAACGTCCTCGACATTGCCAAAGTCCACTTCGGCGGTCTTGAGCCCGATGGCGAAGGCGGTCGCTTCGGTGACCTTCTTGGGAGCATTGGGGTCAAACGTCGCGCCCGTGGGCTTGCCGTGACCTTCGTGCGCGTACACAGGAATCAGGATGGCCGCGGTGGCGAGCGCCAGTGCGCCCGCTACCAAGGCCGCGCGTGAGCGGACCATGAGCGATCTCCAAATGAGGACGAAGAACTGAAATGTGGTGGGGGATGCACCTGCCGCGCCGTGACGCGAACAGGGCCGTGAGCGCAACGTGACCATCCGTTAGCCGAGTGGTGCTCGACAACGGCTGGTCTCAAGTCGTTTTGCTACACAATGAGCGCGCAATGCATGCGCAGCAGGCTAGTCGGAGGTCGGGCACAGGCCCAAACTTCGCCGCTCACGAACGTGAGAGAAGGTTCCGGAGCAGCCCACGCAACCGTGGTCCAGTTGAGAATCGCAACGAGCACCGTGGTCGGCAACTCGATGGTCGGCTTTTCGCCCGCCATCATCTTCGCCTGGTTCTTGCCACAGGTGCAGTCGTGCTGGTCGGAGTCATCCTCGGGCGAGACCGGACCCTGATGGTGATCGCCACCGGAATCACTGCCCTTTGAGCCCGAGTGGTGGCATCCTTTATGGTCGTGCTCTTTTGCCGCGAACTGACGGTCCCCATCAACCGAGGCAGCTGGCACGCAGGAAGCACATGCACTCACCCACGAGTGGAAGTTGCAGCAGCAGAACGGCACCACCACTGCCAGAAGCAGGGCGACGAAGGTCCGGAAATGGCTGCTGCGAGTGAGCATTCTGCGGGGGAGTATATCGGCTACCCAGCTGGTACGTCAACACCCCGAGTCTGGTTCGGTGGTGAAGGTTCGTACCCTGGCACCGTCGCGCGTAAACCGACCTTTTCAGTCCAAAACTCCATATTGAACCGAGAGAAACGGTTCGCGGAGGTTGTGGACACGGAGTTCTGAGAAAGGCCTCGTAAAGAGGCCTTTTCTCGTTAACGGTCTGGGCCTTTCGCCCACCGCCCGTAACTCTCGGGAATCGTGGCACTTCCTGATAGTCCACGATTTGCCGGGCGCTCTCGAATCCGAGGCATCGCATCGCCGTTTCGGTCGCCACGCCGGGGTTGGGGGCCGAGAGTCTCTCCGCGCTCTCAAACGCCCGGGCGGGTCTGGTTAACGCGCTGCCGGGGTGAACGAGGGGTGAGATTCGGACCCTGCGCCGCTCCCCGACCGTTTCGCGTATTCAGAGGCAGACGGCCCGCACCGGACGCGGGCCTCATTCCAGCATCAGGTGCGAAGCCGAGCGCCAAGCGCACGCCCGCACGGATGCATGTCCCCCTTTACGGAGGATGTGCCCGTGCACGACACCGCGCTCACGGACGATGCGCCCGCCCCCACCACCACGCTCGACCCCGATGCCCCGACCACGCCCGCCGCGCGGCTGGACAACATCGCCACCATCTTTGCCGAGGGCATCCGCCGCCGGCGGCGACAGGTCGCCATCTCGGGGCCGAGCATCGAGCATCAAGAAGGCTCTCAGACTCGACTTGAACTCTCCGAGCTTGCCCGCCCTGATGGGTCGCGTGGTTAACGACCACGAGAACGGAGACCCCGATGGCGATCGATGTGAATGCAGCCGAACGAGCCTTGGAACAGATGACGGTGCCGCAACTGAAGCAGCGGTACGCCAAGGTCTACGGCGAAGAAACTCGCACGCACCACAAGGTGCTGCTCATCAAACGGATTCTCTGGCGGATGCAGGCGCTTCGGGAGGGGGACCTCTCGGAGCGGGCACGCCAGCGGGCACGCGCACTGGCCAACGACGCCGACCTGCGACGAAGCCCGCCACGCGCCCAATCGCCGGACGCGCCCAAGCCCTGGGCCAACGGCGAGAGCGTGATCTGCGTGCCCATCCACACGCGAGAGGACGGCAGGCTGCCGCCACCCGGGACGGTCCTCCGCCGCGAGTACAAGGGCCGCGCCGTGTTCGTCCGCGTGCTGCCCAAGGGCTTCGAGTTTGAGGGAGAGGTCTACCGGTCGCTGAGCGCCATCGCGGCGAAGGTGACCGGCTCGCACTGGAACGGATTCCGCTTCTTCGGGCTCAATGAGCTTGGCACCACGGAGGGCAACGTATGAAATCGTCCATTACTACAGCACCACCCAAGCAGTCCGGCGTGCCGACGGTGCGGTGCGCCATCTACACCCGCAAGTCCAGCGAACAGGGACTCGAGCAGGAGTTCAACTCGCTGCATGCCCAGCGTGAGAGCGCCGAGGCCTACATCGCCAGCATGAAGCACGAGGGCTGGGTCGCGCTGCCGGACCAGTACAACGACGGCGGGTTCACCGGCGGGAACACCGACCGACCCGGCTGCCAGCGGCTCATGGCGGACATCGAGGCCGGCAAGGTTGATTGCGTGGTGGTCTACAAGGTCGACCGCCTGTCGCGCTCGCTCCTGGACTTCGCCCGCATGATGGCGGTCTTCGAGAAGCACCGCGTGTCATTCGTGTCGGTAACGCAGCAGTTCAACACCACGCAGTCGATGGGGCGGCTCACGCTCAACATCCTGCTCTCGTTCGCCCAGTTCGAGCGCGAGATCATCTCCGAGCGCACCCGCGACAAGATCGCCGCGTCCAAGCGCAAGGGCAAGTGGTTCGGTGGCAAGCCAATCCTGGGGTACGACCTCGCGCCCCAGCCTGCGGGCGGGAGCAAGCTCGTGGTCAACGCGGCGGAGGCGGAGCTCGTCCGCGAGGTCTACCACTTGTATCTGGAGCACCGCTCGCTCACCAAGGTGGCCCAGATCCTCAATGCCCGCGGCAGCACGAGCAAGCGCTGGACGACCCGCAAGGGCACGGCGGTCGGCGGTCGCGTGTGGGACAAGCACCTGCTGATCAATCTCCTCACCAACCCGGCCTATGTGGGTAAGGTCAAGCACAAGAAGGAGTTGTTCACCGGCGAACACGCGGCCATCGTCGACGGGCGGCTGTGGCAGCAGGTCTTCCAGACGATCAAGCACAACGGCCGCACCGGCGGCATGCACGTCCGTAACCAGCACGGGGCGCTGCTCAAGGGGTTGATCCACTGCGGTCCGTGCGGGCACGCGATGGGCCACACCTACAGCGTCAAAGACGGGAAGGCCGCGTACCGCTACTACGTCTGCTACGTCGCCCAGAAGCAGGGCTGGCACGCGTGCCCTTCGGGCTCCCTGCCCGCCGAGCAGATTGAAAGGCTGGTAGTCGACCGGATCAAGCACATCGGTGGCGATGCCGCGTTGGTCGCGGCGACATTCCGCCAGTTGCAGAGCGGCATCCGCTCTCGGAGCGCCCAGATCGA
>JAVTWO010000005.1:0-21036 GCA_032229765.1 Phycisphaerales bacterium | reverse complement strand
TGCAGAAGGAGGTTCGGAGGATGAAGCCGCTGGTGTTTTCGGACGTTGGAGCGAACGTGCGGGCGGGGGCTGGGCGTTGGGCGGGGCGGGGTTTGGTTGCGTGGCTGGTCTTGGTTCTTGGGGTGGGCTTTGTGTTCACATCGCGGGCGAGCGCGCAGGTTCCGCTCAGCACGACGTATCAGGGGCAGCTGACGCGGGACAACGCGCCGGTGACCGGTGTGTATGACATGCAGTTCCGAATCTTCACGGCCCGCACCGGGGGCGTGCAGATCGGAACGACTTTATGCGCGGACGATGTGAAGGTGACCGATGGGTTGTTCACGGTTGTGGTGCCGTTGCCGGCGTTGAACTCGGGGCAGCCTGCGTATCTGGATGTTTCGACGCGGTTGGATACGGGCGAGCCCTGTGGGGTGGCGTCGGGGTACACGCCGTTGTCTCCGCGGCAGTTGATCGCGGCGGTGCCTGTGGCGGTTTCGGCGTCGGTGATCACACAGAAGTCGCCGAGCGTCGAGGGGGCGCTGCGGTACAACCCGACGGCCAAGCGGTTTGAAGGGTTCACGGGGGTCTTCTGGGTCCCGCTCACGCAGGGTGCGGAGATGTACCCCGATCAGGCGCAGTTCTTCGCCGCCGGTGCACACGAATACGTCGTGCCCGAGGGCGTTACACGCATCGGAGTGGATGTCTGTGGCGGCGGCGGCGGTGGGGGCGGTCGCGCGGCCGGTTCGCTGGGCACTGGGTGCATCACCCCCGGGCCCACGGCGGGCTACGGCGGTGGTTCTGGGGCGGCCGTGCGTGCGTTCATCGATGTCACGCCCGGAGAGACCCTCAAGGTGATCGTCGGTGATCGCGGACTGGGCGGTCCTGGACCAGGTGATGCCGGTACCGACGGTGGTGATTCCATCATCAGGCGAGAGACGACCGACCTGGTGATCGCCGGCGGTGGTAAAGGCGGTCGAGCGGGCGTGCTGGCGCTGAACGCGCAGTTTGGAAATCCGTGCGCGTCGTTCGCACCGTCTCAGAACCTGACCGGCCGCGGCGGTTCGGCGTCGGCGCCCGGGCCCGGGGTCACGGTGATCGCGTCGTTCAACGGCGGGGGCGGCTCGCCGCCGGCGTTGGGTCTGTGTAACGGCAGCACGCTCACGAGCTTCGGCTGCGCCGGCTCTGGCGCGGCCGCTCGGGTTCTTGGGGCTCCGATCAACTCCGCATCCGGATATGGCGGTAACGGCGCTCCCTTTGCCCAGACCGGATCTGGACTCTTCGGCGGGAGCGGATCGGTTCTCATCTGGACGTATTGAAGTCGTTCCGCTGGGTTACTCGAAGCGGATGCCCTGGGCGAGTTCGAGTTTGCCCGAGAAGTTGATGGTGCAGGTCTGACGGCGCATGTAGGCTTTCCAGGAGTCGCTGCCGCTCTCGCGGCCGCCACCGGTTTCTTTTTCGCCGCCGAAGGCGCCGCCGATCTCGGCGCCGCTGGTGCCGCAGTTGACGTTGGCGATGCCGCAGTCGCTGCCGCTGCCGTCGGGGTGGAGGAAGCGTTCGCTGACGCGGACGGACTCGGTGAAGACGGAGGAGGAGAGGCCCTGATCGACGCTGTTCTGCATGGCGATGGCCTCGTCGAGTTCGCGATAGGTGAAGACGTAGAGGATCGGGGCGAAGGTCTCTTCGAGGGCGATGGGGAGTGTGTTGCTTGCGGGGGCCTTGATGAGCGTGGGGCGGACGAAGTGCCCGCGGATATCGGAACGCTCGGCGCGTGAGCCGCCGGCGAGGATTTGTGCGCCCTGGGCCTTGGCCTGCGCCACGGCGTGCTCGAACTGTTCCACGGCTTTCGAGTTGACGAGCGGGCCGATGAGCGTGCCGTCTTTCAGCGGATCGCCGATGCGGCTTTCGAGGGATTGATAGGCCTTGGTGAGGCGCTGCACGAAGGTGTCGGCGATGGACTCGTGGATGATCAGGCGGCGGGTGGTGGTGCAGCGCTGACCGGCGGTGCCCACGGCGCCGAAGACGATCGCGGGGAGGGTGAGATCAAGGTCGGCGTCTTTGTGGACGATGCAGGCGTTGTTGCCGCCGAGTTCGAGCAGTGAGCGCCCGAGGCGTTGAGCAACGACCGCGCCGACGCGTTTGCCCATCCGGCATGAGCCCGTGGCGCTGATCAGCGGCAGGCGCTTGTCGGCGATCATGCGCTCGCCGATCTCGGTGTCGGTGCCCATCACCAGACGGAAGACGCCCGGGTGGCCCATGGAGGTCGCGACCTCGTCGGCGATGCGGCTGCAGGCGATGGCGGTCAGCGGCGCCAGGAGCGAGGGCTTCCAGAGCGTGATGTCGCCCGCGACGGCGGCGAGGCAGGCGTTCCACGCCCAGACCGCGGCGGGGAAGTTGAACGCGCTGATCACGCCCACCACGCCCAGCGGCAGCCACTGCTCGATCAGGCGGTGCCCGGCGCGTTCGCTGGGGAGCGTCAGCCCCGGGAGCTGCCTCGACAGACCCACGGCGAAATCGGCGATGTCGACGATCTCCTGGATCTCGCCCTGACCCTCGGAGCGGATCTTGCCGACTTCGAGCGAGACGAGTTCGCCCAGGTCGTGCTTGTGCGTGCGGAAGGCGTCGCCGATGGCGCGGACGACCAGGCCTCGCGCGGGGGCGGGGATGCTGCGCCAACGCTTGAAGCTCTCGACGGCCTCGCTGGCTTGACGTTCGTAGTCTGAAGCGGTGTCGAGCTTGACCCACGCGAGGGTGCTCGCGGTGGTGGGGTTCTCGCTGGCGATCCAGAGTGGGCCCGACTGTGCGGTCATCGAGACCCTCGCGGAGCGATCAAGCCCGAGGCGAGCGAAAAGCTGAGCGTGGGGCGCGGCGGAGTTTGACGAAGCGTGGCTGGTCATGCCCCAGCGTATTCGCGTGAATCGGCCTCTGGCTCGACGGCTGGTTTGGGGTCTGTGCAGGCGGCAATAGTCGAGGTTTGCGTACGTTTGTTCTGCATGAACGAATCCAGCGAAGTAGTCGCGACGGAGCAGACCGCGGAAGGTCGCGGGGGTTGGGTAAGGTTGATGCCGTGGATCGTGGCGATGGTGGTGGTGGTGATCGCGACGGTTGTTCGCCTGCGGATGAACATGCCGGGGACGTTTCCTGCGGGGATGGACGCGGGGTATTACCCGCTGCAGTCGCGATTTCTGTTCGAGACAGGCTCGTTGTATCTCAGCGATCTGCCGATTTTTTTTTGGCTGAACGCCGCGCTGGCGAAGCTCTTTCTGCTCACGACAAGTCTGGGGCTTGAGGACGCGTTAATTCTCGCGTCGCGGCTCTTGGATAGCGTGCTGCAGCCTTGGACGGCGGCGGCGGTGGTCTTCGCAGGGGCGTCGTGGATGCGCCGCGAGTGGCACTCGCCCGCGCGGCTGCTTCTGTTGATGGCGCCGGCGTTGCTGGCGGTGTTGTGCACGCCGATTTTGAGGATGGTGGGTGACTTTCAGAAGCAGTCGCTGGGTCTGGTTTTCGTCGCGATGATGCTCTGGAGCATGAGCACGGCGTTCGATAGTCCGCAGCGATGGCGTCGATGGATCCAGCCGACGGTCTGGTTAGTTCTTGCGGGGCTGACACATTCGGGGACCTTCGGCGCAGGACTCGTGTGCGCAGGGGCCGTGCTGTCGTGTTTCGCGGCGGATCTGGCGCTCTCGGGGCGATTGCGCCTTCGCACCGTGCTGCTGACCGTCCTCAGCGGCGTGGTCCTCGCGGCGGGTTTGATCGGTGCGATGTACCTCCTGGGTGGGCAGAACAAAGCGAGCGCGATTCTCAATGCGCCCGCAAAGCTCTTCACCGATCCGGTCTGGCAGAGCTTGCGCGGAACGGGCAGCGAGCCCATGATGGGCGGACCACCGGGCATGGGCGGCCCGCCCGGACCTGGCGGGCCTGAAGGCGGCTCGACGCTCGCGATGGTGCTCGCGACGCATATCGCCTCCATCGTCATCATCGCTTCGATGCTCATCACGCGTGCGGGGCCTCGGCATCAGTCGGCGCGATTCGCCATCTGCTGCGGGTGCGCACTTTCAGCGATGGCGATCTGTTCGCCCCTTTTGAATAGCGAGTACTTCCAGCGGATTTCGATCATGACCCCGGTGCCGATGGCGGTTGCGCTCGCGGGATGGATGTCGCTCCGCTCCGGAATGATCGGCTTGGCTTCCCGTGTCGCGGCGGTGGTGATCGCCGGAATGCTCGCGCTCGGCGGCATTAAAGGCACTCAGCACCACGTGCCCGGACGCTCGCTCATGGACGAGGACAAGGTAGCCGAGCTGCGCGAAATGAAGCGGTTTGTGCCGGAGGAACAGCGTGCACGGACACTTGTTGTGGCGCGTCACGGACTCGAGTTCTGGGCCGGTCTGACCTTCGGCACCTTCGCGCGTCAACAGCCCATCACGCGCGCCCAGGCGCAGAACTTCGACCGCGTCCTGCTCATCACCGAAACCCGCGGCGGAGAGGGGATGGGGCGTGGGATGGGGCCTCCGGGTGGCGGTCCGGGCATGGGCGGCCCGCCCGACCTGATGGGCGGTCCGCCGCCGCGGATTGATGATGATCGCGCGGATGCGCCTCGGCCCGGGCGCGGGCCCGGGCGTGAGCAGGCACGCGGGCGGCTGATCTATCAGGGCGATTGGTTCTCGATCATCGAGCTGGACAAAGACCAGTTGCCCGAGACAGTGCAGATACGTCGGCGCGGCGGACCCGCGGGTGACCGGCGCAAGCCGCCGCCCGGCGGTGGCTGAAGCGAAGACCTGTCTTGAGCGAACGTGAAGCCGTGAGTTTCTCTCGTCGAACAACCGAACGCTCAGGCTTGTGCAAGCGTGCGAGCGAAGTCGATCAGGCGCGGGCGTGTGGGGCTTTGTGCTTCGCGGACGTACAGGCCGCTGACGCTCGTGCCGATGGCGAGACATTCGTCGGCCGGGAGGTTCATCGCCAGCGCCAGCGCGAAGCCCGAGTTGAAGTGATCGCCCGCGCCGGTTGAGAGTTTGGGCTTCTCGCAGAGAGGCCCGTCGAACCAGGCGCTCTGCCCGTTCTCGATGGTCGCCCCGGCACCCTCGCGCGGGTGGATGACCACGCAGTAAAGGCCCAGCGTCTCGCGGATGCGCTGCGATGCCATGCGCACCTGCTCGCCCGTGGGGTGGTCGCCCGCGCCCGCGAAGCCCTTGCTGCCGCAGACTGCGTCGATGCGCTGCGCCTCGGCAAGGTTGAGCCCCAGCGTCACCTTCGCGCCGCGAAGGCCCGAAGCGTTCTTCACCGCGTTCATCGCTTGCAACTGCGACAGTGCCGTTGCCACGTCGCAGTCGGTGCGCTTCGCGGGGTCGCAGAGGTCGATGAAGATGTGCTTGGATTCGCTGCTTTTCAGCTTGGGAAGGACCTGGTTTGTCAGCCCTTCCCAGATGCCGCCCTGCCCGCCCACGCCCGGCATCATCACCCAGTTGACGATCCCCAGCAGGTCGCAGTTCTCGACCATCGCATCGACGGCGCTCTCGCCCAGCGCGCTCTTCACGCCCTGCCACGTGGCGCGGTAGAGGTTCAGCGGGTTGCCCTGCATGATCTTGCCGTCGTCGAACTCAAGGGCGGCGGTGTGCGCGGGCGGGGCGATGGGGACGACTTTGCCGCCGGTCTTCTCGCAGCGCTGACGGAGATCGTCGTAGAGCGGGTGGAGCTGGCTCGGGGCGTTCTCTTGTCCGACGCAGCCGACGTAGCTGGTGCGAGCGCCGAGCATCGCCAAGCCCCCGGCCATCAGCGGTCCGTTGCCGCCGAAGCGTGATTCCTTCACCACGAGTTCGAGGTTCATGCTGCGCCGGGCGAAGGCCTGCACTCTGGCGGCATAGGCCTCCATCGTTTCCAAACGCGTGTAATCCTCTCTCTTCATCGATCGGCGCACGTCCACGACATCGATGATGTCGTCGATGAACCCGTCAAAGCCCACAAGGCATCGCACGCCCGTGGGGGAAGAAGATTCGAGTTTGTCAGCCGCAGAGAGGAGTGTTTCACGCCGAGAACGCATGGGCGAAGCGTAGTTCGCCTCACCGCGGATCGTCGTGAGTAAGGCTCTACGCCCGCGTCACTCCGCCCGCACGCCACGCACCCCGCGGCCCAGAGTCCAAGCTCGGTGTTCTCGACGAAACTGGGGAGGGTCGATGCGCCGGGGCCGAAGGCGAAGGCGTCGACGAAATCGCCGTTGTGACCGTCGGTGCTGAAAGCCACGCCCAAGTCGTTCGCGGCGATCGCCCCCAGAACGCACGGCAGTTTGCGTTGCATCTTGAACAGGTCCTCACGCTCGCCGGTCATGACCTGACGCAAAGCCGTTTCGCTGCCTTCGGGGAGCTTGAACCCCAGGGCTGTTTCTGCGAGCGTGACGAGTCGTGCGGCGTCGGCGGCGGGGTCTTCGTGCTTGCCGAGTTGATCAAAGACCCATTCGAAACTGTGCCGAACGTTGTCGAGCTTCTTCAAGCCTTCGTACCCGGGCTTGCCGTAGAAGACCGGCGAGCAGCCACCCGTGGCATGGTCGGTGGTGACGAGCACGAGCGTATCGCTCCGCCCGCGGGCCCATTGCTCGACATGACCAACGACTTCGTCGAGTTCAAGCAGATCGTGCAGCAAACCACCGGCGTCGTTCGCGTGAGCCGCGTGATCCACGCGCCCGCCTTCGATCTGCAGCACGAACCCGTCGGAGCCGTCCTGATCGACGCTGAGTCGATCGAGGGCGATCTTGGTCATCTCCAGCAGCGACGGCGTGGTTGGTTGAGATCGTCGGCGCTGATCGTCGCGCTCGAGCTTCATGGGCAGGTGCGAATCGCCGAAGGCGCCGACGAGGCGGGCGCCTGCTTCGGCTTTGTTGTTCAAAAACGCGCGCAGCTCGTCGGTGCTCCGCACAAGCCCCGCGGGCAGGGCCTTCACCGCGTCGTCTTTGAAGAACTTCACCCCGCCGCCGAGGGCCACGTCGATCGGCCGCTCGCAGAGCTGCTGAGCGATCTGGTCTTCGCTGGCCCGGCGTGTGACGTTGCAGTAGAACCCCGCGGGTGTGGCGTGGGTGATCGTCGTGGTGGTGACGCAGCCGACGCGCTTGCCGCTGGCCTTCGCCCGCATGAGCATGGGCGTGGGCTTGCGACCGTCGGGCAGCACGCACAGCGAGCCGTTTTCGTGCTTGATCCCCGTGCTCCACGCGGCGCTGGCGGCTGCGGAGTCGGTGACGATCGAATCCGCCGATGAGGTGCACTGCAGCGAGCGCGTCGTGCCGGTGGTTGAGGACACCCGCCGCCAGTTCGAGGCCTTTCCGCCTTTGAACTTCACGAACTGATCCGCGAGCATGAGCGCGCCGTTGCTGGTGCCGTCGGCGACGATGAAGATCAGGTTCCGAGCCGGCACCTTGGGCTGAATCGGCGCGGGGGGCGTGGTGGTTGCGGTGCTCTGCTGCGCACGCAAACGCGCAGGCAGCAGAAGCCCCGCGGTGAGCGCCGCGCCCGCCGCGAGGATCCCGCGCCGAGAGACGCCCGCATTTTCACGTGCCTCGTCACGATGACCGGACCGATGGTGGAGCGCATCAACGCCGAGCGGTTTCAAAGGCTCGGTCGTCGTACGGGCGGCTAGGTCATCGCTGGGGTGACTGTTCATGCGTGCACACATCGGGATCGAAAGCGAGGGGAAGGGCGAGCGCGTCGAGAGGACCGATCAGAACCGGATCTCGCCACGGAGGCCGATGAACCCTGAGGGATCGGAGCGGAAGCGGTTGACTCGGACTTCGTTGTCGGTATCGACGGTGAACTGTTGCCAGACGTTCACGCCGCCGCGGACGGTGAGTGTGAAGTTCTTGCACAGATCGAAGCCCGCGCCGATGCCCACGGGGATCTGGCGATCGCGGACGACACCCTCGCGCAGGAAGCTCTCGTCGCTGAGGCGGTACTCGCGTGATTCGTACGTCGCATCGACAAAGACGCGCACGCCGGGCTTGAGCGTCATGGTGAGCACCGCGCCGAGCCCACGCGTATCCAGGCGAAGGTTTTCGGTGATGCGCCAGTTGACCCCGATGATCGGCACCACGAGCGCGTCGTCCTCAAGGCGGCTCTTGCCCAGCACGCCGCCGTAGAGCGTCAGGTCGTCGCTGATCTTGTAACCCACCGCGCCGAAGGCACCGCCTGTGAAGGACTTGCCCATGTCGGCCTTGCGTTCACCGCTGAACTGCAGGATGCCGCCGGCGAGGACGAACCAGTTCTCATCGACGTCGAAGCGCACGCCCGGGTTGATGTCGGTCTGGTACATGACGTGGAAGGGCTTGGCGCTCGGCGCCAGGATCGTCGTGGCGTTGTCAAACTCGTACCACGAGACCTCGGTGCCGACGTCGAGCGTGAGGCGGAGCGACTCACTGGCGCGATAGCCCAGGCCGAAGGAGGTGTCGCCGCGAGCGACGGAGTATGAGCCGGGGTTGCCGCGGAGATCGGTTTCGAACTGGTAGATCCCGCCGCCGCTGAGGCGGATGCTCCAAGGGCTTTTGTCGGCCTCGGGGCTGTCGGGCTTTTTCGCGCCGGTCGGACTTGCCGAGAGGCTGCCGGGTGTTGTGGGGTTCACGCCCGGCGCGGGGGATTGCGCCAGGGCCGAACTGCTCAGCGCGAGCGTTGCCGCCGCGGTGAGGCTCAAGGAAGTGATGCGAAGACCACGCACAGAAAACTCCGCATTCGTCCGCATAAATCAACTCCAGAGAAAGAGCCGGCCACACGCCGACAGATTCAACCTTTCATCAGCCAAGCGTAGAGCAGCCACTCCAAGGTCAGCAGCACAACCGCGGCAAGAACGAACCAGTTCCAGATCTCGCGACCGCCCTCGACCGCCGCACCGATGGGCAGCTTCGCCGGCGGCATGTTTGACGACAACTTCATCTCCGCGTGCGTCCGCACCAGGCTCTCACCCTCGCTGAGCATATTGACCGCGGCAATCCCGGGTGCACCGATCTCGGCTGCGTTCGCCCCGCCAGATGCCACGCGTGAAACGACGTACAGCCCCGCGCGGGCAATCACGCCCAGGTTCAGCCGCCCGTCACTTTCGAGCGCTTCCGCGCCTTCGCCCTCAATGCGTTGCACGATCTCACCCGCGGCGTTCTTGACCTCAAGCACCCCGCCCGCGCCCGTCGGCGGCGTCACCGTCACCGCATCAACCGTCGAGAAGGCCCAGCCCACACGCCCGCCCCCGATCCCGCCACGCCCCGCCATCACGTCCAGCACGTTGCCCAGAAAGATCGGAAACGAAAAGTGCGGGCCCCAGTTGCTCTTCTCCAGCTCACAGGCCACCACAACCCGTGGCACAACCCCCAGCCCGCCACCTCCCGCACGTGCCCGCGCCAGCCCGCGATCGTTCACCAGCGCGATCTGCGGCCCGAGTGCGGCACTCGCCAGCGTTTCCACCGTCCAGCCGACCTTCGACGCGTCGGTCGAACTCAGCAGCTTCAGCACCGTCGGCGGGCTCATGATGATCGTTTCCAGGCTCACATATTTCAGCAGCGGGTGCTCACGCTGCCACGACAGCATGCGATCGGGCTCGGCGTTCTCGCCGCCCATCACCGTCGGCGTGATCGACACCCGCTCGCCCTCATTGACCGCACCTGCCTTCGGCGCGGTGACGCTCAAGGTCTTCGCAAAGTGCAGGCTCGCAACGCGGGGCGGGTTGATCGCTTCCACGCGATCAAAGATCACCAGGTCATAGCCAATGCCCCGGCCGGGCTCTTGCAGGCCTGAAAAAACCCCCGCCGCCTGTGAGGCGTTCATCACGTCCAGCTTCGCGGGTTTGTGCACGTCGAGGGCCGCGAGCAAGATCCGGTCGGCGTTGGGCTCACCCTCACCCGGGCCGATCACCAGCACCCGCGCGGGGCTGAGCGCCCCGACCACCACGCCCGCGGCATTGTCGCTGCTGAGCAGGTCCTCATCGAGCAACCGAGCGAGCATGACGCCACCCTTGCTCTCGTTGAGTTCAAAGGTCACGCCCAGCTCTCCGGGCTTTTCGCTGGTGCCCTTCGGGATCGTCACCGCGCGCCGCTCTGCAACGCGGCCGTCGACCGAGATAGAGACCTGCGTGGACTTTGCCTCTGCGGAGGCGTTGACGATGCGAGCGAAGACACGCACGAGCGCCGGGTCTTCGTAATCACGCCGGGCGTTGAGCGAAACGATGCCCAGGTTGTTCGCGGAGGTTTCCGCGGCCGGGCTGCCGCAGCGCACCAGCTTCAACGAGAGTCCCGCCATCGCGCCCGCAAGCTCACGCTGCCGCTGCGGCGTGTCCTCAAACCGCCCCACGTCGCCATCGCTGAAGGCCAGCACGCTCGTGGGCGTGAAGGCCTCTTCGCTCAGTTCATTCTCGGGCTTGCGGGTCAGCGTGCCGATGAGCTTCAGCGCCTCGAAAGGATCGCCGGCCTGGTCGGTCTGGGTGATGCTGCGAACCGCCTCGCGCAGGGCGGTTGTGTCGTCGGTCATACCCGTGAGCGCCGAGGCGGTCGCTGCAAACTTGACGACCATCATCCGCCGACGGCCACCGTCGCCGGCGTTTTCGAGCTCATCGATCGCACGCAGCGCACGCCCCTTGGCTTCGTCGAGGCGAGAGATCGCGGCGGCTTGGGTTGAATCGATGCGGAAGGCCCGGTCGCCGTCGAGCGCCGCCATCGAGCCCGAGGCGTCGATGAGCAGGACGGTCTTCGCGCCGCCGCCGCCGTCGGCGGAGGGGATCGTCGGCCTCGCCGCCGCGATGACCAGGCACGCAAGGGCCAGCAGTTGCAAGAGCAGCAGCCAGTTGAACCGCAGCCACCGCAGCGGGACGTTCGCCTGCATATCGCGCGAGGCCTGCTGCCAGAGGAACGTCGCGCTGACGCGCACGGGCCTGCGCCGGAGTTTCAGGAAGTACAACGCCAGCAGGAGGGGCACCGCCACCGCCGCCGCGATGATCCCGGTCATGGGCTCAAGGAACGTCATCGCCGCCGCGACCCTCCGCCGCCAGCTTTGCCACCACCACCCGCGCCGCCACCACCACCGCGCTTCTTGCGAGGCCGCGGAGGCTCCGCCGCACCGCCACCCGCGTGCCCCTTTGCCACGGGCTTGAACTTCCGAGGCCGGCCGATATCCGAGTCCTCCAGAGGCAGCTCAACCTGCTTCCGTTTATGCGGCGGCACGCGTGCCGAGGGCACATCCTTCCACCCAGTCTCGTTGACGCCCAGCGCACCGCCGGATGTTCCCGCTGTGCCGCCCGCTGTACCACCGTTCGCCCGCCCCGCGCTCGACCCGCGGAACCGCATCGCCACCACGAAAATCTCCCGGCTTACATCCCGCGTTGCGTCAGGCCTGTACCCGCGTGCAAACTCAAAGACCCCCATCGTCTCGCGCATCAGGTCCGGATAGGCGGAGCCTTCGAGGACCTTCATCACCAGCCGTCCACCCGGCGCGAGCGCATCGGTGGCGAGTTCCAGCACCCGTCGGCACAGCGAAACCGAGCGCAGATCGTCACCCAGCCCCGCGGTGTTCGGGGCCATGTCGCTGAGCACGACGCTGAAGAGCCCGGGCCTGCCCATCATCCCGAGTAGCTCGCGGGCGCTGACCTTGAACGCGTCACCCCGCACCGCCCGCACGTTCGCGGGCGGGTCGATGTTGATATCCAGCAGGTCGATCCCCACCACCAGCCCGTGCGGGCCGACGATCTCGCTGGCGACCTGAAGCCACGACCCCGGCGCGCACCCAAGGTCCAGCACCGTGTCCCCGGGTCTGAGAACCTGGTACCGCTCGTGGATCTGCTTGAGTTTGTACGCCGAGCGGGCGGCATACCCCTCCGCCTTCGCCTTCAGAAAGTACTCGTCGTGAAGCTGTCTCGCCCGCGGCATCCCGGATCATAACACCCCAACCTGCACATCACGCCCGCCACGGTCGCGCACGCAAAGACACGCCTCGATCAGAAACGAAAACAGGCGGGACGACTTTCGTCGCACCGCCCGGAGGGAGAAAGAGAGTTCGTTGTCTCCGCCCGCGTCGCCCGCACGTCCGAAGCGTGCGTTCAACGGGCGGTGAGTGTCATTTCAGCCCAGCATGGCCTTCGCGTCTTCGACCATCTCGGGCAACCGCTGCTTCAGTTCATCGACATCTGACGGCTCAAGGTTGAGATGTTCCAGGATTTCCGCCGGGATGTTCGTGCTTTGCACGTCCAGCCGGAACCCTTCCGACATCTCCGCCGCCAGCCGATCCGCGACGTAGACCATGCACGCCAGCGTGCGGTGATCCGCCGGCAGCTCCATCGGGCGGTGGTGATACCCGCACACATGGAAGAAGCTCTTGGGGAACTTCCACTTCTCGCACAGCGCCGCACCAAAGTCCTGGTGCGTCGCACCGAAGACCGCCATCTCCGCGGCCATCATGTCCCCGGGAGCCACATCCGTCTGCCCCACCGGCGGGGCAACCTTGTCCAAAACCTCCACCAGCTTGTTGCGGTCATACTGCATCTGCACCATGATCCCGATGTCGTGGATCAGCCCCGCCAGGAAGCTCTCGTCGCTCAGACCCAGCTTCAACTTGTCGGCGATCATCTTCGTCGCCGTGGCGGCGGTGATCGAGTGCACCCACAGGTCACGGGCGCTGAACCCCGGGGTCAACTGCCCGCCCTTGAAGAGCTTGCTCAGGCTGGCGGCGATGGCGATGTTCTTCACCGCGTTCAAGCCCAGCAGCACGATGGCTCGGTTGATCGAGCCGATCTGCCCCGGAAGCCCGTAGAACGCGGAGTTCACGACCTTCAGGATGCGCGTGCACAGCGCCGGGTCCTTCGCGATCACGTTGTTCAGGTCCTGCGCCGTGGACGTGGGGTCCTCGACAAGCTGGATGATCTTCAGCGTGATCTCAGGCAGCGTGGCGATATGCGAAATCTCGCGGATCGCCGCGGCAACAACCTGGTCCTTCGTGGCTGTGTCAACGCCCATGTGTACCTCCGATCGGCGCTCTACGCCGACGCTTGGAGATATCGACCGCTCAAGCGCGCCTGCTCAGTCCACCCGTGTAAAACCCCTCGATTCACCAAGCCGACCGCGCGATAACCGGTTATCGACCCCAAAGAACCACCATCCGGGTCTTTCCCGAGTCCCGTACAACCCGCACAGACGCTCCAAACCCACCACCTTCACGCGTGCCGCTCGCGCAGAAACCGCCGACGCACGATCATCGCCCAAACCGCGACCACACGCTCCTCGCCGCTTGCGATTCAACGCTTCCAGAAGACCCGGTACACCACCGCCGCCAGGCACGCGCCAACCACCGGCCCGATGATGTACGCGTGGAACATCACCCAGTGGCTCCCGCAGATCGCCGGGCCGAAGCTCCGCGCCGGGTTCATGCTCGCCCCGGTCCAGTACCCACCCGCAAGGATGCACCCCGTGACGGTCACGCCGATGGCCAGCGCACCGAGCTTCCCGCCGCGCTCATCGACCGCCGCGGTGAGCACAACGAACATGAGCGCGAAAGTCATGATCGCTTCCATCCCGATCACCCGCAGGGTCGCGCCGTCGGTGGTGGTCAGTGCGCCGATCGTCGCGCCGAGCTTCGCCGCCTGGCTGTTGGCGATCTCGGGTGTCAGCAGCAGTTGCAGCATCCCCGCGCCGCATGCGGCACCGAGCAACTGCGCCACGATGTACACCGCCGCCTGCACAGGTGTCTGCTTGCCAGCCACCACCAACCCCAGCGCCACCGCGGGGTTGAACTGTCCGCCGCTGATGTACCCGCACCCGGCAACAAAGGCAAAGAGCACCAACCCGTGCGCCAGCGCGACGGTGACGAGGCTGCCCCCTCCCCCCGGAGTGCTGGCCATGATGATCGCCCCCGCGCCGAAGAACGTCAGCGCGAAGGTCCCCAGAAACTCCGCCACACTCCCGCTCACGAGCTTGCTCATCCGTTGCTCCCTTGAACCAACCCGTTCCGATCCATCCCCGCTCTCCCAACGACCGTCCTCGCCATTCTGACAGACACCCGCCCGCTCTGCAAACCCGCAGCCGGCGTTCGTCTCGGTGGTATCACCCATACCGGTCCGGCCTTCGTGCGGGTCGTGCCGAGCTCGGAGGGTGTCCGCGTGCTGTCCGTTCAGCTTCATCAACATCGCTCAACCGCTCGCCTGGCGCCAGCTCTGTTCGCGCTGTTGCTTTTCTGCGCTCTGATCCTGCCCGCGTGCAAGAAGCCCGAGCAGATCTCGTACTCGCAAGCCACGCCGCAGGACGTGCTGAACTCGATGGTCAAGATGATCAAGGACGGGCGTGTCGATCGCCTGCCCGATCTGCTCTATGCCGACAGCAAAGAGTTCCGCCTCGTTCTCAACCGCCTGGGCGGGCTGATGCTCCGTCTTCAAGAACTCACCCTCGCCGTCGCGGAGCGTTTCCCCACCGAGACCGCGGATCTCCGCAAGCGTCTGGAATCCGGCTCCGCCGCCGACGCGTTCAGTAAAATCACCGCCGGCGCGGGCACGTTGAACTCCCGCCCGCGCCGAATCGACGTCAACCTGCAAGGCGGGCAGAAGACCGGCGTCAACGTCAACCTCCCCGCGAACGACGAGAACGCCCGCCGAGCCCAACGCGACGCCTTCAAAGAGATCACCGACCAGATTATGGCCAATCCCTTCGGCGTTCTCGAAGCCAACGCCGCCCGACTCTCCACCGTTTCCCTCGCCGACGATCAAGCCGCGGTCCTCTTCGACGGCAAGCCCATCCCCCCGCTGGGTCTGACGATGAAGAAGGAGAACGACGCGTGGTTCTTCGTGCTGCCGACAAACCTGCCGGGCGTCAACCAGTTCCTCCCCGAGACCCGCAACGAATGGTCGATCCTCGGCTCGCTGATCAAAGCCCTTGAGAACTCCATCGCCGAGCTCCGCGACGACGTCCGCGCGGGCAAAATCACGAAGATCGACCAGCTCGCAGAGAAGGCCGGCGAAAAGGCCTTCATCCCCATCGGCATGATCGCGGTGGTCTACGTCAAAGAGATGGACGTCCGCGTGCAGCGCCAGAAAGCCATGGAGCAGCTCCGCCCGCGCCTCGACCGCTGGTCAAACTCCCGCACCGCCGCCGGCGAGGACACCGAGCTGACCAAGAAGCTCATGGACCTCGTCTCCAAAGCCGCCATCGAAGGCCTTGACAAAGCCATCCGCCAGAAGATCCAGGACCCCACCAAGGCCCTTCCCAACTGGAAAGAAATCACCGACGGCGAGCTGCAAGCTCTCGCGGAAACCTGGCTCGAAGCCCGCGGCTTCCGCATGAGCATCTCCCTCCCCGCCGACGAACGCGCCATCACCAAGGCCCTGGAATCCCTCAGCGACGCGGTGAACGTCCAGAAGCGCTGACCGCCAAAGCACCCGCCCGCGCACGCCGCGAAGCACCTGCGTACCTTCACGCAGCATGCCCACACACAGCCCCATCGCCCTTTCCACCTGGTCCTTCGGGCACGTCGCCAACGCCGCCGCCATGCCCATCCTCCGCTCGGGCGGCTCGGCCCTCGATGCCGCCGTCGCCGGCGCCACCGCCGTCGAACTCGACCCGACCGTCGACTCGGTCGGAGTGGGGGGCCTCCCCGACGCATCCGGGCGCGTCTCCCTCGACGCCTGCGTCATGACCAACCCCGACCGCTGCGGCAGCGTCTGCTTCCTCCGCGATTACCCAACCGCCGCCCAGATCGCCCGCCGCGTGATGGACAACACCATCCACGTCATGCTCGCAGGCGACGGCGCCGGGGCCTTCGCCGCCAGCGAGGGCTTCACCCCCGACGCCAACCACCTGCTCACCGACCAATCCCGCGCCGCGTACGCCGCGTGGCGAAAAGACCACCCAACCGGCCAGGCCCGCGCGGGCCTCAAAGCCGGCTACGTCCCCCCGATGAACGTCGAAGAACGCTACAAAGACGCCCTCTCCTCCTCGCCCGATCCCTCGCACGACACCGTCTGCGTCCTCACCCGCGACACCCAGGGCCAGCTCGCCGGCGTCTGCACAACCAGCGGCCTCGGTTTCAAAATCCCCGGCCGCGTCGGCGATTCGCCCATCATCGGTCACGGCCTCTACGTCGACCAGACCGCCGGCGCCGCCTCGTGCACAGGCAACGGCGAACTCGTCATGGGCGTCTGCGGCTCATTCCTCGCCGTCGAACTCATGCGTCAAGGCCGATCCCCCCTCGACGCCGCCGTCGCGGTGCTGCAGCGCATCGCCGACCGTTACACCCTTCACCCGAGCCACCAGGTCGCGGTCATCGCGATGAACCCGCAGGGTCAATGGGCCTCCGCCTCGCTCCGCCCCGGATTCTCACACTGCATCTCGACGACCGACTCGACCCTCACCCAGCCCGCGCTGAAAGTCCTCTTCCCGTGAACGACGCCCTCATCAGCCTGGGCCTCGTCCTCGCCGGTGCTTTCGTCGGCTGTGTGGGCACGCTCATCGGTGCCGGCGGCGGATTCCTCCTCATCCCCGCCCTCGCCTACTTCATGCCCCACGCAGAGACCGACACCCTCACCGCCATCAGCCTTTTCGTCGTCGCCTTCAACGCCGCCTCGGGCACCGTGGGGTACGCACGCCAGAAAAAGATCCACTACCAATCGGGCCTCGTCTTCGCCGCCGCGGCCCTCCCCGGCGCCGCGATGGGTGTCTTCATCGCCTCCGTCATGCCCCGCGCAACCTTCGACCTCGCCCTGGGCATCATGCTCATCATCGGCGCCGCGCTCGTCATCCTCCGCGCCCTTGGCAAGGCCCCCGAAACCCCGCCCAACCCCACCCGCACCATGCTCGTCCTCGGCGCGATCATCTCCGTCGCCGTGGGCTTCATCGCCTCCATGCTGGGCATCGGCGGCGGCATCATCCACGTCCCCGCCCTGATCTACCTCCTCCACTTCCCCGCCCACCGCGCAACCGCCACCAGCCACTTCGTCCTCGCCCTCACCGCCTGGCTCGCCGTCAGCGTTCACTTTTTCAAAGGCGATTACACCGGCTTCTGGTGGCTCTGCACGCCGCTCGCTTTGGGCTCAATCTTCGGAGCGCAGCTCGGCGCTCACCTCTCCACCAAGCTCAGCGCCCGCGCCATCGCCACCGCGCTGGCCATCGCGATGATCACCGTCGGCGCACGCACGATCTACCGCGCCACCACCACCACCAAGCCCTCGCACATCACACAACCCGCGCCCACACCCGCGGTCCAGCCCCTGCCTTCTCAATCACAGCAGCAACCGCAATCACCCCTCACCCCCCTTACCCCATCACCGGCTTCGGGTGCAGCAGGCTGAGCGTGTCCTTCACGCCCAGGTTCAGAAAGATCTCTCGCGTCGCGGTGCTCTTGTTCAGCGTGTAGAAGTGGATCCCGCGCACGCCGTGCTCGAGCAAACCTTCGCACTGCTCGGTTGCGTACTGAATCCCCACGCGCCGCACCATCTCCGGATCGCCCCCCGTGCGGTTCAACCGCCGCAGCAGCGCCGCGGGGAATCGCGCACCCGCCGCCATCTCCGCCATCGCCGCCATCCCCTTCATGCTCGTCACCGGCATGATCCCCGCAACGATCGGCACCTTGATCCCCGCCAGATCGCACCGATCGCGAAAATCGTAAAAGTCGTTGTTGTCAAAGAACAACTGCGTGCAAATCCAATCCGCCCCCGCGTCCACCTTCGCCTTGAGGTAGTCCATCTCCTTCACGCGGTTCGGCGTCGCCGGGTGCCCCTCAGGAAAACCCGCCACGCAAATCCCAAAGCCGCGCGGGTCGGGATGCTTCCGCTCGTCGTTGAACCTCTTGATGTACCGCACCAAGTCCGCGGCATACCGGAACGCGTCCTTGCTGCGATCCCAGTCCGCCGCGTTCTTGGGTAAGTCACCGCCCAGCGCGAGGATGTTCCCGATCCCCGCCGAGGCGTACTGCTCCAGGATCGAGCGGATGTCCGACTCGCTGTGGCACACGCACGTCAAGTGCGGCATCGGGTCCAGCCGCGTCCGCGTCTTCACACGCACCACCAGATCGCGCGTCAGCTCGCGCGTGCTCCCCCCCGCGCCGTACGTCACCGACACGAACGAAGGCTTCAGCGATTCGAGCTCCGCGAGGTTCTCGTAGAGCGTCTCCGCCGCCTCGGGGGTCTTGGGCGGAAAGAACTCAAAGCTGAACGTCGTGTGGTGTTGAGCGAAGATGTCGCGAATGTGCATGAGACGCCTCGTCCGTGATCCTCTCCGCTTCCCGTTTCAGCCAGACCCGTCCTGAATGAAGCCCCGGTGCTTTCACACCGGGGCCCCCGATGACTTGTTCAATGCCGCGGTGAACTTCACCGTCGGCCCGAATCGATCTTCTCAATCAATCAATAACGATAGTGCTCGGGCTTGTACGGCCCGTCCACCGACACGTTCAGATACTCGGCCTGCGCCGTGGTCAGCTTCGTCAGCCGAACGCCAAGCTTCTCAAGGTGCAGACGTGCCACCTCTTCGTCGAGCTTCTTGGGCAGGATGTACACCTTGTTCTCCGTGTACTTCACGCCCGACAGCGTCGGCTTGTTGTTCGCGCTCAGCCAAAGGTCAAGCTGCGCGATCGTCTGGTTCGTGAACGACGAGCTCATCACGAAGCTGGGGTGCCCGGTCGCACAGCCCAGGTTCATCAGCCGCCCTTCCGCCAGCACCAGGATCGACTTCTCGTTCTTGGCGCCCTTGTTGAAGACGTACTCGTCGTACTGCGCCTTGATGTTCACGCGCGTGACGTCCTTCGCCTTCGCAAGGCCCGCCATGTCGATCTCGTTATCGAAGTGACCGATGTTCGCCACGATCGCCTTGTCCTTCATCTTCCGCATGTGCTCAAGGGTCAGCACGTCCTTGTTGCCCGTCGCGGTGATGAAGATGTCCGCCGTCTCGACAACGTCCTCGAGAAGCGAAACCTGGTACCCCTCCATCGCCGCCTGAAGGGCGTTGATCGGGTCGATCTCGGTGACGATCACGCGGCAGCCCTGCCCGCGCAGGCTCTGCGCCGAGCCCTTGCCCACGTCGCCGTAGCCCAGGACAACCGCCACCTTGCCGCCCAGCATCACGTCGGTGGCGCGGTTCAGACCGTCCACCAGCGAGTGCCGGCAGCCGTAGAGGTTGTCGAACTTGCTCTTCGTGGCGCTGTCGTTGACGTTGATCGCGGGGAAGGCGAGCTGGCCCTTCTTCTGCATCTCGTACAGGCGGTGAACGCCCGTGGTGGTCTCTTCGCTGACGCCCTTGATGCCCTTGAGCACCGCGCTGAAACGCCCGGGGTTCTTCTTCTGCTCCTCGCGGAGCAGGTCGAGGATCACGCCCCATTCCTCGGGGTCGGTCTTCTCGTTGAACGCCGGCACCGCGCCCGCCTTCTCATACTCCGCGCCCTTGTGCACCAGCAGGGTGATGTCCCCGCCGTCGTCCAGCAGCATGTTGGGCCCGCCGCCGTCCGGCCAGCGCATCGCCACGTTCGTGCACCACCAATACTCCTCCAGCGTCTCGCCCTTCCACGCGAACACCGGGGTCCCCTTCGGGTCCGCCAGCGTCCCGCCCTTGTGCTGACCGACGACCACCGCCGCCGCCGCGCTGTCCTGCGTGCTGAAAATGTTGCACGACACCCAGCGAACGTCCGCGCCCAGCTCCACCAGCGTCTCGATCAGCACCGCGGTCTGGACCGTCATGTGCAGCGAGCCGAGGATCCGCGCGCCCGCCAGGGGCTTCTGACCCTTGTACCGATCGCGGATTGCCATCAGGCCCGGCATCTCGTGCTCAGCCAGACGCAGCTCCTTCCGACCCAGCTCCGCAAGGCTCAGGTCGGCAACTTTGTACTCCAGCCCGTTCTTGGCCTTATCAACCGTGGGCAGGGCAACCTTCGACGGACGGACAGCAGGGGCAGTGGTCACGATTCAGTCTCCAAATGAAAAAGAGTGGGTTTCTGGGTTTCGTCGGTCTTCATCTTCCGCCGAGCCCCGCACACGCAAGGTCGGCCTCTTTCTATCCCGCATTCGCCCCGCCTCGGCGCACACCGCCGCGGAGCGTTCAATCAATCACGCTGGAGAACCTGTGCCGCCCGACGCGGCCTTCACATCCGCCGCCCCGCCCCGATAACCCGTGCACGCAAACAGCCCCGGGCCCTTCGCCTCTGTCGCTGAAGGCAACGCCTGCATCCGCACATCGCGCAGCCCCGCACCGCTCAGCAGTCGGATCATCTCCGTCACCGGGAACCCCAGCCAGCGGTGCCCCATCGTCTGCCGATACGCCGAGCGATCATGCTCCAGCATGTCCACCACCAACGCCACCCCGCCCGGCCTCAGGATCCGCGCCATCTCCGCGCACACCTTCTCAGGCTCCGCGATATGGTGCAGCACCAGCACGCACACGGCCGCATCCACCGACGCGTCCGCGATCGGCAGCTTCTCCAAGTCCCCCTGCAAAAACTCCACGTTCCGATGGTTCGACAAACGCTTCCGCGCCGCCTGAAGCATCGGCTCGCTCTGATCAACCGCCAGCACCTTCCCCACGATCGGCGCCAGCAACTCCGCCGCGTTCCCCGTCCCGCACCCAAGGTCCGCAACCGTCCAGCCCCGCGGGATCAGCGGCAGCATCGCCTGCAACGTCACGCGATCGCCGAAAAGGTCCGTCCGAACCTCGTCCCACTCACCCGCCACACGCCCAAAGAACGACTTCGTGTCCGTCCGCCGCTCGTCGAGGACCGCCGCAAGGCGACGCAAATCCTCCGCCAGCTCGGGCGAGTTGTCCTGCCCGACCTGCTCGCGAACCGCCAGCCAAAGCGCCCGGTTCTCCAGGTTCAGATCGTCGAGCACCAGCCGATACAGCGTGCTCGTCCCCTCCGCCCGCGACTCGACCCACTGCGAATCGCTCAGGATCTTCAGATGCCGGCTCACCGAGCTCTGCGGCATCTGCATCACCCGCGCGAGCTCACCGACCGACAACTCCTGCCGCTCCAAAAGCCGAAGCAGCCGCAGGCGAACCTGATCGCCCACCGCCGCCAGACGGTCAACGAGTGAACTGGTTGGAGTGGTTCGCTTCATCCGTTTATCCGGATGAACGGTAATACGCCCAGTCTACCAAGT
>JAVTWO010000004.1:0-3583 GCA_032229765.1 Phycisphaerales bacterium | reverse complement strand
TCCGCCCCGCCGTCGCCGCGTGGGCCAAGTGCCTCGCCAGCGAGCTCGGGCCCTTCGGCATCACCGCCAACAACATCCTCCCGGGCTACACCGCCACCGACCGCCTCGCCAGCATCGTGAAAAACCGCGCGGGCAAAGCCAACCAAAGCGAAGACCAGATCCGCGCCGAGATCATCGCCGCCACCCCCGCCGGTCGCTTCGCCGAACCCTTCGAGATCGCAACCGCCGTCGCATTCCTCTGCTCACCCGCCGCCGGGTATATCAACGGCATCAACCTCCCCATCGACGGCGGCCGCCTCGGCTCGCTGTGATACGCCTTCAACGCACGCGCGATCATTACCTCACCGGCGCCTTGACTGCGCACGCACAGACTCGCGCCCCGTTCGCCGCAGCTTCGCACCAGGTTGCGCTCGGCAGCTCGATCACTGCACTTGCACATTGCAAGTGAAATGGTACCATGCTTCACCACCCGACCGAGCCCGCCTCAAGCACAGAGAATCAACCCATCAATCGCCACCATGAGCACCAGCAACACACCCAACTCCACGCCGAATCCATCCGACCCATCAACTCCGACAACTCGCAAGCTGCGCCGCGATCGGAAGCTCCTCTGGGGCATCATCCCGCTCACGGGTCTGCTGGCATTTCTCGCCTCATGCGCCGAGGTCGCAACGCCCTTCCGCGGGCCGAGGTACGACCCATCGAGCCGCACGCTGATGCCCATCGAATCCGCCGAAGCCGACGGCGACCGCACCTACATCCTCGCCCTCACCAACGCCACGCTCGACCGCTCACGCCGCGGCATCTTCGACGACTACACCCGCGAGCTCGAGAAAGCCCTGCCCGATACGCCGGGGCTCGTGGGCTTCTCCATCCGCGCCCGCCCTCTCGGCTCGGAAGTCTGGACCATGACCCTCTGGACCAGCGACGAAGCCGCCGACGATTTCGTCGGCTCACCCCTGCACCGCAAAGCCATCAGAGAAGCCATGCCCGCGGTGATCACCTCCCGCTTCTACCGCGGCCCGTGGACCTCGACCATGCCCCCCACCTGGGCCGAAGCGAAGGCCCTGCTCGAATCCGCGCCCGTCAACAACTATCGCTCCGCCGCCCCCGCCTCAGAATCACCCACCGCGCCCGCCGAAACCCACCGATGAAACGCGCAACACGCAAAGCCGTTCACCCGCCGCGCCGTTCACCCTGCCCGATCTCCTGCTCGCTCGACCTGTTGGGCGACAAGTGGACGCTGCTGATCATCCGCGATCTGTTCCTGGGTCGCTCACGCTTCCGCGACTTCGCCTCTTCCCCCGAGTCCATCGCCAGCAACATCCTCACCGACCGTCTCAAGCGCCTTCTCGACGCGCAGGTCATCCGCGCCGACGACGCCCCCGACCGCCAAGCCGCGTGCACCTACACCCTCACACCCAAAGGCCTCGCCCTCCGGCCGGTGCTCGAGGCCATGCTCCACTGGGGCACACAGCACATCCCGGGCTCACAAGCCCTGCTGCAACCAACCACCACCACACCCCCCACCGCCCCCGCCGCCCCCACCGCTCCAAACGCTCCCACCGCTCACCCACGTACGCGACAAAAACAACGCCGCCCCAGTTCATCACCGGGGCGGCGTCTTCATTCCTAACCGAGCCGGGCCTCATCGCCCAAGTCTCGGATCACTTCACTTCTTGCTGCTCTTCTTCTCGCCCTTCTCAGCCTTCGCCGCGGGCTTCTCAGCAGCCTTCTCCCCGCCCTTATCCGCACGCGGAGCCCACGTGCCGGGCTTCGACTCGGCCTGCGCCGGAGCCGCGGCTTCGCCCTTCTTCTCGCCCTTCGCGCTGCGGTCCTTGGTCCGCTTCTCGCTCGGGATCGCGGCCTCGCCACCCTCGCCACCAGCCGCCGCCGCCTCGGGCGCGGCGCTCAGCTCGCTGCTCTTCTTCAGATCCAGCGGGCGGTCGCTCTGCACATCGAGCTTCACCGTCGCGTCCAGATCGCTATCCAGCTTCACGTGCACGTCGTAGTGATCGACACGCTTGATCGTCTGACCCAGACGAACCTCGCGGTCCTTGATCCCCGCAAACCCGGCCGCACCCAGCGCCGAAGCAATATCGTGCTGCGTGACGGCCGCGTACAAAATCCCCATGTCATTGCACGACCGAACCATCGTGAGCGCAAAGCCCTGGAGCTTCTTGATCAGTTCCTCACGCGAACGCCGCAGCTCGGCCAACTGCTTCTGAGCCTCCGCCCGCTTCCCCGCCAGGCTCTTGATCATCTCGTCCGAAGGCTGCGTCGCATACCCACGCGGCAACAGATAGTTCCGCGCAAAGCCCTTCCGCACCTTCACCACGTCACCAACGATGCCGGTGCCTTCAACGTTCTCAGTCAGAAGCAGCTCAAGATTCTTCGCCATAACGATGCTGTCCTTTCAGACCCCGCAAACCGCGGGTCCAAGAGTTAGGAGCCGGGTCCTCCCTCGGGCAACTCACCCGAAGGCAAACCATGCCCCAACGAAAACCGACCTAACCCGGTCGGCAAGGGGAAAAGCATAGCGCCGCCCCGCTCCCATTTCGAGCCCACAGCCCCCGGCTCCGCAGCCGTTGGCGAACTATCCACTCGCTCAATGCCGACCAGAAGACTCGATCGCTCTCAGAACGGAATGTCCTCTTCCGCAATCTCCTGAGGCTGCGGCGCCGACCCAGCGTTCGTCGGGCGCGTCACGACCCGCGCCCCGCCGCTCGGCCGACCACCCCCACCGCCGCCGCCCCCTCCACCACCGCCCTGGTCCATCTCGTCGTACCCGCCCGAGGCTTCGACATCGCCGCCCCGGCCACCACCGCCGCCGCCCGGCTTGGAATCGATGAACTGGAACGTGTCGATCACGACCTTCAGCTTGCTGCGGTTCTCACCGCTGGTCTTGTCCTGCCACTGATCCAACCGCAACTGCCCCTCGATGAAGATCGGGCGGCCTTTGGTCAGGAACTTCCCGATCGCCTCGGCCGTCTTCCCGAACGCGTCGCAGTCCACGAACAGCACGTCTTCCTTCATCTGCCCGTCCGCCGTGCGGTACTTGCGGTTCACCGCGAGCCCGATCTTGGCAATCGCCATGTTGGACGCCGTGTAGCGCACCTCCGGGTCGCGCGTCAGGTTGCCCATCAGAATCACCTTGTTGAAGCTCCCGGCCATACTCCATCCTTTCAAAAACGTGTCGCTGAACGTCGCCGCCGATCACACGTTACGCGGCGAACTGACCCCGCTTCACCTCGCCAAAGCCCACACGGGCCCGGCAAAGTATTCGGTCGTCGTTCGGGAGTCTATCACCCCCAAGCCCAAGCCGCAAGCCCTCACCCAAAACCCCACAAACCCACACAAAACCGACAACCCATCCACGCCCCGACGCAAGCTCACTGAGCCACAAAGCCACTTCGCCACTCAGGCACTCAATCACTCAGCCGCGAACGCACAAAAGCAAAAAACCCCGCCGAAGGCCAGCGGGGTCAATGCACTTAAAAACCACCCGGGAAGATGCTGCTCAGCACTCAGCACTCAGCACTCAGCACTCAGCACTCAGCACTCAGCACTCAGCACTCAGCAC
>JAVTWO010000003.1:0-3621 GCA_032229765.1 Phycisphaerales bacterium | reverse complement strand
CACTCCCCGTCTAACCAACCCAACCCACCCCCCCCCCCCCACCGCCCCGTGCCACCGATCGTCCCTCGGACGATCGGTGTTTCGGTTCATGCCCACCCTCCCACCCCCCCCCCCCCACCCTCCGCGACCATCACCAACCAACCCCTTCATGACCCCCTCCCCTCTCCAACGCGCCATCCCCAACTGGCTCACCGCCAGCCGAGTCCTCATGGCCCTGGTCTTCTTCGCCGTCCTCACCGTCTGGCGATTCGAAGATTCCGCCGCCAGCAAAAATCAAACCGACCCCATCCTCCTCTCCGCCGCTCTCCTCTTCATCGTCGCCGTCATCACCGACGCTCTCGACGGCCACCTCGCCCGCAAATGGAACGCCGAGTCCGCCTTCGGCCGCATCATGGACCCCTTCGCCGACAAAATCCTCGTCGTCGGCGCTTTCATCTTCCTCGCAGGCCCTGACTTCTGGTTCGAGTTCCCCAAAGACGTCCCCGCCAAACTCTCAGGCCACGGCATCCAGCTCTCCGGCGTCTACCCCTGGATGGTCGTCCTCATCATGGCCCGCGAACTCCTCGTCACCTCCATCCGAGGCGTCCTCGAAGCCCAAGGAATCAAGTTCGCCTCAGACTGGTGGGGCAAAGGCAAAATGATCCTCCAGTCCGTCGCTATCCCCGCCGTCATCGCCCTCATGGCCCTCTTCCCCGTCGTCCCCACCAACCCCTCCGCTCCCTTCCTCGATCAGCCCTGGGCACGCTGCACCATCGACATCCTCGTCTGGTTCATGCTCGCCGTCACCGCACTCTCAGGCCTCCCCTACATCTCCCGCTGCGCTCGCATCCTCGCCGATCACCGCAAATCCTCCCGCGCCGCCGCAGCCGCCGCCATCAGCCCATCCCCCTCTCCCCGCGGCCATCAACACTCCCCAACCGCATGACCATCCAAAAACCCCGCCTCGCCCTCATCACAACCCTCGGCCTCGGCAACCTCCGCCCCGCCCCAGGCACCTGGGGCTCCCTCCCACCCTGCGCCATCGCCGCACTCCTCTGCATCATCCCCAACGGCTCAGCCTTCCTCCCCCAAGGCCCGCACGCCTACGTCTTCTACACCCTCATGCTCGCCATCCTCCTGCTCTTCTCCTTCGCCTGCATCGCCCACGCCGACGACGCCGAAATGCACTTCGGCAAAAAAGACCCCTCCAACGTCGTCGCCGACGAAACCGCCGGCATGGCCCTCACCCTCTGCGCACTCCCCTGGTTCGACACAGGCATCCCCCACCTCGCCCTCATCACCCTCGCCTTCCTCCTCTTCCGCGCCGCCGACATCATCAAGCCCTACCCCGCCTATCGACTTCAATCCATCCCCGGCGGCTGGGGAATCCTCATCGACGATCTCGTCGCCGCCCTCTATGCCGCCGCCATGCTCCTCGCCTTCACCCTGCCGTTGCGATCCCTCTAGCCACACAAACAAGCCAATCGAGAATCGGAAACAGGCAACCGCAGAAACAACCAACACACCCCCTCCATGCCCACATGCCTCATCCCTCGATGCCTTCTTCCAAGCTCAACCACCACCACGCACAACCCACTCCACTCTTCTCCGCGCCTCCGCGGCAAATCTTCCCCTTCCCTCTCTTCCATCCCTTCGTTGAAACCTCCCAGCATTCCTTCGAGCCTTCGCGCCTTCGTGCCTTCGTGCCAATCCCTCTTCTTCTCCGCGGCCTCTCCGCCCTCTTTGTCAACCTTCACCGCGCCGAATAACTCTTGATCAGCTCCTCCAGCTTCGCCCGCAGCCCCGCATCCGCCATCTCAGGCCGTGACCGCAGCGAGCTCAAAAACCCAACCGCCGCCGCACGCCCACCGACACCGCCCTCCTTCGCCGCGATGATCCCCGCCAGCTCACCCGCATCGCGCACCAGCACCGCCGGGCGCAAACTCTCCTTCAAAATCGTCAACTGCCCCTCGCTCATCTTCGTCCGCAAGGGCAGCAGCCCCTGCCACACCGCGTCCACCACATCCTCCACACGTTTCTCCGCCGCGTACACCTTCGCCCTCTCCCACATCGCGCACATCGCCTCCACATCCCCCACGCGCTGCGCCGCCAGCACCAGCCGCCCCGCCAGCTCACCTTCGATCTTCGCCGTTCCATCGCGCACCGCCGCCGCCGCGAGCCGAACCGCGTCCGCATCGCGCCCCAGTTCAATCAGCAGCCCCACAATCCGCACCACGTTCTTCTCTTTCAGCGCCGCCGCCAGCGCCGCGTTCACCGACTCACCACTCGCCATCGCGTTCGCCTTCAGCGCCGCCCCCAACGCATCCGTCATCTTCACCCGCTGCGCCCCAGCCGCCCCCTTCTCCCGCTTGCCCGTGTTGATCGTCAGCAGCGCATCGCCCACCATCGTGATCCGCCACGCCGGCAAATCATCCACCCGCGCCGCCGACGCAAACACACACCCAAGCCCCAACCGCTCCGCCACAATCGGCGTCGGCACAAACGCCCCCAAATACGGCTCGTGCACCGACCCCACATACGCGTACACCCCGTGCGACAAAAATCGCCCCGCGATCGTCCACGCGTTCTCCACGTTCTGCGCCGAGAACGAATGAATCACATGCGCAGCCGCCGGCACCCTCACCATCGGCACATCCACCGCATCCGCCAACGCCCCATCCAGATCAATCGTCGAAGGTCTCCCCGACGCATTCACCAAAATCAACCCCGCATTCAACGCCGCCCTCGTCATCAACCGCCAATCCGAAAGCCGCCGCTCCGTTGCCTTGTTCACCTCGTTGACCTCAAACCCCAACCGCTCCTTGAGCACCCCCGCCGCCTTCCGCCCGTCATACGCAGCAAAGGGCTTCTCCGCCGGATACGCATCAAACAGCCACGCCGACCGCGCCCAAGGCCCCACAAACACCGCGCTCATCGCCCGATACGCCGCCGCCGCCGAACTCCCCGGCACCTGCCCCACAAAACAAAACACCTCCGCCGAAAACACCGCCCCACCAACACCCCGGCTCAGCACATCCGTCGTCGCCAACGGCTCCCCCGCCTTCGCATTCAACGCCGCCGGCATCCGCAGCTTCGCCAACTCCCCCTCGTTCACCACCGTCCGCATCGGCGTATTCAGCGCCAGCGTCATCCCCGTATCCGCCATCAACCGCACATGCCAGGGCGACTTGTCCCCCTGCTTCATCGCACCCGCCAAAACCGCCTTCTGCAGCCCCACCGCCTGCGCAAACGTCCACTGCGCACCCACATCCCTCGGACTCGCCACCGCCTCATCCACCACCACCAACTGCTGATCGTGCGCCGCCGCCAAGGCCAACCCCGCCGTCCACGCCGGATCATTCACCGCCGTCACCACCACCCCCAAACCGTCCGCATCGCCGTACGCCGCACGCACACCCGCCGCCGTCCTCTCACTCCCCCGCTTCGCTCCAGCCACAATCTCCCCCATCAATCGCCCCCGCTCCTTCACCTCCTTGGGCCAAACAAAGTCCTTGGGCGCACCAACCCGCCAAACCTCCCCCGGCCCAAACCCCCGCACAAACCGCGCAATGTTCTCCCGCGCCACCCACGTCCCATCATCAATCAACACCGGGAAAAAACCATCCAACGTCCACAACGAAA
>JAVTWO010000002.1:0-21676 GCA_032229765.1 Phycisphaerales bacterium | reverse complement strand
CTGCACCTTCGTGGGCGTTACGCACGTCCGCACGACGCTCAACAACACGCACCCGCTCTGGAACCTCTACGGCAGTCTGCAATGGGACCCCGCGACGAGCTCGCCCAAGCCCATCACGCAGCCGCTGGATAAGAGCGACTTCCTGCGGTACACCACCGGCAACATCGCCGACGGGCCGGCGAACTACGCCGACTTCCCTGATCCGCCCGTGATCAACGGCGTGACCGTCACCGGCGCCGCCCGCGACACCAAACGCTACAGCAACAACATCCGCTTCCACAACTGTCTCTTCGTGGGTTCGCTGACCAGCGACACGCCGCAGGTGTTCACGCACGTGCGCAACAAGATGCAGTTCACCGGTTCGACGCGGTTCACGGACGTGAACCCCAACGCGCCCAGCGACCCGTCGGTGAACCCCGACAGCGCCGACATGGGCGAGATCGCCAAGAGCTCGATGATGGCCCCCAACTACTCCATCGACATCGGGCAGTTCAACTCCCCCACCGACGCGTACGCCAACGGGCCCACGGGACAGAACATCCAGCTCAAGGGCACCATCGTCGCGGGCACCTTCGACGCACGCGGCAACACGAGCATCGACGGCTCGCTGCTGATGACCTTCAAGCCCGTCTACGGCGAAGGCCCCCTCGTGCAGTACGGGCAGCCCGTCGGTAACCCCTCGAACTTCAACGTCTCGCTCGGCTACTTCGGCAGCTCCGACGGCGATCAGGAATCGCTCGACCCCAACTCCCTGCCCATCGTGAACGGAAAACGCATCGTCGGCTGGGACCTCAACGGCGACGGCCTGCCCGACATGCCCCCCACCCAGACGCCCAGCGCGGCGCAGATCGCCGCGGGCGCAACCGCCGTGCCGTTCTACGGCTACGGCCGCGTGCGCCTGAAATGGAACCCCAACCTGCCCATGCCCGACGGGATCATGATGCCGCTGAGCGCCATCGCCGTGCCCGGCACGTACAAGGAGGGGAAGAAGCTGTGAACACCCCGAGCACCATCGTCCGTCACGCCGGCACTTCACGCCGCAGCGCTCGTCGCCGCGGGTTCAGCATCATCGAAATGCTCGTGGCGCTGACCATCAGCGGCACGCTGCTGACCGCAAGCCTCGTCGCGCTTGACGTGATGTTCAAACGCTACAACGTCATCAGCGATTCCGCCAGTGCCCACGTCGTTGCCCGCGTCACGGCCCACCGCATCATGCAGATGATCCGCACGGGGTCCGAGTTCGGGCCCGTTCCCACCGATATCTTTAACCGCACCGAGAACCCGGTGACCTCCAACTCCATCGAGTTCGTCAGCTTTCAGGATGTCGCGAACAACATCCGCGAGGTCACACGCATCCAACGCCGAACCAGCGAGTCCACCACGCTCAACGGCGAGACCGTCGGGCAACGCGGGCCCTTCACGCTCTGGCTCGTGGTCGATCGCACCGTCAACGGCTCAACAACCCGCACCGAACGCCCGCTGATCGACGGCGTGCTCGACGCCCGCTTCACGCTCGAGTACGACGTCGGCCCGCGCCTGACCCGCGCCACGATGGACTTGACGATCCAGCCCATGGGCACGAACTACGCGAAGTTCGACGCCGACACGGGCGAATGGACCGTGAGTGTCTACGACGACGCGACGCAGCGCTGGGTTGAAAGGCGATCGATGACCGCCGACGGTGCAACGCCACAGATTCGTCTGATCTCCAGCACGCGTCCGCGCGGGCTGATCGTCGACGAGTGATCACTTCGGACGGAGCAGACTCCCACCCTTGCCCGCGCCGTTGTCTTTGCCTTTGCCTTTGCCGTTGGATTGACCGGATCCACCGCCGTTCTCCTCACCGGCGGTCTGGGAGTTCGTGCGGACATTCTCATTCACCCAGCGTGCGATCCGTTCGGAGCGTGCATCAAGCTGCACGAAGAGCCTCCTATGCCCGCCGGCGAAGACCCACTTCTCAGGCTCGCCCAGGCGGTGATAGAGCTCTTCGCCAAGCGTGATCGGAACGATGTCGTCGCTGGCGCCCAAGAGCATGAGTGTGGGGATACGTCGCATACTCGCAGCAGTGTGGAACGGATCCAGCGTGCTCCGGCGGATGTACTCGCCGCTGATGAGCCCCGCCATCGCGCCCTCGCAGCGTTTGCCGAAGGCCATCAGGCGCACGCCGCCGTCGGTCAGTTCGCTGGTCTGGATGATGTGAACGATGTTGGCGCCGCTGCCGACAAGGACCGCGCCGCGGACGCGATCACCCAGCCGTGCCGCCACCGCGGGCAGGGCGAGCGAGCCCGCGCTGAAGCCCATCAGCACAACGGGCTTGTCCTTCAGCTCGGGCCTTGTTCTCCAGAGATGCTCAACAGCCGCCTCAACCGCGTACGCGGCTTCCGCCAGCGTCTGGTCGCTCATCTCCGCGAGCGCCGAGGCCGCGTCGAAGACGTCTTTCTCCGTACCGAGCTCGATGGTCACGGGCTTCCAACTCGCCCACGGAAACTCGGTGGCGACGCAGAGGTACCCCTCGCGCCGAACGGCATCGACCACGGGCTGTTCGTATTGCACACCCGCGAGCCCCTGCAGATGCACGACGATCCCCGCGGGCTCGCGCGCCTGATCGTTCAGAGGTGCGAGCAGTTGCAGGTAGATGCCGGAGATCTCGCTCCCACCTTTGGTCGATGGCACGACGCCGCCAACGTCCGCATCGCCGGTTCGGCGCGATGCGAAGACCATCGCGCCGACGGGCTGACGCACAACGTCGAGCTTCGAACTCGGCTCGCCCGCGTCAACCTCAAAGAGCACCCCATGATCGGTCACGGTCCGCGAAAGCACGTTCCGCGGCGAGGACATCACAAACGGCACCAGCCGCTCCTCCTCACGCACAACCGTCCGACGAACCACAATCGCCTGCGATCGAACCGTCGGGGCAATCGCCTGCGCCCATTCCGTATCCCGCGCGGGCCAGTTGGGCAACACCGTCCGCTCCGCCGGATCCGCACCCAGTTCGGCCCGAAGCGGATTCGCGGGCGTAACCGATGAGCACGCGCTCAGCGTCATCGCCGCGCACGAAAGCCCCACGCAGAAGAGCACACTCCCAATACACCGCCACACCGCGCTCGCCACGCGGCTCTTCCCGCTTGCTCCACGTTTCTCCGCCGATCGCCTCAACGACTTCTCCCCGCGAGCTGAACCGATCTGCACTGGTTCCCTTCCGTGAATCAACCACGTTGCGAACGCATCGTGGCTCGCGCACCGGAAGAATACTCGGTGTTTCCGCGTGCGGTTCATGAAATGTAGCCACGCCTTGAACCCACCGCCGCTGCGAGGCTCTACCCTCCGCCATGCAGATCGACCCCAAGGCGCTCAGCATCGAGGACCGCTACAAACTGCTCATCGGCGCGGTGGTGCCGAGGCCCATCGCATTCGTAAGTACGTGCTCGCCGAGCGACCCGAGCGTCACCAACCTCGCGCCCTTCTCGTTCTTTGCCGGCGTCGGTTCAAACCCGATGACCATGCTCTTCTGCCCCGCGAACACACCCGAAGGGCGCGAGAAGGACACGCTCCGTAACTGCAAACCCCTCAGCGAGGGCGGGCAGGGCGAGCTGGTGATCAACATCGTCCCGCACGCGCTCGCACAGCGGATGGCCGCGTGCGCCGAGCCCCTGCCCTACGGCGAGAGCGAGTTCGATCTCGCCCACCTCACCCGCGCCGCATCCGTGAAGGTGAAACCCCCGCGCGTCGCCGAGTCGCCCATCAGCTTTGAGTGCCGAACACTCTCGGTCATCCGCACCAACCCGGGTCAACCCGCCGGCGGCAACATCGTGGTCGCAGAAGTGCTCTACATCCACGCCGCCGAGGGGCTCGTCAACGATCGCAAGCACATAGACCCGAGCATCCTCGACGCCATCGGGCGCATGGGCGGCGGCAGCTACTGCACCACGCGCGACCGCTTCGATATGCCGATGGGTCGCAAAGCCCTCGGCTGATTGAAGCTTCCAAACTGCCTCACGAAAAACACGCTACGACCGCATGCTCTCGAGCGCCTCGGGCAGCAGACCCGCGAGTTCCATCGCGAGCATGCCGCCGCTGGCGTTGCCGTGGCGTTCCCTCCAGAGCTTCGCCGCGCGTGCGTGGGCAACGACACCGAGGCGAGCGGCATCGAAAAGGCTCAGCGTGTGCCGGCCATCGCCCTGAGCCCGTTTGATCCCCGCGAGCGCCGCGATACTGCCCGCGGGCACGAACTGCGCCGTCAGCCCCGCGATCGTCCCTGTCAGCACGTCGCCCGTCCCCCCGGTTCCCAGCACCGGGTTCGGCTCATCATGAACCCAACACCGCACCGCGTCCGCGACCACCGTCGTTGCGCTCTTCAGCACCACCACGCACCCCAGCCGCTGCGCAATCGCCGTCGCGGCTGAGCAAAGGCCCAGCGTGCCCGTCAAATCCGCCTCGATCCGCAGCGCCTTCATCAGCGTTCGGCACTCGCCAACGTGCGGCGTCAGCACCGCGCTGACGTGAAAATCGTGATGAAACTCGGGAATCGTCGAAAGCACGTTCAACGCATCCGCATCCAGCACCGCGTGCGAATCGTGCTGTGTGATCGCACGCATCACCAAGGCCGTGGGCCCTTCACCGTGTCCCAAGCCGGGCCCGATCGCCAGCACCGCGCCGTCTTCGATTGCCTTGTCCAGAACCGCCACCGCGTCGCTAGGCTCGTACGCCCCGCGCTCATCGCACGCGAACGTCAAGGCGGTGCAGCTCGGGGCGATCGCCACCGTCGCGGGCGCGATGGTCGCGGGGAGCACGAGCTTCGCCAACCCCGCCCCCGCGCGCAACGCCGCCGTGCCCGTCAGCGCCGGCGCACCGATCATCAGCGAGCCGTCCGAGTTCAAAGCGGTACCGCCGACGACCGCGACGGTGCCGAAGGTCCCCTTGTGCCCGCGTTCGAAACGCTTAGGCAGCGCGGGCAGATCACCGACCAGTTCAGCACCTTCGCTCATCTCAACGGACCTCCACAACGCGGATCTTCAGTTGCCCGAGCATCGGCGCCATGCGCACCAGCAGGTTCTCCGTCCCCGTGCCGTTCATCGCGGAGGTTTCGATGATGATGTGCGTCGCGTCGAAGGGCACGTGCTCGGGGAAGGTCGCGTCGAGATTCACCCAGCGCTCGCCACCCTCAGGCGAAGGGACCAGCGCCTGCGCCCACATGTGGTAGCCAAAGACGTTCTTCGCGCCCTCGAACTGCTCGACGTAGATCAGCCCGCTGGCGACGCGAGCGGGGATCCCCACGCCGCGGAGCAGAGCCGCGAGCAGCACGCCGTGCTCGGTGCAGTCGCCCTTGCCCGTCCGCACGGTCTCCGAGGCCGTTGCGAACCCGACCGAAAAATCCTTCGCATTGATGTGCGAATGCACCGCGCCCCGCAGCCGCTCGATCCGCTGAAGCACGGGCAGCTTCGGATCGTCAACCTTCTTCAGCAACTCGCGGATCTTCGCGTCCTGATGGTTGAGCATCGTCGAAGCCTTCAAAAGCTCGGCCCTCTGCTCCGCACTGATCGTCACCGGCTCACTCACGCCCGGCTCAACGACCACCCGCACGCGCCCGTCGCTCAGCCGCTGGACCGTCTGCCCAGCGCCCTGCTCGACATCGACCGTCTTTCCGTCGATCGAAAGCTCGTACACCGCACGCGTCGACGTCCGCGCGCTCGGAATCGCCTTGTCCGGCTTGACAAGCGTCGAAACCATCAACTCGGGCGCGTTGAGCTTCGACAGCGCCAGGTCCTTATCCGCCAGCACCTGCTCCATCTTCAAGCCGCCCAGGTTGATCTCGCTCCGCACGCTGCGAAAATCCTCGGTGAGGTACTCGGTCGCGTCGACCTGCGCGTAGCGGTCGACCTTCATCGCGTACTTCATCGCGGGCACATCGCGCCCGAAGACCTCCACCACCGCCGGGCCGATGAGCTTCCGCGTGATGGTCAGCGGCTCGTCGCCGCTGCTCGGGTCGAGCATGCGCAGAGAGATCTCCTGCTTCCCCGCGCTCGCCTGCGCCTTCATCTCACGCTCACCCGCCGCGGGCGTGAACCACTTCCCCTCCGGAGCGTCGACCTCCGCCTCGCTCCGCTGCCCGCCCGAGGTGATCGCAACCGTCACGCGCCCACCCGGCATATACGTCCGCTCGCTCTGGATCACCCCCGCGCCCATGCTCTGCGTCGTACTCATCCGTACGGGCTTGCCGTCGAGCGTTTCGACAAACTCGCTGGCGTAACTGAGCGACACGTTCGCCTTGCCGCGTTTGATCTGCATGAGCAGGCGACCCTGCGAAACGATCCCTTCGCTCGTGGTTCCCTGCCGCGTGAGCATGTACCCGGCACGCTGCCCGTCGAGCAGCAGGACGTACCAAAGTTCCTGCACGTCCTTCGCACCGCGCAGCGCACCGAGATCCTCCACGCCCGCGATGGACGTATTCAGCGCTTTCTGCTCTACGGGCTTCTGCGGCTCCGCGAACGCGTGCGATTGATCAACACCAAACCCAACAAACCAAACCCCCGCCGCGACGAGCGCCCCGCGCACCAAGCGCACAGCGCGCCCGAAGCGCACCCGCCGCAACCCGCCCGCACGCATCACCGTTTCACCGATCGACATCAAGCCCATATCCGCACTCCCGCCGCCTTCGCGGCCGCTTTCGCACATCAACCACCCGTCGAGACCGACCGCGCATTGAACGCCGAGATCCACAGCGTGTAGAGCGTCTCGCCGCGTGAGGCCACACGCTCACGCACGCCAGCCCCCCCATTGCCCGCGCCGCGCGCCGTGCTCCCCGATCCGCCGCCACCGCCCACACCCGCTCCCGCGAACCGCGCCTTCGCCTGTCGGATCGCCGCCACCGACGAGATGAACGCCGCGTCCGCCGGCAGCGCCCGGCACACGATCATCGCCTGACCCACCACCATCCGTCTTCCCGAATCATCATCGCGCCCGTCCATCCCCTTCGTCGCAACCGCAAACGCCCGCGCATACTCCGACGCCGCCTGTCGCACGGGCCCGCTGATCATCGCACTGTCACTCTTGCCGCCCTGCATTCCACCCGCCGCCCGAGCCCCGGCGTTCTCCTGCCGATCCATCTTCACCGCCTCGTCCACCGCGCCGCGCAGCGAATCGAGATCCTGCGACAGTTCCTCGCGCAGCTCAAGAATCGTCATCGCGCTGCTCTCGATCATCACCGGCGCCGCGACGCTGAAGACCGTCCGCCCCAGCGCACTCTCCGCACGCTGCGCGAGCGAAGACGTCATCACCACCGACGCGCCGGGTGCCCCGCTTCTGCGTGAAGGCGAGCCCGGCGTGCGCACGAAACCCGCCTCGCCGCTCCGAAGCGCCATCAACCCGTGCGCGTTCGCGAACGCGTCCAGCCCCGAAGCCATCGGCACGCTCACACCCGGATCAGGCCCGCCCTTGAGCACATCCCCCGACACGCCCTCCAAGTAACTCGTCTCATCCTTATACACATCCGCGTGGCAATAGGGCCTCAGTTCGCTGACCGACTCTTCGCCCTCCATGCGTTCCGCCGCCGCACGCACGCGGGCCGCCGCGTCGCCCTCATCCTCACCCACCGCGCGCTGATCGAGCGACGCCACCACGCCCTCACGAAACAACGGCGCCGCCCATCGCCACGACTCCAGCAGCCGCAGATATCTGGGCGAAGCGTGCAACGCCGCCCGCACACCCGCGCGATCAACCCGCGCCGGCGTCGGCAGGTACGTCACCAATCGCGAACCCAGCATCGCCCCCGCCATCATGGGCAGCTCGCGCGATGTCACGTGATACGGGCTGACCAGCAGGTTCATCCGCCACCCGCCAGCGAACTCACCCGACCCTGTTCCGCCTTGCTCCCCCCATCACCCGCGCCCGCACTCCCACCTTTCGCCCGCGGCCTCGGCGTGTGCTGCTCGATCCAATCCGCCATCCGCTCGATCTGCCACGGCAGACTGAAAAACAGCAGCTCGTGCCCCACCTCATACACCCACCGCTCCGGACGACCCGCAAGCTCCCACGACTCATCCCCCAAGTGCGCCGGCACCGCGCGGTCCGTCGTCCCGTGCACCATCAACGTCGGCACCAGCCGAAGCACCCGCGCCGTGTTCGTCGTATCCAGCGGCGCCGCTTTCTGATACGCCTTCACCAACGCCGCTCGAAGCTCGGGCGTGTCGATCTCATCGGCGATCTTCACCTTCACCGCGTCGATCCACCCCGTGTAGTTGCTCTCCAGCGCCACGCGAAGAAAATCCACCCCGCCCGCGATCACCACCGCGCTCTGAAACTGCCCCGGGTCCCGCGCCATCACCGTGGGCAGCACCATCGCCCCGCCGCTCATGCCGATCAGCGTCGTGGGCAAACCCGCCGTGCCCGGCTTCTCCTGCCGCAGGTACAACAGCGCCGCATGCACGCTGTACGCACACTCCGCCGCCCGATCCGTCAGGATGTCCGCGATCAGCGCACCCTTCTGGTCAAGGTCGTCGCCCTTGTTGATCTCAAAGACCACCCGCTCAGTAAACCGCGAGGGGTGCGCCAGCATCCGCAGCACACCCCACCCACGCCCCTGCATCTCCCTGATCAGCGGCAGGATCACATTGTCGGGCGTGCCGAACATCCCCGGCATCAACACCGCAACGCCCTTGGGTTTCTCAGCGCTCGACCCATTCACGCCCGGTGTCGGGTCGTAATACGCAAACCACGTCCGCTGGATCTGCACCAGCCGCGTCGCCTGATCTTCGGCGTCGTTCTCATCCTCGCCCCGCCGCTCGCCCCCACCCAAGCGCCGAACCCCAGAGCCCGGCTCCGCCAGCGACCGGCTCATCGGCACCTCGCGACCGCTGATGAACTTGATGTACATCGCCGCCTTGATCGGCGGTTCGCCCCCGCCATCCTCCCGCTCATCACGCGACAGGTACACGAACGACCCACGCCCTTCGCCCTCAAACCGCACCACACCGTCAGCCACCCGCACCCGCCTGCGGTACATCAACTGCGCTACGTCCGACGTCTGCTCCTGCTCGATCTTCTGCTGCGTCTCGGGCCCCGCCCGCATCGCCCGCACAGGCCCCCGCACCGTCGTGACAATCCCCATCGGCCGCACGGGCGAACTGGCCAGCGTCGAACGCCGAAGTCCGCTCCACACCGCCCACCGCGCGGGCCACGCCTCGGGCTTCATCCACACTTCGTCTTTCAGCGCCGACAGCTCGGCGCTCGCGCCCGCTTCCCCCCCCGCCTCGCCCGAGCCGTCGGACGTCCCCACCACCCCGTCGATCCCAACCGCACCGGCGCTCCGCGCGGGCTTGTAGATCGTCATCCCGCAGCCGGTCAGCGCGGCCGTCAACCCCGCCAGCACACACACCAGCGCAGCCGAGACCACCGCCCGAGTTCCGCTTGCCGATCTGCCCGCCGATCCGCGCATGCTCACTCCGTTGCACCCCACCCACCCACTCCGGCTCTCAACTCACTGCGCCGCCTTCGCCAACCCCCGCTCCACACACGCAAAGACCCGCGGCCAGTCCTTCTCATCAAACACCGGCAGCGGCGGCAGCATCCGCAGGTGGTACGGCCCGTGCCCGCAATAGAACACGATCACGCCCTCCTCGAACATCGCCTTCGCCGCCTTCTCGATCTTCGCCTTCTCCCCGCCAAACGGCGTGAACCGCATCATCCCGCCCAGCCCGTTCGCCAGTTCACCCAGTTGCCCGTACTTCTCGCTCACGCTGGGGAACCACTGCGGGTACTTCTTCGCCAGCGCGTGCACCTGCTCGCGGAAGAGGCGGTGATGCTTGGCAAAGACGCCCTCGCCGCCATACCAGTTGCCCTTCTCAAGCCGATCCAGCACCTGCGTACCGGTCTGGAACTGGGCCCCGCCGCTGACAAAGGTACCACTCAGCAGCCCGGGCCCGGGGTTGTATTCCTTCGTGAACAGCGTGGCGCACACCTGCGTCATCTTGCCCACACAGAAGACGTCGACATAGTCGCCCAGATCAAAGTGTTCGTAGGCGAACATCTGCTCGGTGCGCCCGAAGGACTGGATCTCATCGTCCCACACCGCAATGTTGTTCGCCTTGCACACGTCCATCAGGGCCTTGAAGTAGTCGCGCGTGCCGACGTTGAACCCGCCCTCGCCCTGCACCAACTCGAAGATGAAGCACGCGTGCTGCTTCGGGTACCGCTCGATGTACTGCGTCAGGTGGCTGACGCACATGTCGATGTACCGCTTTTGACCCATCCGCTCGGCCATCACCGGGTCGTAGAACGGCATGTAATCCACCTGCGTGCTCAGCGGGATCCCCACGCGGTACGCCGCCGCGTCGCCGATCTGGCTCATCGTCACGCTCCGCCCCATGAAGCAGTCCTTGAACGCGATCACCCGGCTCGCCGGCGCGTGCTTCTGATAGCACACCTTCACCGCGTTCTCGTTCGCCATCGCGCCGCTGGTGCTCGGGTAAACGTGCGCCAGTTTGCTCTTCCGCTGCGCGAGCTTCAAGAGCTTCTCGCCGAACTGGTAGACCTCGAAGTTCGCCTGCAGGTTGCCGTGGTTGACGGTGTCGCCCATCGCCCCGCGCAGGCCCGCCTCGATCATCCCGGGGTCGGAGTGTCCGAAGAAGTGCACGCCGATGCCCGCGATCATGTCCCACTTCACCGAGCCGTCCATGAGCTCAACGAGCGCACCGTTGCCGATGCCCGAGCCCAGGTACGGATAGAGCAGCCCGCGCCCGCGGACCTCCGCCGCCCGCTTCATCGCTTCGTCGAAGCTCACTTTCAGCGCCGGGTCCAACGGCCCGCGCTCGCCCGTGATCTTCGCAGACTTCGCCTTTACCTCACCAACGATCGCCTTGATCGCCTGATCGACCACAGCGCTGCCGTGCAGCTCACTCCCGACAGTCCTCACACCAACGCCATGCCCCGCTCCGTTGCCGTTGTTCCCGCCGCTGGTTGAGGCCGAGGTGTTCGACGCGATCGCGCTCATGCGTTCCCTTCCGTAGTCAGAGGCCAACCGATCCCGCCCTTCGCATCATCCTAAGTGACGCGAAAGACCACCACCACCCAAAACCGACTCCCCCCCACCCCCGCGCCAGCGCCGCCCATCCCCTATCGGACATTCCCCTCCCTCCCCGCAACACGCCCGCCTCATTGCTCCACCCGCTCCCCAACCCTTCTCTCAAACCGGATCCCCCCAACCCCGCCCCACTTCGCCAAGCCCTCGGCCCTCAACCCCGGCGCAACCTCACTGACATACCGGTCCAACGCCGCCCGGTCCGCAAACTCGTACACCGCCTCAACTTTCCAAGCCGAGCCCTCAGGGTCCCAGCTCGTCACCTTCGCCGACTTGGCCCCCCCCGCCAACACGGCCTGAACATGCCCCTCAACCAGCCACCGAGCGTACTGACGAGCTATTTCAACCGATGGAAGCACCGCCGTGACGCTGTAAACGACCATTCCCATACACAAACGTAGTCTTCCTGATCGGGAGCCAGCCGTTCCGAAAACGCAATGAATACGGCCACAGTCGGGTTTCCCCTAGCACGGATAGGGGTACCTGTTCAGGGAAATCGTTCACCCCCATGGAAACCCTCACCATCCAAATCGTTCACCTCTGAACCATACTCTGCACATGCTTTGCTCCTCCCCGGCCCGATAGTCTTTCAGAACACGTTGATACCGGGGTTTCTCCCCCGGTCGCCCACGTGATCATGCAATACGCACCCCAACCGTTCGTTGTGCCCTCTGAGCGTCAGGACGATGACCGCACCCCCTTCTCCACCCTCTCCACCGTCCCCTCGACTGGGGAACGCCCTGACGCCCTCGGCGGGCGTGCCGTCTGCGTTCGACGTTGACGGCCCGGCCGCCGATCTCCCCGCGATGCTTTCCGCCGCGGCGTCGGGCGACGGGCAAGCCTGGACCAGTCTGGTCGGGCTCTACGCCCGGCGCGTCTTCGCCCTCGCCCGCTCGCGCGTGGGCCGACCCGATCTTGCCGAGGAGATCACCCAGTCGGTCTTCGTCACGCTGGCAAGCAAGCTGAAAGCCGAGGCCAGCGGCTACAGCGAGCAGGGACGCTTCGAAAGCTGGCTGATGCGGATCGCGATGAACCGCGTCCGCGATGAGATCCGCAGACAACGCCGACACGCCGAACCGACCGATCCAGAACACCTTTCAAACGTACCAAGCACACGCGACCAGCAGCACGAACCAACGACCAGCGAAGAGAACCAGCGTCAGCTCACAACCCTGCGACAGGCCCTTTCGAGACTTTCCGATGCCGACCGCGAGATCATCGAGATGCGACACCACGGCGGGCTGAGTTTCGCGCAGATCGCCGAACTCCAGAACGAACCGCTGGGCACCCTCCTCGCCCGCCACCACCGAGCACTGAAGAAACTCAAGTTGCTGCTGGAAGAACACGCCGACGACAACGAATCACGCAAGGACGACCTATGAACCCCCACAACACCCCTCCCAACACTCCGCGGCACAGCGATGACCACCTCATCGACGCCGAGCTTCGGCAGATGAACTCCCTGTTGGAAACCCTCGCCGCCAGCGACGCCAAAGGCCTTTCGCCCCAAGCGCTCGACCGCATCGCCCGCGCCAGCGCGGCCCAGGCCCGCACCACTTCACAAACCGGCGCTCCGATGCTCCGCCTGACCGAGTTTGAGGCAAAGGTCGCGCGTCACCAGATGCACCGCGTGACCATGCCCAGGCGGTACGCCGCCGCGGCGATGATCGCCATCACCTGCGGGCTCGGCGCTCTGGCATGGATGAACTACGCCAACCGCGGCTCAACCAACCCGTCAAGCATCTCACCCTCGACCATCGCCACCAACACCACGCAAACCAACCAAACCGGCGCACCGAGCGAGATCGCCGCCGCGAGCGAGTTTGCCTCGATGCTCTCCGCTGTCGCGTGGCTCGACGATTCCTCCAGCGAGCTGGCGAGCCTGAATACCGACGCCGAGTCGCTCTCCGAATCGATCAAGGGCGACCCGCTCTCGGTCCCTGAAGTTTCGGGCGGCGTCGGCGGTGCCGCCGGTTCGATGTGATCACCCGCCACCGTCACGCGGCAGACACTTTGCGATCGAACGATGTGTGCGCTCGAACGATCTGACCTGACTACGCAACTGCCTCTCACGGGGAAATCGCCCATGCTTCTCTTCAACCGAGCACACCTCATCACGGCGTTCTGCGGGCTCGCGCTCGCGGTTCCCACCTTGTGCCTGGCGCTTCAGCCCGCGTCACCCGACGAGCCGCCGATGCACGAGCCTGCGCCGCCGCCGCCGCCGATGGGCGGGCCGGATGAGAACAACCGCCCCGCGCCGGGCGATCAGCAGCGTCCCGAGCGCCGTCGCGGCGGTCAGGACGGCGGCGAAAATCGCCGTCCGCGCATGGGAGGCCCGAACGGTCAAGGCCCGCAGGGCAACCCCCCGGGCGACGGCGCGATGCGTCAGCCCATGAGCAACGACCCGAAGGTTGTTCGCGCCGCGCTCGACCTTGTGCGCACCCATCTAAAAGAGATGATGCCGCGGATCGACAAGGCGATCACCGCGCTGGACAACGGCGTCGATGTCGCCACCGTCCGCCGCGAACTCGCCCAAGCCCGGAGCGAGAACGCGCAGGGCTTCTTTGAAGCGATCCGCCAGAGCGGGATCTTCGGGCCCGGCCTGATGGGCAACATCCGCCGCGGTCCGGGCGCGGGCGAAGGCCCCGACATGCAAGACGATCGTGACGGCCCCGGCCCGCGCGGGCCCGAAGGCGAGATGCGCGACGGACGTGAAGGTCGCGAAGGTCGTGACGGCCGCGGACCCCGCGCCTTCACGCAGGAAGACCGCGACCGCGTGCTTTCAGAGATCCGCGAGCACAACCCCGACCTCGCCAAGCAGATCGAGAACGCACGCGAGCAATCGCCCGAGAGCGCCGACCAGTTCCTCCGCTTCATCGGCGACAAAATGCGCGGCATGCGCGAGCTCCGTGACCGCGACCCCGAGAGCTATCAGCTCCGCAAGACCGAGATCATCGGGCTCTTCAAGATGCTGAAGCTGCGGAAGGAATACGCCGAGGCGGCGAGAAACAACGCCGACAAAGCCAAGCTCGACACGATCAAGGGCGAGCTGCGCACCGTGATGGGCGAGCTGTGGGATACCCGCCAGAAGCTCGACGAAGCGCAGCTCCGCGAGCTTGAAAAGCGCGTCGAACGCATGAAGCAAGAGGCGAAGAAGCGCGCCGAATCTCGCGAGAAGATCGTCAGCGAGCGGACAGAATCGGTCATCCGCGAAGCCACGCAACCGCCCGGCGGCAAGGGCGGACGCCCGCCCATGCGCCGCGACGGCGCAGGCCCGGGGCCCGATGGTCAACCGGGCCCGGGGCGTCCGGGCGCACAAGGCGACAACCCCCTGCCACCCCCGGCTTCTCAACCGCGCTGAACACCATTCGTGCAATCACAAAAACAAAAAGAGCACGGCCCTTGCAAGCCGTGCTCTTTTTGTTTTACCTTCAATCACGACGATCACGAAACGATCGAGCCCGGCGCAATCTCCGCGTCGGGCCTGAGGATGATCACCTTCCGCACGGCGTTCGGATCCGCCGCCGCCGCATCCTTGGGCAGATCGCTCGCCGCGAGGAGCATCCCGCGAGATTCCTCGCCGCGGATGACGCGCGGGGCGAGGTTCGCGACGATGATGATCAAGCGACCGACCAAGTCCTCGGCCTTGTAGTAATCACGAATCCCCGCGCAGATCTGCCGGGGCGTGCCCGAGCCGTCGTCGAGCTGCAGCTTGAACAACCGATCGGCTTTGGGGTGATTCTCGGCATGCAAAATCCTCGCCACTCGCAGATCGACCTTCGCAAAGTCCTCGAACGGGATCACAGGCTTGGGCCCACCCGGCGCCGGTGCCGGAGCAGCAGCCGCAGCCGCGGGCGCAGCGGCGTTCGGAGTGTTCGAGGCGGTGTTGCCAGTCGACGGAGTGTTCGCAGCGGACATGCGCAGGCCTTTCTTCGTTCGTCCGATTCAAGCACAACTTGATCGGGCGAGTAGGTTAGCCCCGCGTAGACCTCAAGGCTTCTCCACCCACGCCCCATCGCGGAAGTACGCCCGGCTCACGTCCACCTGCAGCGTTCCCGCCACCGCCTCGGGCGTCGGGTCGCGCAGCGGCTGCCCCTCGTCCACCAGCGCCTGCGAGGACCAGAAGCGGTGCACGCCGCTGAGCAGGACCGATTCCGCTCGCAACTGCCCGAGCAGTTGGTTGACCGTCAGGTCAGGCCCGGGCTGGCCGTTGCAGGTTCGGCACAGTCGCACCCGCGCGGGTGTGCCCGGGCCGTCGCTGCGCGTGACGGTTCGGCGGTTGCGACATTCCGGACACGTCGACCACGCCTGGTTCCACGAGCGGATCGTCTGCAGCGCGTTGACCTGTCCGTCGGCGTTGAGCACCGGTTCGTACGCCGCGAGCAGCGCCGCGACTTCCGGACGGTCGAGCAGCATGTCCGACCGGCGCCCCTCACCAACGCGCGAAAGCCCAAGCGCCGTCGCGAGATCGAACCCCGTCTGGTCTGTCGGCTGCAGGATCGCCAATCGGCGTTTCGGTGCCTGCGCCGATGATGACCGCAGCCCGGTTTGCGCCACGCGCGCGGTGGCGTTGAGGTAATGCCGCTCGCGGTCGCTCGACGCCAGCGAGGCCAGAGCAAGCAGCGCACTCGGCGTGATCGACTCAGGCGAGCCCGCCTGCTGATCCAGGTGCATCGCCAGCACGAAGAGCTCCCGCGCCAGCTTGCGATCACTACGCGTCCGCGCTTCCGAGGCCACTTCCTCACCCAAAAGGAAATAGTCCATGGGCTTGCCGGGCGTGAGCGCCGTCAGCCGCTCGACGAGCCTCTTGACGGGCAGTTCGCTCAGCGTGCTCTGCATCTGCGCGTCGATGGACGTTTGCTTGCCCTGCGCAGGCTGCGCACGCGAGCCCTCAGCCGCGAGTTCGCTCGTCAGCGCCGCCGCGCCGAAGAGAGCCGCGGCCGCCGCCAGCGCCATCACCATCGACACGCCTGTAAACGCACGCGCGGGCATCATTTCTCCTCCGCGGGACTCGGGATTCCAAACCGCATGAGCCACAAGCGGACCATCGACTGCTCCACAACGCGGATCTGCTCAAAGACATCGCGCGATGCCTGCCTCGCCTCCGTCACGCGGCGAACCTCCTCCGCCGCCTTGTCCGCAAGCTCGGCCCGCTCGCTGGCAACGATGAAGGCCAGCAGTTCCATCACCACCGTTTGCTCCGCGGCAAAGCGTTGGATCGGTCCGAACGCCACCAAGCGCCGCGACTCACCCCGACGTTCGATCTGATCAAGCGAAAGACCCAGCCGCTGCGAAGCCAGCAGCGTGCCGGCGTGCGCACGAAGGGCCGCGACATACTGCTGCGCACTCCGCAGCAAAAACTCCGAAGCCTGTTCCTGAGGAGGCGTCGCTACACCCTGCCCCTGCGCGATCGAGGCGTACGCCTCCGCCAGTCGCACCGCAGCATCGTCAACACGCGAGGCCCACGTCACGCCCGCGATCTGCTCAAGCAGCCGCTCGACGAGCGCTTTACGAATCGCGAACGACCACCGATCGCTATAAACCGGGGGCACGGGGCGATACGTTGCCTGCTCCACCGCACGCCCGATCGCCTCACGCCGCGGAGCCTTCGGGAACGCCTTCAGCATCGAGTGCGTGATCAGCGGCGAGGCCGACAGCTTCGTCAATGCCTTCAGCGCCGCGTTGCTGAGCTCGGGCGGCGAGCCGCTGAAGGCCGTCTCCGCCAGCACGTCCGCATCGAGCTGCGTGATCCCGCCCACGCGGTCTTCGATCTCCTTGATCCGCGTGAGTCGAACGGGCAAAGAGCGGTCGCCGGTCAAGAAGCGTGAGGCCCAGGTGTCTTCGCCGCCGTCACGCGTCACGAGCGCCGAGACCTCCGGGCTATCCGAAGCGCCGAGCTTGATCGGCCCCGGTGTCTGCAAACTCTGCAGCGTGAGCGAGGCGAGATCGGTCTTGCCGACGGTCCGATAGACCGCCGCCTGATTGAACTGCGCCGCCAGCACCGCGTACGCCAGATCGTTGCGGTCCTTACCATCCGAACCGCCCAGCACGATCCGCGCCGCGTCGGTCCATGCCTGCACGTTCGTGCCCGCGCCCACCGACTGGCTGAGGTTCCACGCCGCGATGTACCCCTCGCGAAGGCTCGCACGCTGATCGGGCGTCGCGCCGGTGGAGAGCACCAGCGTCGCGTCGAGCCCGTCGAGCTTGATCTTCTGCACCAGTGCGCCGGTCACGAGATTGAGCTTGGTGTTCGAGACCGCCGGGTCCGCCAGCCACGCCACCAGCCGCGAGCGCGATTGATCGCCGTTCTCCCACTTCATCGACCCCGCGATGAGCGTGATGGCGTCGAAGCTCGGTCGATGATCCTCAGGCTCCGGCGCCTGCCTCATCAGCGTGTCGAGCACCTCAGCGATGAACCCCTCCGCCTTCCCCGGCTCTTCGCTGAAGACATTCCGCACCACCTGAACCCAGTTCAGCACCGCGCTCCGCACCGCCATCGTCTGCGGCTTGGGTTCAAACCCCGGCGCGATAATCCGCATGGGCATCATCGAGAGCGCCGACGCCGCTCCGTTGGCAAACCCCGGCGCTCCCGCCGGACGCGCACTTCCCCAGATCGCGCCGAGCTTCGCGTTCACCGACTTCACCGCTTCCGGGGGCAGCTCGCGCTCACGCGACAACCGCCACAAAACCCCGGACGCGAACGCCACCGGACGCACCTGATCCGCCTCCAAAGGCCCCGCGTCCTTCGAAATCGACCCCGCGGGCATGATCGCGCCGAGCACTTCCTCAAGACGGGCGCTCTCCCCCGAAGCGCGATAGACCACATCGACAATCGCCTCGCCGAGCGCCACGCGCTGCGAACTGGCGAGCTTGTCCCAGGATGAGATCACCCCCGTGCTGCCGCTGAGGGCGAGCTTGAAGGCCTTGACCGCTTCCGCGGGTTTGTCGTTCATCCGCGCCGCCGCCGCGGTCAGACGCTTGATCAGGTCCGAGCCATCGATGGGTTGATCCACAGACGGCGGCGTCAGCGTCAACTCGGGCAGCGCCCGCACGGGCGCACTCCCCGCCCCACTCGTTGACGCTTCACCCGGCGAAGCGCCGCCGCCCGCTCCACCGTTGGGCGCAGTGACCGCGCCACCGCTGCCAGCACCAGCCGTCGCAGTACCGCCCCCTCCACCACCAGTGCCCGAGCCCGTGGTCACGTTCACCAGCAGCCAGATCAACGAAGCAAGAAAAACCAGCAGCACCACCCCGCCGCCCAGCAGCGCAAGCAGGACCTTCACGGTCGGATCACCCTGCGTCGCGCGTCGTTCGTCGGCATCGACTTGCGAGTCACCCTGCGTGCTCTCAACCGCCGCTCCGCCCACGCCGCCCTGACCCATCGCCGGAACCGCCGCGACCACCGCCGAACCCGCCCCGCCTCCGGAAGCCTGCGCCCCAAGCGCCAACTGCAAAAGCATCGGCACATTCTGTGGCTCAATCCCACGCGAGCCCGCCAGCGCCGTGATCTGACCCATCGTCGACGGATTCAGCCCGCCACCCTGCAACAACAGCAGCCGTGCCTCACGCACAAAGACCGCCTGCCCGGGCGAAAGCATCATCGGCGGCGCACCCGCACCGCTCGTCGGCGTCGCCGCCACACGCGCCACCGGCGCGACGTTCGGCTGCGCATTCGCCCGAACCGGCTGGCTCGGTTGGATCGGTTGATTCGCCTGCACAGGCCGCCCAACCCGCGTATCACCCGTCGGCGACTTCGTCGTTCCCTCCCGCCCCGCACCGTACAACATCGACGGATCCACCCGCTCCACTTTCGCCGAACTCGCCACCCCCGAAGCGCCCCCCGCACCAACCGTCGGCAATCGCTGCGGAACATTGCTCGACCGCAGCATCATCTTCGATGCCGCCGCCGAGAGCAGCCGCTTGAAGTGCTCACCCTGCGGGCTCGTCGCCAGCGGGTGCATCGCGATCTCCGCCTGCCTCTGCTGCAGCGCGCCCAACACCACGGAATCCGGAAGCGCCGCTCCCTCTCGCAAACCAAGCAGCATCTCCGGGCGTTCAGGCGACCACGCCGCCGCCACGGCTTCGCCCAAGAACATCTGAATCACCACCCGATCAAGATCGCTGCTCATGTCTACTCGTCAACCGCCTTCTCACTCAACCCGTTGCTTGTCTCACTCCGCGCACGCCCTTGACACAACCACGCAACCGCACCCGTTCAATACACACCCTCCTTCACCGGCGCTGCACCCCCAGCACCACCCCCATTCCCCGCCGGCTGCAACTCCACATCACGCAACTTCTCGTGCAACTGCTTCAACTTCGATCCCCACGGCTCCGGTCCATACTCCGGATACAGCACCGCGTGCTGCGCCATCGCCTTCGCCGCCGCCAGTCGGCTCGCCATCTCCAGCAGCCTGATGGTGTTGTACTTCGCCTCAAAGAACGCAAGCGAGCCCGCCTCATACCCGCTCGAAAGCGTCCGCCACAGGTCCAGCGCCTTCTGCCGATCGCCCGTCAGTTCCGCCGAGAGCGCCAGCCGCCGGAGCGCATCCGCGTTCGTCGGCTGCGCCGTGGTCACCAGCGTGTCGAGCTTCACCGCCAGCTTCAACATCTCATCCGCAGGGTTCTCACCCGCGACGTCCAAAGCCGCCGAAGCCACCACACCCATCAGCGTCGCCACGCCCGGGTCCCCCGCATCCGGCGCAGCCCCGAACTGCTCGAGCACGCGCTGACCATACTTCAGCACTTCGCGCGCAAGCTCCTGCCGAGCCGCCGGCGCCGGCGCAGACCAATCCCGCGCAGGCAAGGCACGATACCGCTCCGCCGCCCGTACATACAGCGACCTCTGCGCCGCCGCGGCAAACCGGCTCGCCTTCGCATCCGCACCCGTGCCTGTCCAGTTGTTGAGCTTCTCCGCCAGCGATTCCGCCTCGCGGACATCACCCGAGGCCAGCGCGATCTGCAACCGCCGATACGCCAGCTCGTCCTCCACCCCGTGCAGCGCCGCGGAGTTGAAATCGACAACCGCCTTCAGATCGTTCAGCACCGCCTTCGCCCGCGCCACATCCGGCGCCGGCACGCTCAGCAGCGCATCGAGCAACTGCCTCGTCACCGTGATCAGCCGCTGCGTCGCCTCTCCCGCGGCTTTCTGGTCCTTTCCTAAAGCGATCCGCTTCTCCAGCGCAATCACCTCTTCCGCGATCGGCGCCAGCCTCGACGCCGCGTAAGGCCGTTCGTTCGCGCTTGAGCTGCGGAACTGCCGGTACATCAGCCGGACGATCTGCCGGCGCGAGGCCTCGTACACCGGATCGTCCTTGGGCACCGTCAGCAGCACCGCCACCGCCTGCTCATCACTCACCGAGTTCGATTCGCTCCGCCTGAGCACCAGCCCAGCGGAACGTTTGCTCCGCGGATAACTCTTTAGGAACAGCGCCGTCAACTCGTCGGCCCGCGCCCCCAGCCCCGCCGCCTCGACCGAAAGCGCCCGCGCTCCGCGATCCAGCGCCACGATCGCCAGCCACAAATGCTCCTCCGCGAGCCCGAAGTCCTTGATCCCCTCCGCGAGTTTGCTCGCCGCGACAAAGCGGTCCCCCGCTTCACCGAACCGCCCGGCATGAAACATCGCCCGCCCCGACAGCGCCGCCGCTCGAACCCCCGCCACCGCGAACGTCCCCGCGTCGCTCTGCCTCGGCGCAAGGTCCAGCAGTTCCGCCGCCTTCGAGTACGCGTTGATCAGCGCCGGATCGCTCGCGGGCTCCTCCGTATCCGCCCCGCTGGCCTTGTGCGTTTCGATCGCCGACTCGTACGCCTGCACCCCGCGCACGTAGTGCACGATGAACCCCTGATCACCCAGCGGCGCGGTGCCGAACTGCTTCGCCAGATCCAGCACGTGCGCGATCTCTTGCCGCGCAACCAGATCGCCCAGCGCCGTCTGCGCCAGAATCGCAACGATCTGCGCATCGCTCGCGTCAGGGTTCGCCCGCAGCGCCAGCACCGCGATCAGCCGAGCGGTAAAGGTCGTCATGGGCTGCGTCGTCGCCGATTTCTCCGCTTTACCGCCCGCGTTCGCACCGCCGGCCTTGCCGCCTCCGCCACCACCCGCCGGGCGTGCTTCATCCACATGCTTCCGCGCACGGTCCACCGCGCGCGACAGATCCCGCCACCGCCCCGCCCCCGCGAGGATCACCGCCTCGCGCGAAAGCAAAGACTCTCGCACCGCGGGGCTGAGTTCCTCTTCAGCCTCCACCGCCTCCAGCCATCGCATCGCCTCGTCGGTCCGCCCCTGCAGCGCCAGCGACAGCGAAAGCCCCAGCGCCGCCCGCGCGCTCTCCTCGTGCTTGAACGACCGCTTGCCCATCTTCTCGGGTGACAGTTCGTCCTTGCTCCCCGATCTGCCAAGCACGGCCGAAAACGCCCGCACCGCCTCCAACGCCGCCGTATCTCCCGCTCCGCCCACACCGCTCGCACCCGCGCTCGTCAACAACATCCCGTGGTAATACGCCGCCCAGCCCGCGTAATACTGCGACATCGCACGCAAACGCCGGGCAAGAAAAATGTCCTCCTGCAGCTTCGCCGGGTCGCGCCCCGATCCGTCCGAGCGTTCCA
>JAVTWO010000001.1:0-21712 GCA_032229765.1 Phycisphaerales bacterium | reverse complement strand
CTGGGTCCTGGCTGTGAGGGGGGGCCGGGTGGGGGTGCCCGGGGGGGGTCCGTAGCGGGCGGGGGCGAGGGGGGCGAGGATAGGAGCGGTGGGGGGGTGGAGGGGAACGCGAACGCAAACGGGAACATGAACATGAAAACGAAGCGTGCCGGGTCGGGGCGATGTGCGCAGATGGTCGGGAGTGGAATGTCGCATGTTGGGGGGCGGGAGTCGGTAGTCGAACTCACCGCTTCAGCGGCGGGTTGATCTCCAGCGGTACGGAATCGGGGGCGATGGGGAGAATGCTTGTGAGTGCCGAGAGAAGGAACTCGCGGCGGATGTCGGTTGCGAGGCGGGCGAACTTGATGGTTCGGCCTTTCGTGGTTGTCAGCGCGAGATGTTGGTAGGTGTTGTCGTCGATGCGGATCGTGACACGACCGACCGAGCGGATTTCGCAGAGTTGCAGGGTGCGGGTGTGGCCGAGGGAACCGACCCCGGTGAACATGGTCAGGGTCGTGGCGGAGATTCGGAACTCGACCCGACCCGCGGCGGTGAGGAAGCAGACGGCGATCAGTACAAAGCTGCCCACGACGAAGGGGAGCAGGAAGAGAACCAACCACCAAGACTGGGTGAGAGGCGCTCTCAAAGAGACGAAGAGCATGAGCCAGACGATGGCGTTGAAGAAGATCGTGAAGAACAAGTAGGGCCAGAAGTGCCAGGACTTCAACGAAGCGCCGAACCGCAGGGCAGTGTGGTCGTGGTCAATCCAGCAGCCCTCCGGAGCATCCATGATCGAGGAGGGTCTCTGACGAAATGCCGGCGAGCTTGAATGGTCAGAGTACATGATTACTTCGCGTCGACGAAACCCTGTTCAGTTGGCCAGAACGTTCTTCACGCCGGGGTTGATGATGCGTTCGACGAAGAAGCCTTTCGCCTTGCCGTTGGGGAGGAAGTAGACCCAGTCGACGACATCGTCGCGTGCGACGCGGACGGTCTCGCCCTTCTTTGGAACGCTCGGGTTGGTGGGTATGTCTTCGTTGATGCCGATGAGGTGAGATGATTCGAGAGCGGTCATTCGGCACCAGATGTACTCGTCGCTCTGCGGACCGGTGACGAAACGGGCTTTGAACATCACGGGCGGGTTGGCGCTTGGACCGAGGCGGGCGAAGGCCGAGATGAGTTCGGGAAGATGCCTGTGGGCCTCGATCATGGCGGCTTGAATGCGGGAATCACGGCTGTCGGTCGGTGCGGGCGGTTGCGCAAGCTCGCCGCCAGAGAAGATCTCGGCAAGACGCCCGTTCTTCAGGGCGTTGTGCACTCGGTCGCTGGGGAAGGCGAACTGGTCGGTCTCGGTCTGCACGATCAGGCAGACGTGCTCGTCGCAAAGTTCCGCGGCGATGCGAGCGATGATGGCGAATGCCTCCGATCGCTTCTGCGGGTCGGCGGGCAGTTTCTTCAGGACCATGATGTGGCAACACACCGTGTGACGCTTTGCGGCGGCGAAGGCTTCGGCGTGCTTTCGCAGCGGTGATTTTTCGCTGACGCTGCTCCAGTTGAACACTTGATCGGGGCCGTCGTAGATGGCAAACAGAGGCAAGTCTTCCGCCTTGATTCCGAAGACGCGAACATTGGAGAAGGGGATGCGCGTGGTGACAAACACAAAGTCCTGCTTGACAGCACGGTGATAGATCTCGCGGGCTTCGGCTTCGGTGAGAAACCGCGGCATCGTGCGCAGCAGGGTGATCGAACTGAGCGGGTGCGGTCTCTCTCTTTTCGGAAGCACCATGAGCGCCACACCAATCAGAAGCACCACGGCGATGATGATGATGGTGGTTGTGTCGATCATGAGCGAACCAAAGGGATCGGGCGTGCCTTGAAATCTGCCGAAGTGTGCTGGGCGTACAACATCAAGCTATCAAAAAAACCCACGACTTTCGTCGTGGGCTTTGGAATAGGCGTCGCGATGAAGTGGATCGCGGGATTCCCCCGCGTGCGAATCGGCGGAGACCGCGAGGCCGACTGGCTTACTTGCTGGAGAGCTTCTTCCCGCTGACGTTGACGAAGCGGGGGGTGCCGTCGCCTTTTTCGAAGAGGTCGGCGAACTTGAAGCCCTTGCGCTTCTTCCATGCGCCGCGGTGGTAGGCGTCGGAGGCGAGGAGGGGGAAGAGGGCGGAGAGTTCGCCGAAGACCATCTGCTCGTGGACGACGTCGACCTTGCCCCACGAGCAGGCCTCGCGGAGGGTCGAGCCGCTGAGCGCGCCGTCGCGGCTGTCGGCGACGGTCATCTGCACGGCGTACTTGTGCATGCCGATCTCGTTGGTCTTGCGGAGGTCGGCGCCGCCCTTGCCGGTCTTGCGTTCGGCGAGGAGTTCCGCCGCCACGACGATGTCCTGGGCGAAGTTCTTCGGGACGCCGCCGCCGAGCATGAGCAGCCCGGTGTCCTTGCAGGCGAGCTTGATGTCGGTGAGTTCGCGGAAGTCCTTGCCGCTGTCGAAGGCGACCTGTCCGCGGCCTTCCTCGATGGCCTCGGTCTGCTGGAGGACGATGCCGAAGCCGGCGGAGCAGTCGGAGAAAGCGGGCACGAAGATGGGCACGCGCTTCTGGTAGCAGGTCTTGACGATCGATTCGTTCTTCGCGAGCTTGGGGTTGTTCGCGAGGTACTCGCCCATGGCCTCGATGAACTCGCGCGAGGAGTACGCGCCGGGGGCGAACTGATCGAAGATCTTGTGCGTGGTGGCGTCGCAGGCGCGGAGGTCGTCCTCGTTGATGTAGGTGTCGTAGATGCGATCGATCATCATGTTGCGGAGGGTCATGTCGTCGACGGGGGGCGCCTCGGGCGAGCCGGGGGCGATGTAGTGCTTGAAGCCCAGGCCCTCGAAGAAGTCCTGGTCGACGATGTTGGCGCCGGTGGAGACGATGGCGTCGATGCAGTTGTTCTCGATCAGCGTGATGATCGCCTTCTTCAGACCCGCGGAGATCAGCGAGCCCGCGAGGGTCAGGATCACCGCGCAGTCCTTGTCCTTGAGCATCATCGAGTAGATGTCGGCCGCGTTGGCGAGCGTGCGCGACGAATACGCCATCTCGCGGTACGAATCGATCACCGGGCGCGCGTCGAAGCGCGTGATGTCGATGTGCTCAACCGGGCGGCTGAGCAGGTCCTTCTTGGTCCACTTCGAGGCGGGGGTGTTGCTGGCCATACAGGTGGCTCGCTTTCTGCGCGTTCGTTCGCGCACGGGCGGCGTGCCGCGGGTGCGGTCATCGCCGGTTCAACTGGGCCAAGCCCCCCTGGCCGATGGGTGTGGTTTCAGGCCGACGGGGGTGGCGTCGGCACAGTGAGTATACGCGCGGGAGCGGGTGCGTGATTCTCGGGCCATGGGGGAAGCTTTGAGTCCGAAAAAACACCGCTCGGCACGCTTGAAAGGAACAAACCACACCCCTGCTTAGGGGTTTCTTGGTGTTGTGAAACAGATGATTCACTCGCCGGTTGATAGACCGCACTACTGGCTAATCGGGTTCTCGCACGGCAGCGTCAGAGTGCGGGTTAGCCATAAGACCGCTCGCGGGAACGCGGGTACAAGACCGGGGAACTCACGTGATCTCAAAGATGTCTGTCGGGCAGCGGCTGATGCTTCTGGTGGCGATGCCGATCGTGGGCGCGGGGTTCATCGGGTACTCACTTCAGCACACGCTCAACGAAGTGCGCGTCGGCGGCGAGCACTATCAGCGGCTCGACGAGCAGAAGACGCTGCTGGCGGACATCCTGCCGCCGCCGCTGTTCGTGGTCGAGCTGTACAGCAACGTGCAGTCGCTGGTGATCGAGAACGACCAGACCCGCCGAACCGAGTTGATCAAGGAGATCGAACGGTTGTCGGCGGAGTTCACCAAGCGTGAAGAGTATTGGAAGGACAAGGAACTGGACACCGAAGTGCGGGCGGCGGTCTTTGAAAAAGCCGCCAACGCCGCTCGGGATGTGATCGCGGCGGTGAAGACGGACGTCATTCCCGCGGCGAGCGCGGGCGACTTGAAGACCGCTGCCGCGCGGTTCCAGGACAAGGTCGCGCCCGCGTTCACCCGGCACTTCAACGCCATCACCGCCGCTTCTGCGAAGGTGCAGTTGGTCGCTGACCAGCAAGAGAAACAGACGATGGGGATGGTCTCGGCCGCACGGTCGGGCTCGATCTACTTGGCTCTGGGCGTTCTTGCGGGCATCCTCCCCGTCAGCTACATCATGATGCGCAGCGTGCAGCGGCCGATCCGCCAGCTCTCCAGCGCGATGCACGACGTGGTGAAGGGGACGGGGAACCTTCGTGCGAGGATCGACCTGGGCGCCGACAAGTCCGAGATCGGTCAGCTCGCGCAGAACTTCAACGGCTTTATCGGGTGCGTGAACGGCCTCGTGCTCGAGATCGAGAAGATGGCCGAGAATCTCAAGGGCAGCGCGGACCAGATCTCCGCCAGCGCTGAGGAAAGTCGGCGTGCGACACAGCACCAGACCGAAAGCCTCAAGACCATGCTCGATGGCGTAGATCAGTTGAGCGGCTCGGCGCAGAACATCGCCGAGAGCTCGAACCAGGCGACCAGCGCCGCGGACAAGGCGGGCAAGGTCGCCGAGGAGGGCGACAAGGCCGTGCACGAGACCATCGAAGGGATGGGCCGAATCGACAGCACGGTTTCGCAAGGCGCACAGAGCGTCAGCGATCTTGGCGAGCGCAGCAAACAAATCGGGCAGATCATCAGCGTGATCAACGACATCGCGGACCAGACGAATCTGCTGGCGCTGAACGCCGCGATCGAAGCGGCGCGAGCGGGCGAGCACGGGCGCGGGTTCGCGGTGGTTGCCGACGAGGTCCGCAAGCTCGCGGAGCGGACGACCGCCGCGACGAAGGAGGTCAGCGACTCGATCGGGCAGATCCAGACCATGACCGCGGAGAGCGTCAACAGCATCAACGCGGGCACCGAAGAGGTCAAGCGCGGCATCGCCGCCGCCCAGGGCACGACGGAGAACCTCAAGCGCATCGTCGAACAGGCGGGCGAAACCCGGCGCCTGATCGAGAACATCTCGCGCAGCGCACAAGAGCAGGCGAAGCTGGGTGAAGGCATCCGCGACGGTGTGCGTCAGGTCAGCTCCGCGGCGGAGGAGCTCGAACGCACCAGCGCCGCGACGGCGCAGAACACCGCCGATCTGGCGCAGCGCTCAACCCAGCTCATGGAGCTGGTCAAGCGCTTCCAGATCGATCGGCGTGCGGCGGCCCCGCGAATGGACTTGGAACTGCCCATCGGCTCAACCCTGGGCACGATCGTCGAGATCAACAAGTACGGCGCATGCATCGAGGTGAACCCCGTCACGCCGCTGACCAAGGGGCAGGAGACGGAGATCGAGTTCACCGCGATGGGTCGGGTGATCCGCGCCGAGGTGACCGTGCGGTGGACCAAGCAGGAAAAAGGTAAGGACCGCGCGGGTCTGCAGTTCAAGAGCCCGATGCCCGAGTTTGATACCGCCAAGACGCCGCAGCTCGCCGCGGCTTGAGATTGCCCCTCGACCGATCGACACAGAAAACAAAGCCCCCGACAGGTTCAACCTGCCGGGGGCTTTTCGTTTGTGCTCTTCAGCGGCATTAACTCCGCGCTGATGCTCGATGCGATTCAGTGATGATGCCCATGCCCATGCCCATGACTCGGGGCGTTTTTCGCCTGGTCGATGGCCTTGCCGATCGATTCAGGCGTGGCGCACATGTGCATGTCCTCGTTGACCAGGCACGCCGGTGCGCCCTCGCAGAGGCCCAGACACTCCAGCTCAACGAGCGTGAATTTGCCGTCGTCGGTGGTCTCGCCGACTTCGATCCCCAGCTTGTCCTTGCACGCCTGGGTGATCTTCTTGTGATCGCACACCTCGCAGGCGATGCTCCGGCAGACGGCGATGACGTTCGTGCCCTTGGGCTGGAGCCAGAACTCTTCGTAGAAGCTCGCGGTGTCCCACGCCTCGGCCGGCGCGACGTTCAGGAACGCTGCCACCTCTTCCAGCGCCTGCCAGGGGATCCAGCCCCACTCGTGCTGCACCGCGTGAAGCGTGGGCAGCAGCGCGCCGCGCCGCGTCTCGTACCGGGGCAGGATCGTCCGCGTCAGCTCGGCCTTCAACGCCTCGGTCAGATACGGCTCGCTGCGACGAGGGATCTTCATGCCCGCTGAGTTTTTCGTGATCCAGGCCATCAGAATCTGATCCTTCCGTTATGCCCACCGGCGTGCAGGTGCTTACGGGCGGTCCTTGGGCGTGTCTTTCTCTTTCTCTTTCTCGTGATCCTTCGGCGTCGGCGATTTGGTCGCGGGCTTCTTGGTGGTGTTGCCCTTGTCCTTCTCGCCGACCTTGGACTCCCCGGACTTCCCGGCCGACGGATCGGGCTTGGGGGCCGATCCGATGCCGAACTTCCCGGGGGAGAACGATACGCTCCCCTCCGGCGGGTGAACAGCCAGAGGTCCGGTCATCGATTCACGTTGCACCGAGCCCTTGCTGGTGGTGGGTGCTTCCTCGTTCAAACCCGCAGCAGGCAGCGAATCGACCTTCCCCCAGCGCACGATCTGCACCGCGTTGGTGGTCGCCCCGCTCGCGGACACGCCCGGCGCGAGCAGAATCACCGCGTCGGCGGTGTTGCTGAAGCTCGTTTTCGTGCTCTGCCCCTTCATCGAGAAGACGCGGGCACCACTGAACTTCGGGTTGCTCTCCGCGGCATGCCCGCTATCACCCACCGGCCCGGGGATGGTGGATTTGTACCCGTTGAAGACCACCGCGACCTCGCCCGGCTGCAGGGTGCAATCCGGAAACGTGAAGCTCAGGGCGTTGCCCTTGCCCAGCGACTTATCGAGCAAGCGGTATCCGCGAAGGTTGATGGGTTTGTCGTGCGGGTTGACGAGCTCGACGAACTCATCGCCCGTTGCGTCGCGGGTGCCGTCCTGATTCGCATCGCCCGAAGTGCCCGTGGGCACAGCAAACAGAACCTCGGTGATCAGCGGGTGCGGGTATGCAACCAGCGGCTTGGGCCCCGAAGGTGCCGAGCCGGTCGCGCCGGCAGGAGCGGGTGAGGCCGTCGGTCCGGGTTCTCGCTGCTCTCGCTCTGAGGCGATTCCCAGCGCGGGCGAAAACGCCGCGAGCGCTACGGCCAAGCCAAACCTGCCACAAGCCACCGATGAAGCAGTCGTGAACATCAGAGCATGGTACAAAGCCTGAGCGGAATGCCAAACGAAAAAGCCCCGGACCTTTCGATCCGGGGCTTCATACTTTTCAGAATCTCGGGACTTTGAGCTTCGGCTTCAGGTCTTCACCTTCAAACCTCGGCCCTACTCCCTCGGCCCTTCTTCCCGCATCAGATGCAGGAGAGGAAGAGGTTGTTGAAGAAGGCGTTGTAGTCACCCTCGTTGACACCGTTGTTGGTGCAACCGGGGGCCTGGGAGAGCGGGGTGCCGTCGTCGCAGGCGATATCGCAGGTGCCACCGACGCCGCCGGCGCCGAGGCCGGACTGGAAGAAGAACCCTTCGGCGCTGAAGAAGGCGTTGAAGTCACCCTCGTTCGGGCCGGTGGTGCTGTTGGTGCAGCCCGGAGCCGCGCTCAGCGGGGTGCCGTCATCGCAGGCGATGTCGGCGGGGTTGCAGCCAGCGGTCGCGCCGCCGGTGACGGTGAACTTGACGAACTTCACGTCGAAGGCGGTGGACTTGGCGGTGACGACGGGCGAGGGCGTGCCGCCGGCGGCCCCGATGAGGAGGGTCAGGTCGCTGGTGGCGGTGGTGGAGGAGTTCAGCACGACGCCGGGGAAGTCGACGACGTTGCCTTCGAGCCAGGCATCGGTGCTGGGCGAGGCGAGGTTGTTCATGAGGTTGAAGTTGGAGATGGCGACGTAGTAGGTGCCCGGGGTGAGGCTCTTGGTGACGCTGCCCTGCGCGACGGTTGCGCTGTCGTCGTCTTCGCCGAACTCCGCGACGGGATTCAGGTTCTGGTCATAGACCCAGAAGTCGGTGTCGGTGGTGGTGGAGCCAACAGTCGAGACGGTCACATCACCGGCGGGGACGGAGATCCCCGACTCGACCGGCGTCACAACCGAAGAAGAGTAATCAAGGCGATAACGGGTCGTAGAGCTGGTCGCACCGGAGACGCGGATCAAGACCTGACGAGCGTCGGCGCTGGCGTCGTTGCCCAGCGTGTACCACTGGATGAATCGAGGCGGGGTCGTCGTGGTGCCGGTGGCGGTCTGAACCGTCGCGTCCGAGGCGGTGTCGATCACACCGGTGTCCTGGAAGAGACCGCGGACCGTGACCACGTGCGTCGGCGTGTTCGAGGAGTACACGATGCGGTTGAGGATGATCTGACCCGCGGCCGGGGCGGTGCCCGTGACCTTGAAGTAGTCGAACTCACCCGCGGCGGCGCTGATGCTGTCGCCGCAAAGAGCCTGACCGCTGGTCAGCGTGATGTTCTGGGCGGTGGCCTTGGTGTTGTTGGGCTCGACCTCGCTCAGGCCGCCGGTGCAATCGATCGGCACAACCGCGGAGAACGTGCCGGTGGTCATGCGGACCACCGCGTCACCGATGTTGCCGCCGTCGGCGAAGACGCTGAAACCTTCGTAGAAGCGGGTGAAGGGGGTGAACTCGTCGTCGCCGGTGTTGGCCACGGCGAGATAGAAGTCGCCCGCGGTGAGCGCGCCGTCGCGCCCGTTGTACACCGCGCCAGCGCCAACCGCCGGGCGGGTGGTCGTGCCAAACCCGAAGGTCAACTGGGACAGGAAGCCCGAGCCGTCATCGTCGTCCGCGGCGACCGTCGCGCCGGTGGTGCCGTTGAAAAGCACCAGCACGGTGTCGTTGGTCGGCGCCAGCGTGGAGGTCTCGGTATCGATGTCGAGGAAGCGACCGTTGGAGGCGTTCACGCCGCCCGCGGGGATGGTGATCTTGATCCAACGGACGCGCGAGGAGGTGTCGATGTTGACCGTGTCGGTGACAGTGGAGAAGGGGCTGCCGACAGCGGGGAACGAGAGCGTGCGCGTCAAGTCTGGGGTGGGCGTGGGGAGCGACGTGGTGTTGAGCGTCAGGTTGATGTTGGACCAGGAAGCGGTGGAGTCGGCAAACGTCTGAAGGTTCGCGAAGAAGAGCGGACTACCGCCCTCATAGTTCACGTCCATGTTCGAGACGACCTTCATGCCATTGATCGGATCAGCGGAGGCGATCGACGGGAAGAAGACGCCCGGGTCGGAGTGGAAGACGTTGCCGACGCCGAAGTTACCCAGCCCGTCGGCGGCCGTGCTCGTCAAGGCAGGAAGTGCCTCGTCAGAGAACGCGTCGCCCAGACCGGTAGCCCAGTCGATGAAGAGGGAATAGCTGCGGTACGTCCCCGCGGGGATCGCCGCGCCGTTGAGGTCGACGGTCTGGATCGTGTCCGTCGCGGTCAGGTTGGGGACGGTGGGGCTGAACTGCGCCTGAGCGGCGGAGGCGGCAAGGCCCGTCACAGCCAGAATCGTGGCGATCGAGAGCTTCTTCTTCATAAACATCAACTCCTCTGGAAAGAAATGAAAGAACAACCGACGACAACGCCGCAGCCGGAGCGAGAACTCGCTTCGGATCGGCAACACTGCGCGGAAGAACGCCGCGCCCGCCAAGGCTGGAACCCCGCACTCCAAACACCCACCAACGACCCGCGAAGTCTGCGCACGCGGATCCCGGACGGGTGTTCGCCGTGGACTTCAAAAGTACTTCGCGGTCGGCACCTTGCCCATGCGACCAACCCGCTGAAGAGCGCATGGAGAATCCGCGAACAGCTCACGTATACAAGGGTCATTCCCTAAAAGCATGGATCAACCCTTGTGTGGGCGTAACGGACGACTCGAAAAGTGTCTGACGAAACGCGAACTCCCGAGAACCTCAAGGGAAGTGCTGAGCTTTCTCAACGAAAAAGCCCCGGACCTTTCGATCCGGGGCTTCATGCTTTTCAGAATCTCAGGACGATCGGCGTCGGCTCTGGGTCTTCACCCTCGGCCCTCGGCCCTCATCCCTCAACCCTTCTTCTCTGCATCAGACGCAGGGGAGGAAGAGGTTGTTGAAGAAGCAGTTGTAGTCGCCTTCGTTGACGCCGTTGTTGCTGCCGATCGGGTTGCCGAAAGGCGGGTTGGCGGTGCCTTGGTCGTCGGCGATGTCGCAGAACATGCCCACGGCGGCGTTGCCCATGGCGGCCTGAGCGAAGAAGCCACCCGCGGAGAAGAAGGCGTTGTAGTCACCCTCGGTCACGCCGTTATTCGGGACGTTGGGCGCCGCGGGCAGGGGGTTGCCCTGGTCATCGGCGATGTCGGCCGGGTTGCAACGAGCAATCGCGGGTGAACCGACCACGAGCTTCGCGAAGACGATCTCGTTGGCCTCGGTTGCCGTGAGCGCCACCGTCCGCGGGCCGGCAGAGTCGGTGATCTGCACGCCCAGGTTCAGCGGCGGGGTATACCCGACCGTCGCCTGGCAAACCACGCTGGGGAAGTCCAGCACGTTGCCGGTGCGGAAGTCATCGTCGGTCGGGGAGCCGAGGTTGTTCGCCAGGTTGTACCGCGAGATCGCCAGGTAGTACGTGCCGTCGGTGAAGGTGCGGGTCAGCGTCGAGCCCAGCGAGGTGGACCCGAAAGCGTCGTCATTGCCCCAATCGGCGATGGCGTTGAAGTTCGAGTCGTAGATCCACATGTCGGTGTCGGTCTGAGCGGTGCCGGTCTGCCCGACCGAGGTGATGGTGATCGAGCCGGGGGTCAGGGGCGAGCCGCCGATGTCCACCGGGGTGATGTTCGACGAAGCGAGGGTCAGGAAGTACGGATCAACCGAAGCGGTGTTGCCCAGCACGCGGACGAAGATCGAGCGGTCGTCAGCGCTCGCTGACGAACCCAGCCCGTACCACTGGATGAACTGATCGGTGGTCGAGCTGGTGCGCATCTCGGCCTCGGCGGTGTTCGGCACACCGGCGGTTTGTGTCAGGCCGCGGATGCTCACCACGTGCCCGGCGGTGGCGCTGGTGAGGTTCAGGCGGTAGCGCGTGATCCCCGGCGCGGTGGCGGTCTTGAGCTTGAAGTAGTCGCTCTCACCGACGGCGGTGCCACAGATCGACTGACCGGCGGCAAGGGTCACCGCGTTCGCGGCGGCCTTGGTGTCGTTGGGCTCGGCTTCGGGAGAGTTGCAGGTCGGCGGCGGGGGCGCGATGAGGATCTGGAACTGGTAGGTCGTCTCAGCGGCGCCCAGAACGCCCGTGCCCTTGCGACCGATCATGAAGAAGTACCGCGTGCCGGCGGTCATCGGAACAGTCGCGCGGCCCCGACCGGTGCCGTTGTCATTGCAGGCAACGCTGGTGAACGTCCCGTTGCAGGGATCAGCGGGGTTGCTGGAGGTGTAGACGCCGACGATGGTGTCGGCAACGTTGGTGGCGCTCGCTTCAGCGGAGGAGGTCGAGATGATGTAGTTGTCGGTGGCGCTGGGCTGGAAGGAGTACCAGACGGTGTAACCCACGGCCGTGGTGCCGTTGCAGGTGAAGGCCGGATCGGAGGCGCTCGTGCCCGCGCCGGTCATGATCAGCGGCGAGGAAGTGAAAGGCAGCGCGAAGCCGGGCTGCGTGTTGACGTTGATCGCGCCGGCGCAGTTGTCGTTGCTGGGCGGGGTCGGGGGCGCGACGAAGTCGACGAAGGCGAACTGGAAGTTGGATTCGCCGGTGGCGGGGGCGCCGGTGCCGTACTTGGCACCCATGATGTAGTAGTCCGTGCCCGCGTTCATGCGGAGCTTCAGGTCGGTGCGGAGGGTGAGGCAGCGGAAGTCGCCGTCGTCGTTGCAGGCGACCTGGGTCAGCCCGCCGCAGGCGCCGCTGAAGACCGCGAGGTAGGTGTCGGGGATCGTGCAGCCGGGGACGTCCGCGGCGCAGGTGCTGAGGGTGTAGTCACCGGTCTGCGCGGGGGTGAACTTCCACCACACCGTCCGGCTGATGTTGTCGGTGCAGGTGGCCATCACCGGCTCGTTGACGCGCGTGGCGTTGGTGATGTCGACCACCGCGGAAACGTAGCTGTTGGTGGTGCTGGCGGGCACGACGATCGCGTTCGAGCAGTCGTCGTTCGCGGCGCCCACCGGTGCGGTGAACTCCGCGAGGCTGAAGGAAATCGCCGACTCGCCCAAGGGCAGCGAGGCGTCGGTCCCGGCGCGACCCAGGACGATGAAGTACTGCGTCCCTGCGTTGAGCGTCGCGGTGAGGTTCGCACGCGTGCCGCACGACGAATCGTTGCTGCAACCCACGGCCGTGTAATTCGCACCGTCGAAGGTGTACACGCCCGCGACGGTGTCGGGAACGGTCGTGCCCGGCGCGTCGGCGGCGCAAGTGCTGATGGTGTACTGACCGGTGGTGGTGGGGGTGTAGGTGTACCAGATCGTCCGGCGGACGTTGGTCACGCAGGCGAAGGCGGGGTCGCCCGCGGGGTCGTTGCTCGCACCGCCGACATCGATCGGGGGGCTGGTGTAGGGAATCGAGGCGATGTTCACCGCGTTGGCGGCATCGTCATTGGTGGGGGGCGCGGGTGGGGGCGTGGCGCCGCCGAGTGTCACCTGAACGTTCGCCCACGAACCCGTGGAACCCGGGAAGGTGTGGCGGTACGCGAACCAGAGCGGCGCCGCGCCGGGGTAGTTCACGTCGAGGTTCGCCGCGGTCCAGTCGAGCAGGATGGCGGCGGAGTTGCCGGTGGCGTTGGGGGCCGAGCCGCGGTTGGCGTAGACGGTCCCGTTGAGGGTGAAGCCGTCGACGACCTGCGTATCGGTCAGCGCCCAGACAGCGTCAGAGTCGGCGGAGTTGATGTTGCCCGGCGTGAAGTTGAACCGCACGCGCGAGGTGGTGTAGGTCGCAGCGGGGATCGACGCGCCGTTCAGCGTCACGCTGTTCCACTCGGTGGTGGAGATGCTGACGTTGAAGTTGGGTGCCGTGTACTGCGCCGACGCCGAGGCCGCCAGGCCGCAGAGCGCCGTCATCGCCAAGACAGTCTTTCGAACCGATGTCATGAACATGTGCTTTCCTTGCAGAAAGGAAACCCCGACGGCACTCGACGCAACGCGCGCCAAGACCTGGCCTCCGCTCAGAGGCGCCTCACCATGGCTGGAACCCCGGTACTGGGAACCACGATGAGGGAGAACCCGATAAATGACGGGCTTCTCCAGATACAAGAGTAAATGAATCGTCCCCTAACGCAAGGGGCTTTGTGTAAACGTTCGCGTTTTCGCCAACATCCGGGGGTTCAAGATGGGTATTTCTGCTGATGAACCGGGTGATACCGTGTCCAAATGCGGACTTCCCCGGAGAACCGAAAAAAAAACACCCCGCCGAGGGGGGCGGCGGGGTGATGGTGGGTAGAAAAGGGTTATTCGGTCCTTACGGACTATTCCTGACAAACACTCGACAAGGCGGTCGAGTTCTCGACCTGTCACGAGTGGTCGGAGGCTGGTTTAGAGGCAGCCCAGGAAGAGGAAGTTGAAGAAGCAGTTGTAATCGCCCTCGTTGACGCCGTTGTTGGTGTTGCCGACACCGAAGGGCGGGAGGGGATCGCCCGCGTCGTCGGCGATATCGCAGCTCAAGCCGACGGCGGCGGGCCCGAGACCGGCCTGGAAGAAGAAACCGTCGGCGGCGAAGAAGGCGTTGTAGTCGCCTTCGTTGACGCCGTTGTTGGTGCAGGCGGGGGCGTCGATGAGCGCCACGCCGTCGTCGCAGCCGATGTCAGCGGGGGAGCAGCGGTAGTCGAAGGCGACGAACTGCCCGCCCACGGCGACGTCGAGGTTGATCCAGCCGACATTTTCACCCCAGGCGTAGCCGCGGAGGCGCTTGTCGGCGGAGTCGAAAGTGGGCTGCTGGTTCGCGGGGAGGGTGGGAAGGGTGAAGTTGATCCAGCCGATGTTCTCGCCCCAGGCGAGTCCGGTGACTTTGTCGGTGACGGGGTCGTAGTTCACGCCGAAGTCAGCGCCGGTGGTGTTGGCATAGGCGGTGCCGTTGGCGGGGGTGCCGTCGCCGAAGTTGATCCAGCCGACGTTTTCGCCCCAGGCGAAGCCTGAGAAGTAGTTGCCGAGGGTTTTGTTGAAGCGGACGCCCTGAGTAGCGGCGTTGGCGTCGCGGAAGTTGATCCACCCGATGTTCTCGCCCCAAGCGAACTTGTTGCCGGCGTTGACGTTGCTTTGAGCGAGGGCGGTTGTGCCCGTGCCGAGGCATGCGGCGGCGATGGCGAGCAGGGCAAGACGATCTGATCGGAGGTTCATGGTCAAAATCCTATCACAAACGTGGGAACATGCGAGAAGAAAGATCGGGAAAAGCCCGGAAGGGCGTGGGTGACACAGGCCGAACGAGGCAGGAAAGGTCACGTCCGAGGGGTCAAGGTCTTCGCTGAATCGGGGGGCCGCGGATCGGTTTCTGATATCGACCGAAGGGGCGTGAAAAGGGGAACGGACGGGGTCAGTTGACGAAGTTGGCCCGGGGGGCGGCGATTTCGATGGAAATGCTGACCGCAGAGCAACGGGGGGAAGCGTTCCCCGGCCGCACAACGAGCGGTGACGGTTTGACCGTCATCGCGTTGAGCAAGTCGTCGAGGACACGCGGATTTCGGCGTGATTCGAAGACAAGGTGTGCCTTGCCGTGGAGAAAGGCACGAGTGGACGAAGCTTCATGCGACGAACCAAAGCGGCCCGGCTCAACTTTCCGAGTCGGTGGTGATCAGTGCGTGAAGTTGGCGTTCGGGTCGGTGGTCGTCATGGTGCTGGTGGCGGAGCCGCCCGAAGCCGCACCGGCCTGAGGGAGGGATTTCAGATCGATGATCGGGCCGTAGCGGTTCCCGGCGGCGATCGTCCACGCGGTGGTGGTGACGGCGTTGGGCAGGCAAACCGAGTTGCGGACGATCATCGAGCCGATGCCCTGAACGCGCACGCCTCGCGAGCTTTCGGAGATGGTGTTGCCTTCGACCCGGCACGAGCTGCCCGCGATGTTGATCGCGTAGGTGCTTGCGTTGAGCCCGCTTTCGACCACGTTGTTGTTCACAACCCGGCTGCTGCTCCCGGCCTTGATGCCGTCGGAGGCGCTGGTCACCACGGCGTTCTCGCTGACGAAGGAGTCCTCGGCGACTTCGATCCCCATAGCACCGCTGTTCGTGACGACGTTCTCGCGCACGACCGAGCCAGAGTTGGCAAAGATCCCCCCGCCGATGTTCTCCGCGACGGTGCATCCGGTGATGCTGGCCGACAAACCTGCGAGTATTCCGCGCCCGGTGTTCTGTCGTGCTCGGCAGTTGGAGAAGACCGTCCTGGAGACGGCGTAGAACCCATCGGCCCCGTTGTTCGAAGCGATGCAGTTGATGACCACGCCGCCGCGGCTATTGCCGATCTGGAAACCGGTGCTGTTGTTGGCGATGGCGGAGCAGTTGATGACGCGCGACTCGTCGGGTACGTGAATCCCGTATGACGCGTTGTTGCTGGCGATGATGTTCTCAATCAACGCGCCGGCGGACACGTTGGAGAAGAGGTGCATCCCCGAGTTGCCGCAGGAGCGGATGATCCCGTTGCGGACGGTGATGTTGTTGTAGGCGATGCTGGTGCTGGCGAACTGGACGCCGTAGAACGAGCCGGGAGAGCCGACGATGCTGTAGCCGTTCAGGTCGATGGTCACGTCGCCGCTGGCGATCATGATGCCCGACTTTCCCGACGGGACGCTGAGGTTGCCGGTGAGGTAGTACGACCCGGGCTGGGAGATGCGGTGCACCGCGGCATTCACCCCCGGCGCGCTGTTCGAGGGCGGCGCGGTGAACTCGTTGATGGGGATGCGGGCCTCGCCCGGCTCGATGAGCGTTTCGATCGTCGTGAGCTTGTTGAAGAGCTCCTGCGTGGATTTGCCGGTGGATGTCGGCGCGCCCGCGGGCGGGGCGAGCGGACCGGCGAAGGCGGCGACATGAACGCCGAGAGCGCACGCGATGAACAGCGTCAAGCAACGACGCCAGTGGAAACGGTCATTCGATCTGATCATGTCAATGCTCCTGCGGGAATCAAACGGACGCTCGGATCAATGCGACAAAGCGCAACGTGTCGGCCGGTCCGTTCGCGTCTGCTGAGAGCGCCAACGGTTGACCTTTGACTTGATGTCGCCGACGCGGGGGTGACTTGCAGACACCGAGAGCACCACATCGAAACGACCGCGCCGAGCCCGCGCAAACCCCCCGAACCTCCTCAACCCACCGAGTTCGAGCCGATTCGCACGTTCAACCCGCGCACAGTTCAATCGCGAACGTTCGCGAACGGATTGGTCGCGGTGACCATCTCCGCAGGCGTCAGCAGCGGAGCCACCGCGTTCCCTGCGGCGATGTCGAAGGTCTGCGTCGATGCCGCGGTGATCGTGTTGCGGATGACCACGCACGCGGTCGGCGCGCTCCAGTTCGGTGCCGGCTGGATGCGGATGCCAACCGGGCACAGCGAGATCGCGTTATCGGCGATCGTCGTTCGTCCTTGAGCGCCGGTGTTCACCAGCACGCCCACCGCGCACGAACGCACGCTGCAGCCGCTGATCCGCCCGGCGTCTTTGAATCGAATCCCGGCCGTGCTGCACTGCGACACGACGCAATCACGAACGATGCTCCCCCCCGCCACGTCGATGCCCGATTGACAGTTCGACACCACGCATGATTCGATCACGGAGTGGTTGTACGCGTTGATCCCGGTGGTGGCGTTGGTCACCGCGCAGGCTCGCACGACGCTGCCATGACCGGCGTCGATGCCCTGGAACGCGCCCACGACGGTGCAATGCTCGATCACGCAGTTGGTGCAGTGCCCGATGCCCACCTCGCCCGTGCTGGCCGTCACGCGGATGTTGCGGAACGTGCAGGCGAAGAAGTTCCCCTCCAGCCCGCCGGCGGAGTGGTCCATGATGGTCAGATTCTCGAACGTGCACTGCTCCCAGCGCAGCGGGCTGGTGGCGTAACCGAACCCCCGGATCGTGCCGTTGCGGACGCTGATCGCCTTGCGCGTCGAAATGGTGTCGAGCCCCTCGCCGATGGTGTTCGGCCCAGTGCAGCGGATCTGAAACCCGTTCAAATCAAGCGTCACGTGGTCCGCGTTGATCTGGATCCCCGACTTGTTCGCCTCCGCGACCACGTCCGCGGTGAGGTAGTAGCTCCCCGGCGAAGAGATCACGAACCGTGCGGTCGCGCTGCCGGGCGTGGTGGTGTCGCCGACGGGTGTCCGCGGCTCGATCTCACTCAGCGTTCGCCCGGTGGAAACCACCGCGCCGCCCGGCGGCGTCAATGGTCCACCCATGGTCTTCGACGCGATGCACACCGCCATGACGCACGCCAAAGCGATCGGCAACGACCGCACGTCACCGACCAATCGGCACACCATGTTCATACTGAGGCTCCGTTCAACCGCCGGACGAATTGACACGCCGAAAGACGGCCGCACACCCTGATGTGCCCAGGGGTGCGACTTCTTGACCCATTCTCGGTCGTCGTGAAGAGGAAATGACCCGCCTATGTCCCGAACAGGCGTGGCACGACGACGGTTCGTCCTTACACTTCACCTTGAATCGACGAACGAAAACGCCCGGCGGCCGAAGGCCTCTCGGCGGGAGACAGCCCACCTCCCGCCGAGACCTTCATCCGACAACGGTTCGGTCGGACGAGCGTTTGAGACGTTGGTTCGGTTTCGTGATTGCGCCCACGAATGGAAACACCCGCCCGACATGAAGTGACCCAGTTGCTCAACGCCGCCGCGGGTGGTGACTCGCGCGCCGCGGAGGAACTCCTCCCGCTGGTCTATCAGGAGCTCCGCAAGCTCGCCCACGCCCGCATGGCCCACGAGCCCGCCGGGCAAACCCTCCAGCCCACCGCCCTTGTTCACGAGGCGTACCTGCGTCTGCTCGGGTCGGCGGACGTGAAGTGGGACGGACGTGGGCACTTCTTCGGCGCCGCCGCCCGCGCCATGCGACGCATCCTCGTCGAACGCGCCCGCTCGCGCAACCGCATCAAACGCGGCGGCGACCGCAAGCGCGTGGAGTTCGGCGATCAACTCGACGTCGTCAGCGCCGACAGCGAGCAGTCCGACGAACAGCTCGTCGCCCTCGACTCGGTCCTCGAAAAGCTCGAGGCCTACGACCGGCGAAAGTGCGACGTGGTGATGCTCCGCTACTTCGCGGGGCTCTCGATCGAAGAGACGGCCGCGAGCTTGGGCCTCTCACCCGCCACCGTGAAGAACGAATGGGCCTTCGCCCGCGCATGGCTCCACAGAGAGATCGGCGCGCTCGGCTCCGAGGGTCAGGGCGGAGCCCCGCGGTGACTCCGGAACGTCAACGACTGGTCGAGGAGATCTTTCTCAGCGCGCTGGAGGTCAAACCCGACCAGCGCCAGGCGCTGCTGAACGACCGCTGCGGGTCGGACCTTTCGCTGCGAGACGAAGTGCTTGGCCTTTTGAAGTGTCACGACGGCCCGCCGGGCTTGCTCGACCAGCCCGCGCCCGTCGGGCAGAGCCTCCTGATGGGCCTGCGCTCGCTGACCGAGACCGAGCCCGTGACGATCCCCCCCGGCGGGCGCATCGGGCACTACCGCATCACCGGCGTGCTGGGCGCGGGTGGCATGGGCGCGGTCTATATCGGTGAGCAGGACCGCCCACGCCGAACGGTGGCACTGAAGGTCATCCGCCCCGGGTACGCCTCGCGCCAACTGCTGCGCCGAATGGAGCACGAGGCCGACCTGCTCGGGCGACTGCAACACCCCGGCATCGCGCAGATCTACGAAGCGGGCACCGCGGACTACGGCAACGGCCCTCAGCCCTTCTTCGCCATGGAGCTCGTCTCGGGCCCGCCCATCAACAAATACAGCGACGAGCGCTCGCTGAGCACCGCCGACCGCTTGAAGCTCATGCTTCAGGTCTGCGCCTCGGTTGAGCACGCCCACCAGCGCGGGGTCATCCACCGCGACCTGAAGCCCGGCAACATCCTCGTCGACACCTCAGGTCTGGCGAAAGTCCTCGACTTCGGAGTCGCCCGCGCAACCGATTCCGACCTCTACGCAACCACGCTGCAGACCAGCGTCGGGCAACTCGTGGGCACGCTGCCTTACATGAGCCCCGAGCAGGTCTCGGGCAGGCCCGATCAGATCGATACCCGCACAGATGTCTACGCGCTGGGCGTGGTGATGTACGAACTGCTGACGGGCAAGCTGCCGCACGACCTTGCGGACAGGTCGATCCCCGAGGCGGCCCGCGTGATCCGCGACGAAGCCCCGCGCAAGCTCAGCACGATCAACCGCCACCTCCGCGGCGACGTCGAGACGATCATCAACAAGGCGATGGAGAAGGACAAAGCCCGGCGGTATCAGTCCGCCGCCGCCCTTGCCGAGGACATCCGCCGATACCTCGCGGGTGAGCCGATCGTCGCCAAGCGCGACTCGGCGTTTTATGTCCTGGGCAAGCAGATCCGCCGTCACCGAGTCGCCAGCGCGCTCGCGTTCTCATTGCTCGCGGGCCTGGTCTTCTTTGCGCTCTACGCCTGGAACCAGGCGCTGGAGTACCGAAACCTCGCCGACAGCGAATCGCAGGCGAAGCAGGCGGAAAAGTCCGCCCGCGAGAGCGCCGAAGTGCAGCGCCGACAGGCCGACGAGCAGCGTCAGCGCGTGGGCGAGCTGAACACGCAGCTCACCGAGCGACTGGACGCCAGCATCATCGAGCGCGGGCGACTGGAAGCCCTCGCCGGCAACGGCGCCGTCGCCGAGAGCATGCTCTGGCCTCAGCTTGCTCGCAACCCATCGTCGACGCAAGCCTGGTGGGCGCTGTGGGAGCTCTACTCACGCTTCCCCTCGCGGTGGATGGTCAACGTGCAGCCCGGCCTGGTGGCGATGGACGTCAGCCCCTCGCTGAAGCTCGCCGCGGTCCTGGGGCGAAGGGGTGAACTGGTCCTCTGCTCCACCGACGACGGCTCCATCATCGCCACCAGCGAGGCGTACACCGTCAACACCCGCCCCGTGCAGGGCTATGCCGTGGTCTTCACTTCCCCGACCACCATCGCCTCGTCCTACGGCGACGGCAGCGTGCTCCTCTGGGAAGTCGCCGGCAAGCGGCTTGTCCGCGCCGGGTCCATCAAGGCCAGCGAACGCGGGATCACCCACCTGGCGGTTTCACCCTCGGGCAGAACGCTCGCAACCAGCGGCCCGGACCTTCAGACCCGTTTGTGGAGCCTCGATACCGGCGCGATGACCGCCCAGTGGAACGCCCACCCGCTGCCGGTCTTCTCGATGTGCTTCAGCCCCGACGGCAGCACGCTCGCCACCGCCGCCGCCGATCAGACCTTCGCACTCTGGAAGACCACCGACGGCACGCTGATCAGGCGTTCAGAAGCCGTCGGACAGGCCGTGACGGTCCTGTGCTTCAGCCCCGACGGCTCGCAGATCGCCGTAACCGGTCAGGGCCGAGTGGCGGAGATCTTCCGCTCCGCGGACCTGAAGCCGCTCGCCTCGCACAAACTCTCCAAGGGCGACCCGCGGACGATGTACTACTCGCCCGATGCCTCGCTGCTCTACGTCGGCAGCACCATGTCCCTCCGCGTGATCGACCTGCAATCGCCCGCCAACTCGCTCGACCGCGGCTTCGGTTTCGCCCGCATGCTCCGCATCGCCCCGGGTTCAAACCCGGGTGAGGTCGTCTCGCTTCAAGACGACGGCAGCCTGCGACTCTGGAACACCGCCCTCTCGCACATCACCCTCGCCTCCCCGCACACAAGCTGGGTCTTCGCGCTGGATGTCAGCCCTGACGCGCGCCGCGTGCTCACTTCCAGCGCCGACGGGCGCGTCCTGCTGCACGACCACGCCGGTGCCGACCGCATCGCCTCCTTCACGCTTCCAACCATCCCCGGGCGTGCACCGACGCGCTCACGTGCGTGCGTCTTCAGCCCCGACGGCGCACTCGCCGCCGCCGGCTTCGCCGACGGATCCGTCCATCTGCTCAACCCCGTCAACCTCGAACAGATCGCGACACTCAGCGCCGATCGCGCCGGCGAGGTCTACGGCCTCGCCTTCAGCCCCGATTCATCGATCCTCGCCTCCGTTCACTTCGACCGACGCATCCGCCTCTGGAACATCAAGACCCGCAAGATCATCACCGAACTGACGGGTTTCGACGGCTACCCACGCTCCGCTGCCTTCAGCCCCGACGGCAAGACCCTCTACACAGGAGGCAGCCGAAAGGGCATCATCATCTACGACACGTCCAACTGGGAACGTACAGGCCTGCTGGAAACCTCCGCCGAGCCTTGGGCCGTGACGGTCAGCCCCGACGGTTCGATGATCGCCGCCGGTACGTTCTCGGCGTATGTCGAGATCTTCGACGCGAAGACCCAGAAACGTCGCGGCGGGCAGTCGGGCCACCAGATCGTCGTCGCGGGGCTTGCCTTCAGCCGCGATTCATCGCTGCTGATTTCGGGAGGCGACGACGGCGGCGTTCGCGTCTGGGACCCAACCACCGGCACGCTGCTGCTGGGCTTCGATCTGGGCAAGGGTGAGGTCCCCTGCGTCACCAACTCGCCCGATGGCAAGACCGTCTTCGCCGGCTGTCAGTCCGGTGTGATCGCTCGGCTCAACCTCCGCGCCTACGACGCGTCGATCGCTTCCAACGCGGAACTGGCGATCCGTCGCCACATCCCCGCGCTCGAAGCCGACCCGATCGTGCGCCGACTCAAAGATGATGCCGAGCGCCCAACCCTGCG